>JBOGTO010000233.1:0-2760 GCA_050695155.1 Ktedonobacteraceae bacterium
GATGGGTTGGGGCCTTCATGGCCGCCCGCCCGTTCTTTCCAATTATCCGTAGGGGCGGGGGTGGTGCAGGGATGGGTGGGGGCCTTCATGGCCGCCCGCCCGTAGGAAGTGAGTCATCCATCGATTAGAACGATGCGAACAGGGGCGCGGGCGACGCCAGGCGTCCCCACCCATCCCAGCACCACCCCCCGCCCCTACGGATGAGGTTTCCGTTTTCGAGTGAAAGAACTTCTATGATATACTTAACCATACTACTCAACCGTACCTCTACGATATTTAGCAAGCATGGAGCAACGCATGACGAGAGCATATAGTGAGCGCATCGGGTTGATGGCCGATGCCCCCAATTTTCCTGCCGCCTGGGATGAAGTTGTTGAAAAAGTCAAAATTGCCGACGAGCTTGGCTACGACTCTATCTGGCTGGGCGAGTCCTGGGGCTATGAACTTTTTACCTCGATGTCAGACCTGGTGCGAGCTACCAAACGTATCAAGATTGGCGCGGGCATCGCTAATATTTATTCGCGCACACCAGCTTTGATCGCCAGCACCGCTGCCACGCTGGATGAGCGTTCCGGCGGGCGCATCTTGCTTGGGCTGGGACCGTCGGGGGCGCAGGTGGTTGAACACTGGCACGGTGTGCCATTCCAGAAGCCGGTGCAGCGCACACGCGAATACGTTGAGATCATTCGCATGATCTTGCGCGGCGAGAAACTTGTCTATCATGGCGAGTTCTTCAATCTGGAACGCGGCTTCACGCTACGTTTCAAACCGGTGCGCAAGGATATTCCCATCTACATTGCGGCTATGGGACCGAAAAACGTTTTGCAATCCGGCGAAATCTCTGATGGCGTGCTGCCCGTCTACTGGCCGAGCAACAAATGGGGCGAACTGCGCCAGCAGCTTGACGAGGGCGCGCGCATAGCTGGTCGACCTGCGCACAGCGCGGCTATCGCTCCCTATATCACCTCCTTCATCCTTGATGATAACGCGAGCGACGAGGAGCGCCAGGAGGCACGCATGAAGGCCGCTATGCCGCTGGCCTATTACATCGGCAGGATGGGTGTCTATTACGCCCAGATGCTGACCCGCAACGGCTTCGGCAAAGAGGTTGAAGCCGTAAAGGAGGGTTGGAAGTCGGGTATGCAGACAGCCATCGCAGCAGTCACGCCCGAATTGCTCGACTCCAACTCAATCATCGGCGCCGCAGGAGAGATCGTCACCCGCCTCGACCAGTGGGTCGCCGCAGGCGTCGATGAGCCAATCCTGTCAATGCCCGCAGGCTCCCCCGATCAGGCCGGGCCAAAATTAGCCGCGTTGATGCAGGCATTAAAGTCGTAAGACAAAATCCTCGGCGTGTTTCAGGCGTTTACCAATGGAGGGGTGATCGTAGAAGATAAATTCGATGATGGGCGAAGGCTTGATATCGGACAGGTTCTGATTTGCCAGGCGGGTCATGGCGCTTTTGAATGGCTCGATCATGCGCGTGGATTGCAGCGCGTATTCGTCGGCCTGGTACTCGACGTAGCGGCTAAAGCCGTTGTTGAGCGGCATGACGATGAAGCCGAAAAGTGCCATGAGCGCGAGCAGCAGGGGAATGGTAGCAGCATCCGCGAAACCGGGATAGAGACGTTGTGTTTCTACGGCCCAATGGAATACGATGTTTGCCAGGTATAAGCCTGCCAGCGTGATGAGCGATTGGCTGATAAGCAGTTTCCAGATGTCGTGATGCACATGGTGGCCCAGTTCATGAGCCAGCACGACCTCAATCTCTTCGTTGGTGTAGCGGTCAAGCATGGTATCGCCCAGTACAATGCGGCGCGTGTTGCCCAGCCCCATCAGCGCAGCGTTGGCGGCGGTCGTCTTGCGGCTCATATCGAAGGTGTAGACGCCGCGCACTCGCGTATTGGCGCGCTTTGCCAGCGCGAGCAAACGCTGTGTCAACTCGCCTTCCGGCATGGGGCGGAACTTGTAGAAAAGCGGGAAGAGCAGCACGGGCGCGAGATTCGCCATTATCACCGAGAAGAAAAGCAAGGCCAGCGCAACCCATAGCCACCAGCTATCCGGCTGCACTGCCAATAGCCAGTAGATTAATTCCAGCGCGGCGATACCCAACACCAGCTCTAAAAGCAGCCCGACGAAGAGATCGCGTAGCCAGCTTTTGATAGTCATGACCGAAAGGCCGTAGCGATGCGAAAGTGTAAAGCCATAATAGCCGAGCGGCGCGGTGATGATCTCATAGACCAGCATCACGATCAGGAAAAAACATAATACTTGTAGCGGAAACCAGCCATGCACCGGCTGCCAGTCGAGCGAGCCCAACTGGTCGCGCAGCCACCCGGAAATACCCGTGAAAAGCAGTACGCAGACGCCTATCGCTGCAATGCCCATGCTGATATATGACAGGCGGCGGCGTATCCGAGCATACGCCTTTGCCCTGACCTGACGTTCCTGGTCGATTTCGACCTGTGGCGCTATCTGTCCTGCTTCGATTTCCATTTCCATGCGGGTTATCTCCTGGGTATTTACATTTGCTCCTGTATGATATTATGCTACATCGTTGGTAGTGTTAAAGCAAGAAGCTAGACCGCCCTGATGAATGTTGACGACCAAAAACCAGTAATAAGCATTGCCCCGTCCTGTAGGGACAAGGGGCGGGGTTGGGTGGATGTGGGGGCCTTGTGCTTGTCCTGGTTGGAGTGTGACCATCATGCCTTACCGAACCCAGACGAATCGCGCCTGCCAGCCGGACAAGCACAAGGC
>JBOGTO010000234.1:0-3335 GCA_050695155.1 Ktedonobacteraceae bacterium
CCCTTGCGGTCGCCATGTCCGATCGCGGTCGCCATGTTTCATGCGCGTAAAAATTCATCCTCCACCGTATAATCAAAGTCCTTCTCGTCCACTTCGGCGGGGGGATGCGCTCGTTCCCAGGCAACCGTGCGCCGCGTGGCCTCGTCAATATCCACATGCTCAGCATAGTCCAGTTCCTGGCGGATGCGGCTCGAATCGACCACTATATGTTGCGCGGCGTTGATGCCCCAGCGCAGCGGCTCCGGCAAACGCCCCTGCGATATGCGCGCGATATGCCCTTGCCATCCGGCGGCTTCGCCTATTTTCTCGACCCACGCGGCCATACTGTAAGTGACCGGCTCGCAAACGTTGTAGATGCGACCGGCGGCGCGGTCGTCTGTGACGGCCAGCGCGATGGCATCGGCCACGTTCTCCACATAGCCATGCGACCATTTCCACTCAGCCTCAACCTCGTCCATCAGGATGGCAGGGCGCTGGTCATCCATACGTTTCAGGAAGGCAAACATACGATGTTGATAATCGCCCGGCCCGTAGACCATTGGCAGGCGCAAAACAATGCCGGGGAGATCAGGCTCGCTCATCACAACATGTTCAATCAAAATCTTGTCGTAATCGTCGTGCAATTTCTGGGGATCATCTGCATCTCTGGGTTTTTCGCCGCGATAGGGATAGAGGTTTTCGCGCAGGGGAGAATCTTCAGTGATAGGTGATAAATCGACCGGCCCCGCTTCCTTGTGATTGACCCGTCCAAAGGCGCGGTATACATCCTGGCTGCTGATGCTCACAACGCGCCGCGCGACACCCTTGAATACCCGCATGACATCGCGCCCATCTTGCTCGATGATAGGTATCATATCCAGCACCACATCGGGCTTAATACTTTGCAGTTTCTCTAATGGATAATCCCGGCGATCTCCCAGTATCTCCTGCACGCCCTCTGGCAGGTTGGCGGTTGTTTTGCCGCGATGAAAAACCGTCACCTCGTGGCCTTGCGCGCGCAAAGATTGCACAACAAATGGTCCCATAAAGTTTGTGCCACCAATGATGAGAATGCGCATACTCTGTTTTCCTTTCAAGCTGTTCATGCAAAAATGTGATATGTTATAGATTACGATACTTGCTTCTGGCATAGCTTGCAATGCAAAAACTATGCTTGCAGCATTGATATTCAAACGATCTATGCTAACAGCATAGTCTCGACTACTTGCGCTGCGCTTCATGCCATCAGCAATATTGACATCATCCTATCGTCACTCTACAATGTGGACAGGTGTTAATCGCCAGTCCATTAAAATTGTTCGTGATGAAGGAATTGTCATGCCTCGTTGCCAGAATCCCCGTTGCCGCGCTGACTACCCGCCCGGAACATTCAAGTGTAGCAACCCGTTTTGCCAGTGCCTGCTGCCAGAAGCGTTGATTGCCGGTCGCTACCGCATTGAAACGTTAATTGGCCTGGGAGGCATGGGAGCGGTCTATCGGGCCAGCGATACCTTCGATCTGCAACAGGTGGCGCTCAAAGTCATTTCGACGAACAACAAGAATGTTGACGAGGTAACAGCCGTCGAGCGTTTCCGGCGAGAGGCCCGTTACGCGCACCAGCTCGAACATAAAAATGTCGTGTCTGTCCTGAATTTTGGGCAGGATGGTCCCTTGCTCTACCTGGTGATGCCCCTGATTACCGGCGGCACGTTGAAAGGTCTCTTGAAAGCGGAGCAGCCTTTGCCGCTGGACATGACGCGGCGTTACATCAACGAACTGGCCGGCGCCATTGACGCCATTCATACGCACCCGCAGCGCATCGTTCACCGCGACATCAAGCCCTCCAACCTGCTCATCAATCAGAGTGATGGGCGACTGATGATTACGGATTTTGGTATCGCGCGCGCCATGCAAAAAGAACGCCCATTGACGCAGGGTGGCTTTTCCCTGGGTACCGAACATTACACGGCTCCCGAACAGGGATTGGGCTACCCTGAACCCGCCAGCGACATCTATTCAATGGGGGTTGTCGCTTACCAGATGCTGACGGGCCTGCTACCATTTCAGGCGATTGTGCGTAGTGGCGCGGCCACCTTGCCCCCACCCAGCGAACTTAATCCGCAGCTCAATGCCGCCGTCGATACCGCCGTGATGCGAGCAACGGAGAACGAGCCTGCCAAACGCTTTCACACAGCGCGCGAATTTGCCGATGCCATCAATACCGCGCTCAATTTCACGGCCAACCCTCATACGCCGACGATAACGATGCTCCCGGATAGCGCCAACATCATCACACGCACCATCATCCCGGAAAACCCGTGCAGCGCGTGCGGGCAGGAGAACCGCAGCAACTCGCGCTTCTGCCGTCGCTGCGGTCATCGCCTGGACGACACCTCGCCACTGGTAACAGAAGTTTGCCAGGTGGGGTATGTCAGCGATAGGGGACGCCATTCCGTAACGGAAGATAACGAGGATATGCTACTAATCGCGCAGGGCCTGTGCGCCAATCTCGCGCCGCCGCCGCGCCCGTTCGGATTGTTTGCGGTAGCCGATGGGCTGCGCGGCCCGCAGGGCAAGTCAGCCGGGGGACACGAGGCCAGCCGCCTGGGCGTCGAGACTATCGCGGATGTGCTGCTACCCCTGCTCGCCACGCCCCTGCCATCTTCGACAACATGGTCGCCGGGTCCCGGCACCTCAATCTTACGCAACATGACCCTCACCGGCAATATCGCGGCTCTACCGGATGATATTCTGGAACAGTGGCTGCACGAAGCGATGCGCCGCGCCAACCAGGTCATTTATCACTGCAACGCCGACTATGATACCAACATGGCAAGTACCCTGGTGTTAGCCTTGATCCACAAGCGTCAACTGTATATTACCAGCGTAGGCGATAGCCGCGCCTACCATTACAGGGCGGGGAAAGGACTCAAGCGCATCACCACCGATCATACGCTGAATACGGGACAGCAAAATGCCAACCAGTTCAAAGCGGAAGAGATTTATACCAGCCGCAAGGGCAAGAAGCTCTATCGCTATTTTGGGCAAGCGCACCTGACGCAAATCGATTGCTTCCAGTTCGCGGTAGAGGCGAACGATGTGATATTGCTCTGCACCGATGGCCTGTGGCAGATGCTGCCCGACGAACGGCTCGAAACGCTGCTCTCCGAAGGCATTACGCAAGAGACCGATGCCCAAAAACTGGCACGTTTGCTGGTAGACGAAGCCAATCTGGCAGGCGGCGAGGGCAATGTCAGCGCAATTGTAATCGGCGTGATGTAACGGGGCGCGATAAACGGGGCAAGACAAGGTAGTAGTTTGTCCCCCTTCCAGGAACCACCTGAACTGTCATGCTG
>JBOGTO010000235.1:0-17662 GCA_050695155.1 Ktedonobacteraceae bacterium
GCCCACGATGGCTGCCACATCTCCGCGCCCTCCTGCACACCCTGATCTACCAATCGCTGGATTTCTTTAAGTTGCCCCGGCGAGACGATGGCTCCAATATCCACCGCTTTATCGAGCGAATCGCCGATGCGCAGGTGTTCCATACGCGCGCGCAGTTTAGCGGTCAGGCGATCCGCTATATTCTCCTGCATGAGCAGGCGCGAACCGGCGCAGCATACCTGCCCCTGATTAAACCAGATGGCATCAACCACACCCTCGACTACGCTGTCCAGATCGGCATCGTCAAAGACGACGAAAGGCGATTTGCCGCCCAGTTCGAGCGAGAGCTTTTTGCCAGAACCAGCCGTGGCGCGTCGAATACTGCGCCCGACATCGGTTGAGCCAGTAAAGGCGATCTTGTTGACATCGGGATGGCGCACCAGGGCCTCGCCAACCTGTGAAGCTTCGCCCGTCAGAATATTGACGACGCCGGGAGGCAAGCCAACTTCCTGCATGATTTCGGCGAATTTGAGCGCGGTCAGCGAGGTGTAACGCGCCGGTTTCAAGACAACGGTGTTGCCCATAGCCAGCGCGGGAGCAATCTTCCAGGCCAGCATAAGCAGGGGAAAGTTCCAGGGGATGATCTGGCCGACAACGCCGACGGGCGCGAAACCGGGCATCTCCTGCTCCATCAATTGCGCCCAGCCCGCGTAATAGTAGAAGTGGCGCGCTACCAGCGGAATATCAATGTCGCGCGTCTCGCGGATGGTCTTGCCATTATCCAGCGCTTCCAGCACCGCCAGCAAGCGCGAGTGCTTCTGGATGTGACGCGCAATGGCGTACATATAGCGCGCGCGTACATGGCCGGGCGTCTTGCCCCACATTTCAAAGGCCACCCGCGCCGCTTTGACAGCCTTATCAACATCGGCGCTGTTGGCGGCGGCGACACGGGCAAGCGGTTTACTCGTGGCGGGATTGATGCTCTCGATATACTGTTTACTGGCAGGCTTGACCCACTTGTTATTGATGAAGAGGCCAAAGGGCTGATGCTCTTGAATCCAGGCCAGTCCTGCATTCGCAGCCTCTGGAGCCGGGCCATATTCCATTGTATCGAAAATTTCCATGATATTCATGATATGCCTGCCTTTCAAAACACACACCATGCACTGATTCCTGCATGATGGCAGATTAAAGTGCTACCATAACTCCTACATAAGTGCGCCTTTATCCGGTAAAGTGTACATAAAAGCAAGAGGAGATTGTGTTCCTTCATCAACATTCCATGGGTCTATTATATGCTTTACACCTCCACGAGGACGATCTGCTTCAGATTGGTCTACCTGAATATGTGCCAGAACAAAGAGCGCAACTCCTGGATAATAATTTCGGGCATGTTCGACTTCATTTCGTGTCAGAATAATCTGCGACCCATCAGAAGTAGTCCCCTTGACCTCAACATGGAGTATTTTCCCAGATTCAGACTCACAGAGAAGGTCATAGGGATACCTGGCGGAGACATCTTTAACCGTCCATCCTTGCTCCTCATAATATGCCATCGCCTTCTGCATAGCATATTGCTCGATTGCCAGACGCACTTTAACATCCATGAAGAAGCCTTGCCTCGATGAGCTGTGTCCTGCAACATTGGCGATAGCGAGTTCCGCATCTTCAATTTCAGGTGCAGGCCAACCTCCAATCACCTGCATAACAGCATTCCACTCGTCAAGAGTAACATGAAACACACTTCCGCCTGTGGCATTAGCGGCTTTCAACTTCCTAATTACTGCCGGGCTTGTCTCTTCCAACCAGAGTGGTAAGCGTGAAGGAACAAGGTAACGTATAGCCACTCGATCTATGATCTCATTTGACCGATTTTGATTTATCCAGTAGTCCAAATTAGTATCTGCACGGGGCTTTGGATCGGCCAGAACCTCGGCAAGAGCAATTATTCCTCTCTTCTGACTCTTGCCCATGGCCTTCCAAATAATTGCACGGTCGCCAGCCCGAACATCGTGGCCTGGAACAGTCCAGTAATCTCGAATCTTATCACGAACCGCTCTCTCGATGTCGTAAACCTTTGGATTTCCAAGAAATGTCCAGTAAGGTGATCTTAGCTCTTCCATATTGCGCCTCTTGTCTAAACCATCGGATTATAGTGAGCCGCCGCGTAATGGCCGGTCACAAAGTGCGAAAGTTGCCGTTCGATATCTGAAAGCACGCTGCTGGCCCCGATGCGGAAAAGCGTGTTGTTGAGCCAGTCGTTGCCCAGTTCCTCTTTCATCAAGATCAGCCAATCCAGCGATTGTTTGGCGGTGCGAATGCCACCGGCAGGCTTGAAGCCCACTTTGTAGCCGGTGCGCTCGAAATATTCGCGGATGGCGCGTGTCATGACCACGCCAACGGATAGGGTAGCATTGACGGGTTCTTTGCCGGTAGAGGTTTTGATGAAATCGGCTCCAGCCATCATGCACACCAGGCTCGCCATATCCACGTTGCGCAGTGTCGCCAGTTCATGGGTCGCCAGGATGGTCTTCATATGCGCCTCCCCGCAGGCGGCGCGAAAGGCACGCACCTCGTCATACAGCGCCTGCCAGTTGCCCGTCAGCACATGCGCACGCGAAATAACGATGTCAATCTCTGCCGCGCCCGCTTTGACTGATGCCTCAATCTCTTGCAACTTTTGCTCAAAGGGATTCTGTCCCGCTGGAAAGCCCGTCGATACCGCCGCTACCGGAATGCCTGACCCGCGCAGCGCCTCGACTGCCACAGGCACCAGGTTGTGATAGACACAGACCGCCCCCACTTGTAGATTCATAGACCCCACACCCATAGCATCCAGCAATTCCTGCCTGACCGGGCGACGCGCTTTAGCGCACAGGCGCAGCACATTGCCCGGCGTATCGTCTCCCATTAAGGTTGTCAGGTCAAGGCAGGTAATGGCGCGCAGCAGCCATGCCGCCTGCCACTCTTTCTTGACGGTGCGGCGCGCCGGAATGGTGGCTGCTCTGCGCTCAACCGCGCTGCGGTTGACGCGCGCCTGTCTCACCCAGTCCATATCAAGCGGCATCCCCGGATTACGCTCAAGATGCTCTTGCGTTGCAATAGTTAGATGCGGGGTTATTTCTTCTACTTCGGTCCGTTTTCTGGTGGTGGTCATAGGTTTTCATCCTTTGGGATAATGGAAGCAATGCTGCACTGCGCTCAAGGTCAGATCATATGTGTATCTTGACTTATTGGTGAGGGAGTTGTCAAGGATAAAAGAGGAGCTGTTTTTATTGCACCACCGTTAAATTCATTATGAAAGCCCAGGTGTGGAGCGCGAAGTAGAGAACTGGTTAAACACCTGCATCAACGTGTAATATGCCGGTTTGGGATGATAACTGGCATCGAAAATCAGGGGATAATCGGGATGACCTGTGTAGGCGGGAATCCACGAGTGCTTGTCGGTAAAGCCCCACATCACGAAAGCGGTGCAGCGTGTTATCGACAGACAGGTATGCAGCATTTCGCCATAGAGTTGCGCTTCCGCCGTCATTTTCGCCTGCATGGGGCGTGTATCATCCTGCGTCTTTACGTCCATCTCGGTAATCTGCACTTCCAGGCCGAGCGCGGTCAATCTTTGCATATTTGCCAGCACGTCCTGTGGATTGGGATATCTGTCGAGGCTGATATGCATTTGCAGGCCAACGCCATCAAGCGGCACCCCGCGCTGTAGCAACCCTTTCACCAGCGCATAAATGGCATCGGATTTGCGTCCCAAGCCTTCGCCGCCATAATCGTTGTAGAAGAGACGCGCCTGTGGATTGGCTTCATGCGCCCATTGAAAAGCCATGTCGATATAGTCTGGCCCGATGCCGCGCAGCCAGATCGAGTCGCGCAGGTTGCCATCGTCGCCTACCGCCTCGTTCACTACGTCCCAGATGTTGACCTGCCCGCGATACCTGGTCACTTCCGTCATGATATGATCGCGCAGAATAGCGATAAGTTCATCGCGGGTAAAGGTGCCATTTGTGAGCCACGCCGGTAAATCGGTATACCACACCAGGTTATGCCCGCGCACCTGCATTTGATGCGCCTGCGCGAAAGCTACAATAGAATCGGCTTTGGCGAAAGTATAGACATCGCGCTGCGGCTCCGTCTCGCTAAATTTCATGGAGACTTCAGGCGTCACCATATTAAATTCGCGCGCCAGCGTCGCGCTGTAGGCAGGCTCATTGCTCAACGCCTTCACATTCACCGTTGAGCCAATGTAAAAATGACGTGATTGCGCCAACGAGCGCAATGTAGGAACCAGCGTCTGCGGGGAAGATTGTGCAGATGCCAGAGTTGGTGTTGGTTTAGCCAGCCGACTTTGCGTACTTGTAGACGAACAGGCGGCAGTAATACAAACAAGCAGTACGCAAAGCAGCTTTATAGAACGATGTAACAATCTGTGATTGACCCTTGCCACGTAACAAATTTCCCTTTATGATCTTCGACAACCGGATATGGTAATGATGTAGCCCGCTCTGATGAACATCGACAATTAGGCTCGGCCAACGGTTGTCACCCTGAGCGAAGCGAAGGGTCTGACTCGCGTCCGGCACAGAGATGCTTCGCTTCGCTCAGCATGACAGGCGAAGCGAGGGGTGACATCCCCGACACCTTGCCTACACCTATTGCATATTCTTTTCCCCTACCAGACTGGCAGCGCTTTCAGGTTGCTCATCGCTGGAAGTACTTGTCATATCCTCATCCTCCGATCGCTCTTCTTTTCCAGCACGGCGCTTACGCGGCTTCCAGAAGAACCCGACGTACAACCCCACAAACATAGCCAGAAGGCCAACTCCCGAAAGGATCGCGCCGTTACGCACGGATGACGGAGCATAGGTATAACTCACGGTATGTGTTCCCGCTCCAACTTGAATCGCGGGCATTGTGGCGGCAAAAAGCGAGGTTGACACAGGATGACCGTCTAGCTCGACATTCCAGCCGGGGAACTGCGGCATAGCGATGACAAGATACCCGGCAGCGCTGGCCGAAAAGGAGAACGTTTGCTGCTCTGGAGTCAGAGTAAGTGTTCGCACAGTGTCACTCATACGCTGTACATGGTTGAGCGATGGCGGATTACCATCCGGTCCGGGCATTACGAGGAAGGCGGGGCCAGCATTGGCAGTGTTCTTGTAGATCAACGTACCATCCTCTTTGCCCGCCAGCACAAGATGCGAGTCGGTCATCGGCCTCCGCGACAGGACAACGCTTATATTCATATATCCGAGCAATATGGCCCGAGGCTGGATTACAGAGGCATCGAAGGCCGGGATGGTGAGTTGATAGCCGCTGAAAGTATACCCGCCCGCGTCCTGCATATAGGAAACATAGGACTGGATCAGGAGAGGATTCCAGCCATCGGCAAGCGGTACCTGTAAGTCTACCGCGTTGACCTGGTGCAGGTTTCTCTGCACGGCATAGATGCGCCCGTTGCCGGCCATTTGTGCCGCCACGCGAGCCAGGGCAGAAGGCGTCGTGTCCGCAGTCACATTACCGACTTGCGCGTAGCCCTTATCCGTGTTCACGAGCGAGACCGCCACGATAAGCACGATCAACAAACCGGCGACAATCGTGCCACGAGACCAGATGCGCCGCACGCCGCGCAGGATTGAGTCCGCGCCAAGTCCACCAAGCAGGGCGAACAGAACGAGCGCGACGAACCAGATACGGGCAAGGCCGCGAAAGAGATCGTAGTCGGGCAAGACCTTCGCCGCAAGATGGTAGAGCGGCGATTCATTGCCCATCGTAAGCCCGGCCACAAGCGCGATACCGAGGACAATAGGCCACGCCTTACGCAAGCGTGTTACTACGGCAATCAGCGCCAGGCCCAGGACGACCAAGCCCGGCGTCACCATCCCCTCCCAGGGCAACTGGGGCGCTGGATTCGGGTCAACCAGTTCGTGTATAAAGTGCCGCAATGGATAGCCGTCCATAGAACTTACTGAAAGCTGGCGGGTTGAACGAGCAGTGAACTCCATTACTGGCAGCAGATAGACCGACGCCAGCAGGACACCGATCAATCCAGCCACCGCTAATCCCGCAGCCGACATCAGAAAAGCTCTACGACCCTCCTGCCTCCAACGCATCACGAGAAGCCAGATTGACAGCCCGGCAACCATCATCAGTCCATAGTAGATCATCTGCGGGTGTCCGGCCAGCACTGCCATCGCCAGACAGAAGCCAAATACCGCACTCCAGCGGCGCGGATTGCGCACCGTCGCCCAGCAGGCCAGCGCCAGCCAGGGGAACCAGGCAACAGTCTGGAGAATGGTAACGTGTCCCGCGCCAAGATGGCTGAGCAACCGGGGAGTTGCCATGAAAGCTACGGCTGCTGTGAGGGCGGCCAGGCGTGACAACTTGAAAGCGCGGCGCGCCAGCAGCAGCATCCCCAGTCCCGCAAATATCAGATGTCCCATGATGAGTACAAGATAATAGTTGCGCAGCGAGAAAAAATGAACCAGGTGCGTTGGCGGGTAGAAGAGCGCGGCCAGAGGATCAGCGGCCAGAGGTTGACCACCGCCGAAATATGGATTCCAGAGCGGCAAGCCGTGTCCCTGCGCGAAAGTACGCTGGATCAGGAGCGCGGTAGGCAAATGGTTCATCAGTAGATCGCTGTCTGACCATAAAGCTGTCCAGGTACCCGGCAACTCGTTCGGTTGAAAGGGCGCGGGCCAAAGGAGCGCAGTCGCAACAATGACAAGTACGACCAGTTGGCCGACTGCTGGCAAATAGGATACCAGGTACACGCGCCAGAGTCGATGTAGCCTGTTTTGCCATTCGCTCATCTTTTCTCCTCCCCGGCAAGAAAGCCCGGTTTCTTCTCAAAATTAGTATCAATATCTGGCATTGCTCAACATCCTCTATTTAGTATGTATCATCTCCTATTACCTCATCATAATAGAGACGCCTCGTGTAGAAACAATTTCACTGGCATAGGACAATTTGGTAGAGCGGAAAGGGCATATGCGTCATACGGCATAGCGCTGTCGCAACAATCGTTTCCGTACACTGGTCGATATCTGCTTCACAGGGATGCGTAGGGCGAAGAGAGGCAGTAGCCATACCCAGAGGCCGCGCGCGTATCCCAGGTCGAACATGGGATGGCCGGGCAGGTTCGTATTGAGCGCGCCCCAGGTGAAGAAACAGTAGAGGGCGAGGCTGCTAAAGACCAGCAGCCGCACCGTCAGGGGCAATTTGAACATACCGAATACCCACATCTCAGGATGCAGCGCCTCCAGGATGGCGAAGAGGCCGAAGAAGGTGACGAGATACCAGGGCCAGAACCAGGGGGAGCCGATGAAACAGTAGAGCAGCCAGCTTAAAGCCATCCAGCCGATCAGCTTAGGCAGCGTATCAACGCGCCCCGGACGAAGCGCGATCAAGCACAATACAAGGTAGATCAGCGCGAAGAGAACCATGCTTGTTGTGTGCGTCAGGTGTTCGGAAGGCGAGACAGCGCCATGCGACAGCTTTAACGGATTGAAAAATGTCAATGCATCGTACAAACGATTGATAAACTCTGGCACGCTATTGATATTACGCAGCGTGGCAGGATTGAAGCGGAACAAATCGAGAATGTGACCATTAGCCCAGAAAGGAGCATAGAGCAGGATGATCGTGCCACCGTAAGTGGCGGCTAAGGCCAGGATACGCCAGAAATGCCAGGCGCGCGCTTTCCAGAGATAGATGAGCAATGCGGGAACGAGTAGCACGATATTGATCTTAATGGCAGTAGCGCACACAAACAGGAGAATCGCCAGAATATATGCCTCGAACGTGGGCCGCGAGTAGCGCGCCAGTACCCATATAGCCAGCAGGACGAAGAAAAGGAGCGTTATGTCAACGTGGGCATTGACACAGGCTTCAAAGAGCAGCAGGGGATTCCAGGCGAAAGCCAGCGTCGCGCGTATGCGCTGGCTTTCTGAGATGAAACCACTGCGGCGCTGGAGATAGCCACTGATCGACCAGATCAAGCAGGTCGAACCGAGATGCATCGCCAGCCCTAAAATGCGCAGTGTCATCACCATGCGCAAAATACCGGTAGAGCCAGTATGATCATTTGTCCATTGCAAGAAGCTGGTAATCAAGGCCCAGACCGGGCCATAGGCTGAGGGCTGGTTGACCCAGTAGATATAGGGAATCACCTGGTCGTTGATGATGGATGCCGGCCAACCGGTCAGGGGATTATGATGGTAGACGACGCCGATACGGGCATAGGCAATATAAGAAAATACATCCGAGGATGTGACGACAGGGATGAAGATACAGAGTAGTCCCAGAAGAAAAGCGGAGATCAGGACATACTTGAGACGAACTATCTTCGGCAGGACATGTAGCGCCAATAGAAAGAGTAGAAAGACATTGAGAAACAGGCAGAACAGCAAGGCCGTCTCGCGCCAACTTATGATTGCACTACTATGCCACGATTTCGGGAATGCGGGCAGGATCAACTGAATCGCCTGTCCGGGGAGGAGCAGATGCGCGGGCCACAAGAACAGGGCATGTCCATGCGAAAGCAGCGCGTCGTCAGATCCTATGCCCTGCAAAGGCAGGACGGCTGCGAGAAGTATAAACGCTCCCGCCATCATGACCACAAATAAAGTTGGCAAGATATATGCCGGTGAAAGCAAGCGCGTTCGTTCGCGCGCCAGTGATAATGGCTGAGTCATAAATATTGAGAATCCTTCATTTATTATAAAGTAGATGTAGCTCTACCATTTACCCCGTAACAAACCTTTAGGTAATTCTACCGAGTTTTTGTTCGCAGTCCCCATAGACTTAACGTATTATTTTCCCGAAACGTTACATGATATAGCCCATTGGTTTGATATCTGGATAAATGGCACAAAATCTTCATGAGACCAATAACCGGTTGGATGCTGGTGCCGCTAGAGTCTATACATTATTCCTATTTCCATTGCTCTAGCGGTAAAGTCATGTTACGATGCGCGATAGTTGCCGATAAGATATAGTATGGACGCGGTATGGCGACATAAAGCGTAGAAAGGGAAACTATCATGGCATTTAGCCCCGATCAGGAAAAGGCGGCATTTGAGCAAAACGATGCTTCAGCTCAAACCGGCGCGGTAAAACAGGGTACCTCGACTTCTTCACTAAGCGCAGCCCTTCTTTGTCTTCCCCAACACTACTTCAAAGCGCTGCTCAAACCATCGGTAAGCGCATTTGTGCAGGAGAAAGGTCAGGCTAGTTGGAGCCTCGTGTGGATTCAATTACTGGTTTGGGCCATACTGGATGCCGCGCTTGGGATACTGGTCAATCTCATCTCTCCCCCGTCTACAGGCACAGCGTTCCAGCGATTCTTCGCGTTGGCTACTTCGTATGGGCTGGTGGTTGTGGTGCCAGCGCTTTTCTTTCTCCTCATGGGCATCGTCTATCTCCTTTCAAGGTACCTGGGCGGGCAGGGGACCTTTCTGGAACAATGCAACGCCTCGCTCTACATTCAGGCCCCGCTCGGCATCGCAAGCAAACTACTGGCGTTGATCCCCGGTGTCGGCAGAATACTCAACTCCGTTTTGAGCCTTTACGGAATTGTCATTCAGGTTTTCGCAATCATGGCCGTGCATCGTCTCGGCAAAGGAAAAGCGATAGCTAGCATACTCATTCCACTGGGAACGATTGGCGTGATTGCAGGTGCCTACTTTCTTCTCATGAAAAAGTAAGCCTTCACCTTGAAGCTGGTTCGCCCTCTTCTTCCAGGCGGAACATGCCGCGATCTTCCTGGAAGGCATAGAGTTCGGCGTAACGGCCCCAGTTAATGGCCGTATCAAGCTGCGCCTGCGCCTCTTCCTTGCCAAAATGCGCTTCCAGGAATTGCAGGAAGTGTTCTTCTGGCAAGATGTGGCGCGGGGCCGCTTGCAGCGCCTGCACAATTTTACGCACCAGGCTCACATGCTCCAATACCTGAGCGCGGAAAAGCTGCTTCTCTTCAAGCACGCCTGCCTCGGCAAAATGTTTGCCCTCCTCGGTTAAGACAAAGTCGCCCTCTTCCACATCCGCGAGGCCAAGCAAGTCGGTCGCCTCTACCAGGGGCAGTAAATCGTCTATTTCTAGCTGGAGATGCCGTCCAATCTGGTACAGGTCTTCACGTCCACCGCGCGTTTGTACCAGTTCGATCAAACCGGTCACATCGCCAATAGCCACATGCGGCAGCACCTGGAATGGACGCTGGGCAGGCACAACCAACTCTCCCGTTTTCGCGCGCGGTGACTGCGTTGCCAGCAATTTTTCTACATCGTCCTGTGGGCTGGTCATAATGCGATAGATCAGGTCTACCAAGTTCGTATGCGCCTCACCCTGGAACGAGCGCTCGGCAACCGGCAAGCCCGGCAACTCGACGCGAATGCGGCCGGGGTTGGCTCCCAGCACCAGAATGCGATCGGCCATACTTACCGCCTCATCGATGTTATGCGTCACCAGTAGAATGGCGCGTGTAGGCATCGTCTGTTCGCGCCACAGGCCCAGCAGTTCTTTGCGTAGATTGGCCGCCGTCAGCACGTCCAGCGCGCTAAACGGTTCATCCATAAAGAGCAGTTCAGGCTCAACTACCAGGGCGCGCGCGAAACCTACACGCTGGCGCATCCCGCCCGACAGCTCCTTTGGATAGGCATCCTCGAAACCGTCCAGTCCTATCAAGTCAATAGCGGCCAGCGCGCGTTTCAAACGCTGTGTGGGTGTGAGAGGCCGCGACTCGAGGCCGATTTCGACGTTTTGCAGCACCGTGAGCCAGGGAAAGAGCGCAAACGACTGGAATACGATAGCCACATGCGGATTCGGGCCATACTGAGGCTGATCTTTGAAATACACCTGCCCCTCCGTTGGCTGGATCAGCCCCGCCAGCATACGTAGCAGGGTAGATTTTCCTGAACCTGATGGCCCCAGCAACGCCACAAATTCCCCGCTATGTATCGATAAATGAATGCTATCCAGCACCTGGTGCGGCGATACGCCCTTAGGCAGCTTGCCCTCCGCTTCATAGCTCTTGCTGCATACACGCGCCTCTAAAAGCACCTCGGCGGCAACAGCGCCATTCGATATAGTATGTTGATTCGATTGCGTCATAGTATCTCTTTCTCCTACGCCAGTGTATAGCGTCGCTCCGCCAGCCTGTAGAGCCGTTTCCACAGCAGGCGATTCAGGACTACCACGAAAACAGCCATCAAGAGCGTTCCTGCCAGCAGCACGGGATAGTCGGGATTAGGAGTGGTAGCCGCCGCCGCCGCAATGCTTGCCCCCAGACCGGGTGTGCTTAACGTATGATTATTGAACTGTACATATTCCGAGACGATGCTGGCGTTCCACGCGCCACCACTGGCGGTGAGTAAGCCCGTCACAAGGTAAGGAAAGATGCCGGGCAGGATCAGCGTGCGCCATTTTCGCCAACCTGATATATGATATATGGTGGTAGCCTCGCGCAAATCACCGGGGATCGCCATAGCTCCGGCAATCACATTAAAGAGGATATACCACTGCGTTCCCAGCAACATCAAGAGAATCGAGGCCCACGAAAGCCCTCCCGGCAGATTGACCAGCGCCACCAGGAAAATCGGGAAAACGGCAGTAGCTGGGATGGAAGCGACGACCTGCACAACAGGTTGTAAGCGGCGTGACCATTTGGGCGAAAGGCCAATCGCTACCCCGGCAGGCACCGTCCAGGCTACACCGATGATAATAGCCGCCAGGGTACGCAGCCAGGTGAAGATGGCCGCCAGAAACAAGCTACCCCATGACTTGAGATCGACCTGAATTAATAAGCGTACCATAAACCATAGACCGATCAGGGCCAGCGCAGCACATATAATTGCCAGTACCCATCCTACAACGCGACGCGGCGAAATAGCATGGTCTGGCTGATCTGTGTCAGGTGGCGCAACATTGTAATCGGGCAGAGGCTGGAGACGATCCAGTATTGCAGCCAGAAACGCGCCGATGGGGCGAAATACTTTTCGGTTCACCAATGCTACAAGCGCGGAGCGGCGCAGTACATCGAGTACTGGAGAGCGCGGTTCGTCGCCTCCACTGCTCATCTCAATCTTGAACTTATCGGCCCACGCTACCAGAGGTCGCCAGAAGAAGAAATCCAGCAGCACAATCAACAGGATGAGAGTTGCCAGACCAAGCAGTATCGCGCCAGTGTCTCCCGCGTTGGCGGCTGCAAACAGGTAGGAGCCAAGCCCCGGCAATTGAAACGAACGGCTTCCCAGCGTGAACTGCTCGGAGGCTATAAGAAAGAACCAGCCACCAGCCCAACTCATCATACTGTTCCAGATCAGGCCAATCATCGAGGACGGCAGTTCCAGCCTGATGAAACGTTGCCAGGGGCGCAAACGCGAGATGGCCGCTACCTCCTGCAAGTCTTGGGGCAACGTGCGTTCCGAGTGGTAGAAGCTGAAGGTCATATTCCACGCCTGGCTGGTAAATATCAGGATCACGCTGGAGAGTTCCAGCCCGACGTTCGAGTGTGGGAACGCCGCTACTAATGCCAGGATCACAGCGGGCAAAAACGAGAGGATGGGGATACTTTGCAAAATATCCAGTACCGGTACCATCACCGCTTCGGCGCGGCGATGCGTCGCGGCAATGCGCCCGTAGACCAGCGTGAAGATCAACGAGAGCAGGTAGCCCAGCAGCATACGCAGCAACGAGTACCCTGCATAGAGCGGCAAAACCGATGGCGAGAGATCAATCTTCACCGCCGGGGTAAGCGGCGCGGCCCAGCGAGTCGCCGCCGCCACAATGAACGATATTGCCGCAATCACTACAAGAAATACAAGCAGATCAATCAAACCAAAGCGGCGCGCCCGCCGCGAGCGACCCGGAGGAACCCGCTTGAGATCAGCGCCAGTTGTCCCGCGCTCGATCTGCTCTCGCACACGCGGGTCGTCTGGAACAAATACCTGAGCCATAAGCCAACTCCCTACGAATGTATGTCATCCTTGATAGAGTAGCATATGGTGTCTGTTTGCGCCACTATCCCCGTAGGAACTGCTTGATAATAGCCGTGTGAATCATGCTATAATGTACATATAAGCTATAGCAGAAGGAGAAGAATGCCGATGCCTCTTGATAAGCTCTTGCAAGAGAAGCGCGAAGATATTCTTCGCACGGCAGCAAGGCGTGGCGCATACAATGTCCGTATCTTTGGTTCAGTGGCACGCGGTGAAGCTGATGAAAAAAGTGATATTGACATACTAGTTGATCTTGAACCAGGAAGAAGCCTCTTTGACCTCGGCGGTCTTCTGATGGATCTCCAGGATTTGCTAGGCCACCGTGTTGATGTTGTGACAGAACGAGGGTTGCGCGAGCGCATACGAGATAGAATATTAAAAGAGGCAGTCGCTCTGTGAGAGATATTACTGAACGGCTTCTTGATATACAAGACGCAATTGTAAAAATCATGAAATATACCAGAGACGGACCAGACAGATTCGATCACGATGAACTGATACAGACATGGGTCACTCACAACCTGTATATTATTGGAGAAGCAACACGCGCCATTGCAAATGAATTTCCAGATTTCAAAAATCAGCATCCAGAAATACACTGGAGTGAAATTATTGGTATGCGCACGATCCTCGCACACAGATATTTCGACACCGACCCAGATGTGCTATGGACAGCAGTCACACAAGACTTGCACGAACTTCACCAGAGCATCGAGACAATTCTAGCTGAATAGATGGGTACCACTAAAAATAATCATCGTCACCCGCAAGTGGAGAACCATTATCCTCCCTCGGAATAACCGGCAACACAATCGCCGACGGATGCTCCGCATCATGATAAATCCGCTGCTCCGCCACTTTCATCTCCGTTGTTACGCCTAATGCAGCTCCAGTATTCAGATTCCTGTCATACTTCGGAAACGCGCTCGAACTGATCTCCAGGCCAATACAATGACCCGCTTTGAAGACCTGCGAAGTGTTCCAGCAATCGATGCTATAGTGATAAATTTTGCCCGGCTCGATGAGCGAGGGCTTGTCCATACCTTCGCGGAAACGCGCCCTTACCATACCATCGCAGAGGCGCTGCCGGAAGCCCGTCGGCCATACGTCGAGCAGTTTCGCCATGAAATCGGTGTCGGGCGCGGACGACGAGGCGTACAAATCGACCTTACTTGGTCCGGTGACTTCTATATCTTCACTCAGAGGTTCCGTGATGTACACTAGCACATCGTCACGGTGTTCGATGGCCGAGTAGTCGTCGGGGCCACCAATCTGTGAGGAGGTCGGTACGGTAATGAATGGCACAGGTCGCGCGGGATCGTAGCGATAAGTATCGGTCTGCTCACTTGCTGTGGGCAACATGGTCGATAGGGAGCCATCTCCAAAACGGCTGTTGGCGTGTCCACCGCTATGCAGGTAAAAGGGCGTCCACTGCGCGCGCGCCAGGGGCCATTCGCGCTCATCGCGCCATGTGTTCGCGCCCATCACGAAGATACGCACGGGCGCTTCATCCAGGCCAATATCGCTGCCATAGCCGCGCAGCCAGCGATTGAACCAGCGCAACTCTTCCCCGCGCAAATCGATCAACGCCTGCGGGCCAAAGTCAACCTCGCCCAACTTTGCGTCTTTGTTGACCACATGCCCCCAGGGACCCATCAGCAAACGCTGGCTTTTGCGCGCCTGGGGAGTCGCGGCGCTCGCCTGCATACCCATAAAGTTGAGCGGTGTGCCGATCTGCTCATCGTCATACCAGCCCGAAATATGCAAGGCAGGCACGTTGACGCGCTCAAATTTGTGCTGGTAGCATAGCGGCTGCCAGAAATCATCGAGTTGCGCGTGTTCGATTTCCGTCCTCCAGTGCGGGATGTGGCGACCAGCGCGTTCATCCATTGTCAACAGTGGCAGGTGTTCGTAGACGCTTTCCCAGTTCACCGCCTCCATCAACTGGTTGTACCTTCCACTGACAAAATGCAGCCAGCATAAAGACATGGGCGAGGGTACACCGGTAGGCGTTTCTACAAATGGGTCGGAGGGAGCTACTCTGACCACCATCGCCTTCAAGTGCGGCGGTTGTTGCAGGGCTGCCAGCCACTGGATCACGCCCGGATAGGAACTGCCGATGGTGCCGACATTGCCATCCGACCAGGGCTGCGCCGCGCACCACTCGATAGCGTCAAAGCCATCCTGGCCCTCATTGAAATATGGAACAAACGCGCCCTCCGAATCGCCGCGCCCGCGCACATCCATCGCCACAAAGACATAGCCGCGTTCCGCGAAGTAATTGGCCGCCGTCAGTGTCCCCTCACTCAACTTCTGATAAGGCGTGCGCGTCAGGATAACCGGGAATTTCCCCGCCTCTCCCGACCTGCTGAGCGGCTTATATACATCAGCCGAAAGCGTGATACCATCGCGCATAGGGACGCGGCTGTCAAATTCAATACGTACCTGGCGAGCGTTGGATACGGACATGCAGACAATCCTTCTTTCCATAAAATATGCTCAGAGCAATAGCGAAAGTCGTCCCCAGTATACAACACATAATAAGCCGATCAGGTCACGCCCTGACCGGCTTATTATGTGTTGTATACGATTTTTCCATCATCGGTAGCGTTTTACGCGCTGAAACGCGCTTTCTGCCCTTGATGGAAAGGCGCAAGGGCATTGTTGGCATTTACGGTGATCGAAAGGCGCTCGACCAGCCCGGCAAACTCGCCGCCCGGCAGGGTCAATACCAGTTCGGAGGGCGTCAGGCCAGTATAGGTGCGCGCGCCAATGCAGCCAAAGCTCATAGAGATCAGCCCGGTCTGCAAAGCGCGGGGGATCACGGCGCAGGTGGGACGCCCAAACGCCGATTGACCGCCCTGTTGCAGCCAGTTCATATTGCCCATCGCTTCGGCCACCAGCATGGCCTGCTGTGTATCAATGATGCACAACACCACATCAGCCGCGACGGGTAACTGGTCAAGACGCCCATATACTATAGAAGAGTGTGGCGTATTGACTACGGGTAACGCGCTCACCTCGGCTGGCGAGAAATATTGCGCATTCGCCATCGTCTGCACTAAATCCTGCGCGCGCTGCTGCGCTGTTTCCGGCATAGTAAAGCCCATCGTCATCATGCCGATGGGGCATTCCTGGTGATCTACCGCCGTCGCATAAAATACGCCCTTCTCAGCCAATCGCCAGAACGTGCAGGCCGATGGTACGCGCGAGCCAACATGTTTCACATCGTCAGGAATAGTTTCTACGAATGACAGGCCAATGGGAGGCTGTTTGAGATTGAGCAAATCGCTGAAATGTTGGGTCAGTTCTTGGTACAAGGATCGTCTTCTTTCATGTGATATGGGAAACTGCACACACGGGCTTTATTGTATCACACAACCTTTTATACGGCCTCTACGCATCCCTGTACTTTTTAATCAGTCCTTTGACCCAGTTGTTTTGCTTCTCACTTGGGGCGAAATTGTGCTTTTGCAGGCGTTTCGCCATATCGCTGATGAACGAGCGTTCTTTGGCTCCTATGCGCGGGCTGTCGAGCGCGATAGTATCGAAGTAGGTTTGGAGGCGCTGCACCTGCTGGCGTAACGCAGCCAGGTCGGACGTTGACAGGCCGCTGCGCGCTTCGGGTGCCATTGATGATTGCCAGTTGCGATACGCCTCTACATTACCGTTCCACGCGCCCAGCCCGGCCAGTTCGTCGGCGCGTTCGTTATGCGCCTGCCCGGCGTGTCCGCGCACCCACTCAAAGGTGGGAGGCGTCTTGCGCTTTTTGAGCAACACGCGATAGAGTTCCCACAGGTCGGGGTTGGCTTTCATCTGGAAAACGCCCGATGCCACCTTGATAGTGTACTCGCTATCGCTGTGAACGCTGAGCAGCGCATCACGCGGCGCGAGGCACAGGGCCGCCAGCACCGCCGCGATTTCCGCGCGATTGTTGGTCGTTGTGGGCGATTGAGGGATATGCCCATAACATTCGATGCGCGGCGCATCCTCATCGATATGTTCGTCGTCCGCGTAATCGCTAGATGCCAGGATTACGCTCCAGCCCGCCGGGCCGCCGGGATTTTTGATGCACGCGCCATCCGTATAGGCGATCACACTACGCTCGCCCAACGTGGCACGCGCCTTTTCAACCGTCACATTACGCAGGGAATCTAAAATTGAACGCCACTCTAACGACTCTTGTATTTCGCTCACCGCTTGCACCCTTTCAGAAGGATTATTTCTTGCAATGCAGTTTAGCATAGTCGCCTGTGATTAGAAAGGATACTGGCTATTTAATACTGGCGATGGTTTGCAAGACGCCGCCGACAATGGCCCACAGCGCGATGAACCAGCCCCACGCGCCGCCGTGTCGTTGGCGCGCCGCCGCTACCGTCACCGTCTTAAACCAGCGAGCAGAGGCGGGACGAGTCAGACGCCAGAAGATCAGAGGAGAAAAGATGACCAGGATGACTTCTGTCACTACAGGCCAGAAATTTCCCCCTTTGATACTTTGAAACAGACTGATCAGTTGGACAATACCGACTAACGATAATAGCGCATTAGCAACAATTTGTATCCGGCGCGCCCAGTTGCGACCACGCCGCACCATCTCACCGAAGAGGATCATGCCCACAGCAACGGGCCATGCTAAAACGAAAAACAACACATTGCCGAGTGTTGGATTGACGCCAGGTATTTTGGCG
>JBOGTO010000236.1:0-17387 GCA_050695155.1 Ktedonobacteraceae bacterium
ACATCCACCAGGGCGACGCAAGCGTCCCCACTCCACATCCACACCACCCCCACCCCTACATATCATCAGGAAGACCTTTCATAGAACCTACCTCGTCAGCACCTTGAAGGCCAAATTACGCCCCTTGCCCTGGCTGACTGCCAGCGCGAACCACAACCCTAACACGGAGTCTACCACGCCGACTTGTTCGACGCCGCCCAGGTAGATTGGCCGGAGTCCGATGTCAGAAATCAACTGCTCGACCGTTGCGCGGGATGCGCCGTCGGTGCCACAGTAGAAGAGATCGGCGGGTGTGCCATCGAAGAGGGGATTGGCGAAGTTCTCCCAGCCCAATGAATTAAAGGCGCGGTAGATGGGCGAGTGAGGCGTATGCTGTTGCAAAGCGGCGAAGCTATTGTGCGTGCTGGCTCCCATTTTATTAGCCGTGTCGATAATGATCTTACCATCGAGCTGATTTGCATATTGCGCGATGGTCGCATCCATTGTCGTGCCGGGGATAGCCATCACCACCACATCTGGATTAGTGACGAGAGCATCGGCAGTTGTATGAATTACAGCGCGGTCGCCCAACTCGCCGCGTAGCTTCTGCGCTTTCTCTCCATCTGGATTGTTTACTCCAAAGACAACCTGGTGTCCTGTTGTGACCCACTTGCGACCAAGCGTGCCTCCAATGTTGCCCGCGCCAAGAACTGCAATCTTTATCGTTGACATGTGTTTCCTCCTGAAAATAGGTGTAATAGAAATGAACCCCTGGTTCATCCATCTATTAGGAACACCTGGAACCGGGCATTTATTCTCTGAGACTGATGTTAAAAAATCTGGCATGAATGGACAATTGCTTTGCCAGATGATAACCTTGTCTGTGAAACTTCCCATCGTAGGAATAGCCAACGGTTGTTCCAACTCCCATAAAAGATTTGTCATGGAACTGATACAACATACAAAGGATGACACTCTGTGATAGCGTTACAAGATATTCAGGCGGCGCAGGCTCGCATTAGCAACTATATCCGGCACACCCCGATGATCGAGGCAAAGCCGGTCAAGCAGCCGGTTTGCGCGGCACAATCGCTCTATCTCAAGCTGGAATGCTTGCAGATTTGTGGCTCGTTTAAGGCGCGAGGCGCGGTGAATAAGCTTCTGAGCATTCCCCCGGAACGGCTTCAATATGGGCTTGTCACCGCTTCGGGCGGCAATCATGGATTGGGAGTCGCCTATGCCGGGTGGCTGGCGAAAGTGCCTGTGACGATTTACCTGCCAAAGAGTACGCCCGCCGTTAAAGCACACATGCTGGAGCATTGGGGCGCGCAGGTGATCTTCGCCGGCGCGGTGTGGGATGAGGCAAATCGGGCTGCTCTTCAAGCTGCCGAGCAGGAAAGATTGAACTATATCCATCCTTTCGCCGACCCATCTGTGATCGCCGGGCAAGGAACGCTTGGCCTCGAAATTTTGGCAGATGCGCCGGACATCGATACGCTGCTGGTAGCTATCGGCGGTGGTGGCCTGATTGCTGGCGTGAGCAGCGCCGTGCGAAGTCTCAAACCAGGCATAAAGGTTATTGGGATTGAACCGGTGGGAGCGCCGACGCTCTATGAAAGCGTGCGAGCAGGCAAGGTAGTGGAATTGTCGCAGATTACGACCAGCGCCGGTACGCTCGCCCCGCGCAGCAGCGCCACCATCAACCTGGAGATCATCCAGCAGCATGTAGACGATATAGTGCTGGTGACGGATGCCGAGATGCGCGAGGCGGCTCGCTGGCTCTGGCTTGAGATGGGTGTAGCCGCCGAACTGAGCGGAGCCGCCGCCGTTGCCGCGCTTTTGTCAGGCAAAGTTTCTCCTACGCCATCAGATAAGGTGTGCGCGCTGGTGTGCGGCGCGGGAACCGATGGCATACAGTAGGCTTGCCAGGGCGAAAGTGACGATGCGATCTCATATTTTTGATTGCATATTGTACAAGTTCGCATAGACGCCATTCAATACGAGTAACTCCGCGTGCGTACCTTGTTCAGCGATCCCGGTGTCAGATAACACCACAATTCTCCGGGCATTGCGGATGGTTGACAAGCGATGGGCGATGACAAGCGTTGTGCGGTTGTCGGCTAACTTTTCCAATGAATCCTGCACAGCCTTTTCACTTTCATTATCCAACGCGCTCGTCGCTTCATCAAAAATGATCACAGGGGGATTTTTGAGGAAGACGCGCGCGATACTCAACCGCTGCTTTTGCCCGCCTGAGAGTCTTACGCCGCGTTGACCAATATCGGTGTCATAGCCATCCGGTAACGCCATGATAAAATCATGCGCGTGCGCCTGTTTGGCCGCATCAATGATTTCTTGTCTACTGGCGTCAAGTTTCCCGTAGCCGATATTGTCTGCAACGGTCCCGGCAAACAAATAGACATCTTGCTGGACAATACCGATATTCCTTCGTAATGAGCGCAGGGTAACATCTCGGATATCGCGCCCATCCAGCAGTATTTTTCCCACATTTACTTCGTAGAAACGTGGAATTAACGAGCAGAGCGTCGTTTTGCCCACGCCGGAAGACCCGACTAAGGCAACGTATTCACCAGCCTGTATCTCCAGCGAGAGGTTCTTCACGACATAATTATGATCTTCTTTATACTTGAAGCTGACATCTTCAAACTCCACATTCCCCCGAACCTGTGTCAGATCAATGGCATCTGTCGCGTCTTGTAAATCGGGGGCCACCTCCATAATATCCATAAACCGGTGAAATCCGGTAATTCCTTCCTGATAGAGCCTGCCAAAATTGACTAATTTCTGAATTGGATCGATGAGGATGCTGACACACAATAAGTAGGTGAGCAAATCAGCTAAATCCAGGGAGGCGTGAACAATAGCGGCACCGCCCAAGACTATTACAGCGATGGTAATGAGCTGTGTGAATGCCATCAATCCGCCGGAAAAGTACGCCTCACTTTTATAGCCGTCTCTGCGGCTGGCGAGAAAACGATGGTTTGCGTAGGCGAACTTGCTTTTTTCAACATCTTCGTTGGTAAATGATTTTACCACTCTAATGCCTGCCAGCGTATCTTCAACCTGCGCGTTGATATCGCCGATTCTATCCTTGCTGCTGCGTAACGCTCTATTCATCTTTTTATTGAAATATAGCGCGTACACAGCCATGATTGGCAAAAAGAGAAAGATGAGCAAGGTAAGCGCAACATTGATCTTTAGCAAGATAATGAAGGCACCGGCGACCGTCAAACAGGTAATGACGATATCCTCAGGACCATGATGATATAACTCGGATAGCGCGAATGTATCATTGGTAATGCGGGTCATTAATTGACCTGTTCTTTGTTCATCATAAAAGCGAAACGAGAGCTTCTGGTAATGCTCGAATAATTCGCTGCGCATGTCGCTTTCCATCCTGGCACCCATCATATGCCCTTGAAAGTCAATGAACATGGTACACAGCATATGGACACCAACCAACGCCAGCATGAGCGCACCCATCAGATAGATGTGGTTGAGCATATGAGGCATATGGCCTTCTAAGACGTTTTTGGTAATGTATTGCGCGCATAACGGGAGTAGCAGCGTAATCGCCGATACGATAAGCGCGCAAGCCATGTCCGCGAAAAACAAGCCGAGGTATGGTTTGTAGTACGATAAGAACTTCTTGCCGCGCGAACGCGCAGGCGCGGGCGCGCTGGATGCAAAGCCAGCTTTTGCTGCTGGCATAACCGGCAATTCTTTCGTGGTCGAATCGGTTGAAAGCAAAGGGATGCTCCTCATGGTAGTGTTCAAACAATCGCAAATGGCACAAACATCTCATCCCGCATCAAAACAAATGAGCGGAGTCAATGGGTGAGCGCGACAGGGAACACCGGCATGAGAAGGGGTGAAGTGGAAGGCAAGACCATCCTGGCGGAGACGTGGCTTATGGAGGTTGAAAGGAGGATGTGTTTTCTAGTGATCGAGAACAGTATGACGCGAAATGCTATCTCAGCGTCTATATTCCCCGAACATCCTCAATGCAACTCCATACCTTCATGCCGGGTATCGATGTTGCGCGGCGTGCGCTTGCGGTCATCTCTACACCTCCTTTCCAAACTGGCGGCGCAAGGAAGCCTGCGCCAAAGATAATAATCCATATCCTGTATGGGGTGATGATACCATATGGAAAAAGCCTGGTCAACTATGCTCAAGGAAATCCCGCCAGAGTCCCTGAATCGTTTCTCGTGACTGACATTTCTCTCCATTTTACTCATTTATAATATACAACTAAGTTGTGCTTGCTTCCTCTTCGCCAGTGGCACCGGGTACAGGCGCGTCTGCATCAAATAACGCTCGCAGGTAGTCATTCAAGAACATGCCGTTGGGATCGAGCGAGGCGCGGATGCACCGGAAATCGTGCCAGCGCGGGTACAGAGCAGCCAGTTCTTGCGCCGTGCGTGTGTGCAGCTTGCCCCAGTGCGGGTGGCCCTGGTAGCGTTTGAAGATCTCTTCAATGTGGGAAAAATAGGATTGGTAGGGCATACCCCTGTACATATGCACGGCGATATAGGCCGATTCGCGCTGGTAAGCTGGACTGAGCCATATATCATCGCTCTGCACAAAACGGCATTCAAGAGGGAAGTTTACCGCGAATTGATGCTGCTCGATGCACTGCTGAATCTCGGTGATAACGGCTCGCGTGTGTTGCGCCGGAATGTTGTATTCCATCTCCTGGAAACGCACCATGCGCGGCGTCGAGAAAAGGCGATGACTGTAATTGATCTCATCCACGTTGGCAATCGAATTGCCTGAGATTTTGCACACGCCTTTAGCAAAACCAGGTATCGCGCGAGACATTGCGCACAACGACCCATAGACCCAGTTTTCCAGTACGATTTTATTGAGCGTTCCCCCCAGCGTATTCTTGCCCGGCGCTTCACTGGTGGGGTTGATGAATTTGGCCTGTACCCACTCGGTATAGGGAAACCAGAAAAACTCGAAGTGCGCGTTCTCCTGCTTGTATTGTTCAAGATGTTCAAGACAATCGCTCAGTTTTTTACGCTGGCCCTGGTAGTGCAGAACTTTAGCAGGCACTACGCGCAGTTTGACACTGGCAATCACTCCCAGCGTTCCCAGCGAGACCTGCGCCGCCTTAAAAATATCGGGATGCCGTTCAGGAGAGCATTCGAGTAGTTCCCCGTCCGCCGTTACCAGGGTCATGCCCTCAATCTGCGTGGCAAGCGAGCCAAAGGTAATGCCGGTGCCGTGTGTGCCTGTGCTGATGGCTCCCGCGATACTCTGTACATCGATGTCGCCAAGATTCTCCTGAGCCAGCCCGTGCGCTAACAATGTCTCACCCAGCAGCTTGAGCTTTGTGCCACCCAGCACGGTAACGGTTCCAGGTTCAGCGTCAATCAATTCGACGCCCTGCAAATTATCCAGCGACATCAACACGTCGTCACTCTGCACAAGCGGCGTGAACGAATGGCCTGAACCGACGACGCGCACATGCCGCCCATCGCGCGCATAGATGCCCACAATTTGTTTCAACTCATTGATGCTGCCCGGCATCACAACCTGGCGCGGTTGCCCCTTGACAGAACCAGACCAGTTCTGCCAGCGCGCCCCTTGCGTTACTGCCATATCTATTTTTAACTCCCTGTGATGAGTTATCTAGGTTCCTCAACCATGAGCAAAGCGTTGTCATCTGGATCGAGAATCATCATATAGGTTCCCCAGGGCTGCGGGTCCGGCTCCTGCGTAATGCGCACACCCTTCGCCTTGAGGTCATCGCGCAAACCTTTTATGTCTGTCACATTGAAGGTAATGGCCTGCGATTTGCCCATTACCTGGCGATAATGCTGCCAGTTTTGATCCATCTTATAGAGGATTATTTCGGTGCGCGCCCCCTTTGGCGCGACGGCAATCCAGCGCGACTCGTCCATCGGCGAATCCTGGCGCAACTCAAAGCCCAGCACGTCGGTATAAAATGCTTTGGCTTTGTCCTGGTCATTGACGAAAATACAGACCGTTGCGACTGCATCAATCATGCGACACCTCCTCGCGTATTACTATTCGACACCTCATTAGTGTAGCCACGCCCCCGCCTGATGTCAAGGACAGATTGCCGGGCAAAATGATACGATAACCTTGCAAAGAGAAAGGAACCACCAATGACCATTCAAAATTCTTCCCGGAGACTTGCGATTGTGACGGGGGCGAGTCGTCGCCGGGGCATTGGAGCAGCCGTCTGTCTGGCGCTGGCACGGGCAGGCATTGACATCTTTTTCACCCATTGGAGTCCTTATGATCGTTTAATGCCCTGGGGCGCGGAAGAAGACGAACCAGAGTTCCTGAGAACACAGATACACGCGCTGGGCGTTCGCTGCGAACATATGATGGTTAATCTGGCAGAGGTAGATGCTCCACAACGCATTATACAGACTGCTCAGGCACAATTAGGAACCGTTTCTATCCTCGTCAATAATGCCACGCATGATGATACTGAGGCCCCTTTCGACCAATTGAATGCGCAAACCCTGGACACCTACTATGCAGTAAATATGCGAGGAACCATGCTATTGAGTGTTGAATTTGCGCGAAGTTTTACATTGCCTTCAGGCGGGCGCATCATCAATCTCACATCCGGGCAAGGGCGCGGCGCGATGCCAGGAAAGTTGGCCTATGTCGCCACGAAAGGAGCTATCGAGGCTTTCACCGTCACACTGGCTGCCGAAGTGGCTCCACGAGGCATCACGGTAAACGCGATTGATCCAGGCCCAACCGATACGGGATGGATGACCGAGGAGGTAAGGCAAGAACTCCTGCCGCGCTTCCCCATGGGACGAATTGGGCAGTCCGAGGATGCAGCCCGCCTCATCACCTTTCTGGCAAGCGAAGATGCTGAGTGGGTGACAGGTCAAATCATCCGTTCGACTGGCGGGTTCTGATACGCTCGTGCTATCCCCCGTTACTTCATGACAAGGTTTGCCGGAAAAACAATGGCTATAAGAAGCACTGGTTGTCGCCGCGATATGTCTTTACCTCTTCAATGATGGCTCCATCGGAAACAAGGTAAAGATGTGTAAAGCGTTCGCATAGTTCTCCGGCCTTGCTGTGGCGCATGAAGATCGGATCACCTATGTTTAGCGATAGTGGCCCATTGTAACGGATAGGCGTTTGCACTTCGCCCGCGCCTTCGAGCGAGAGCAGTTTCGCGCCGCGCGGCAGGTACGGCGCGGGCTGCTTTTCCGGGCCAACCGAGCCAGAGGCGATGTAGCCGCCGCCCAGGCAGGTATAGAGCGAGGGCTGCGGGCGGCGCACAATCTCGATAGCATAGGCGGCGGCGGGTTGATAGCGGAAGTCGCAGTAGTTGTCGAAGAGCGCGGGAGCGTAGAAGCCCGAGCCGACCGTGATTTCGCTCACAACGGCCTCGTTACCAGTGGAGTCGATGCTGCCCGTGCCACCGCCATTGACGAAGCGCGGCGCGATGCCGCAGGAACGCACCAGCGCCACAATAGCGGCGCGGCGCTCAGCTATTTCGCCGATTGAGCGTCGTTTGAGTCGCCGCACCAGCGCATTCTTCGCCTTCTGGCCGGGGAAATTATCGCCCAGACCCGCGATTTGCGCCTCGTAGCCCATCAAACCATCCAGAAAGACATGCGACGAGGCTTTGATATGCTCGATAATGGGTCTCGCCTGCTCTACCGTGCGCACAGGTGAACGCCAGACGCCAAAATGCAGGCCCGGAACGTCCATCGACATATCGATTTCGAGACACAGGGGCAAGCGCACACCATGCCGCGCAGCTATGGCATCGATGCGCTCCACATGTTCCACGCTATCGATCATCAGTGTGATTTGCGCTCCCTCCGCCGTTGCGCGCGCAATAGCAGCAATGTCATGCTCGTTCCAGGCGGGATAGCCGATCAGCAAATCTTTGAAACCTTGCGAGGCCAGGTAGACCGCTTCAAGAGCTGTATAGCACATAATGCCCTGAAAACAGGCATCAGCCGCGAAAATACGCCGCAGTATGGCTATGCAGCGAAGCGACTTGGAGGCAAGTCGAAGCCGCTTACCACGCGCGCGCCCGGCAATCTGCCGGATGTTCTGTTCAAGCAGATCAAGATCGACAAACGCGAACGGCATTGGATGCCCCTCGAATATCTTTTTGTAATACTCATAGTCACGTTCGCCCTCAACCCTCATTCCAGGGGTGGGCGAGGACACATTTACATCCAATTGCTGATCCTGCATGGCGGTTTCTCCTTGCTTATGTGAAGCGATTGAATCAGGTATACCCCATCGCACGGCAAGAATCAAGTGACAGTTCTGTACTGGCATCTCTCCTCTACGATATATATAGAGCGAATTTAACATGCGAAAGGATAACATCGATTATGGCACAACCACTTGACATCACACTGGTTGTAAACGGTCAATCATATCAGAGTACCGTTGACCCGCAAGAGATATTTCACGAAGCGCTCGAACATGCCTTGCCGGATGGGCTGCTGGTCGGGCATCGCATTCGTATCAAAACGCCGGAAGGAGAGGAGATATTTCCTGATATGTTCATCGGCGAAAGTGTGGCGCACTTCAAAACGTCTACGTTCCACGTCGAGGCCATGCCATTGAAGGAAGTCACGGCAGGCGCAACGGAGGACAGTTGGACAAATTTCGGGTTCGATCACCTGGCGATTACGGTGGCGGATCGTGAAGATGCAAAGGCGTTTTTTAGCGAAGTGCTGGGTATGAGAATCGTGCGCGATGATCGTCACCAGACGGTGCTGACAACCGGCAACACAGCGTTGTTCGTGTTTGGGACGGAGAAAGCGCCGCTTTCGGATGGCTTGCCCAGTCGCTGGCATCATATCGGCTTCGTGGTCGATAACCTGGACGCGGCCTATCGCCACCTGGCGCGTCATGCCCGCTTGCGGCGCGAACGAGCAGGCGACGGCTCCGGTTCCATCTCATCGGACTTTACCCTGCTGGAACGCAACGAGCGCTGGTCGCTGTATTGCCACTATCGCAATGGCGATACGCGCCTGATGATCCAGCTCTCAGAGATCAAACCCGAGAACCGGGGCTTCGCTGATCCGAGCTACTTCGCTGATAAGATGTACGACTATCTCAGCGGGCGTTACGGCGTGCGTTTCGAGGAAGAAGAACTCTGAGCGATAGATACGTTAGCGAGAAACCGCGCCAGATATAAAGAAGGCCATCACGATCACCCAGCTAATAATAAAGGCGATCAACAGGCGCAGGGCCAGTCCAGAGAATGGAAAAGAGCGACGACGAGATGTGATTTGTGTTTCAATTTCTTTGGTTGTTGTAGACATTGTATTGCTCCGTAAATAATGATAACTTCCTCAACCTCCCTGCCAGGGAAAATGCGTTTGTGCGCCTTTCATCATTATTAACGGAAAGAACAACCGTACTTAACATAGAAAGCGGCTCTATTGCCCAAATGGGTCAAATGTCACTTTCTCAGCCAGTCAGTAAGAAGGAGACCAGAACGATGATTGCCGTAATATTTGAATTGTCCCCCAAAGAGGGATGCAAGCAAGACTATCTCAAAATAGCAGCCAGCCTCAGACCGCTGCTCGACAAAATCGACGGGTTCATTTCTATCGAGCGTTTTGAGAGCCTGTACGAACCTGGGAAGATCCTCTCTCTTTCCTTCTGGCGCGACGAGAAAGCAATCGAAGAGTGGAGACAGCTTGAGGTGCATCGCGCGGCACAAACTAAAGGGCGAACGGAATTGTTCAAAGACTATCGACTGCGCATTGCTGGCGTGATCCGCGATTACGGGATGTTTGAACGGGAGCAAGCGCCACAAGATAGCCGTGAGATTCACGGCTAGATATTGCCGGATAAACGCTATCTGCTATTTCGCGTAGTAGCGTTTATCCTGGCACTCCTGGCATTCGCAGCTAGCGCGTAGCTTTTCGTAGGTGAAAATGCCCGTGTGATGTCCGTCTTCCCAGATAGGAGTCAGACCATAGCGTCCCACCGGTTCAAGATTCACCAGCGTGGTCTCTTCCACGCTCAGGCTGGTCTTATTCTGCAACATGCCGGGCTGGCCGCCTTCACCGGCACACCACGCGCAGGGGCAGGCCCATCGCAGCGCTTCCCAGCTATGCACGCTTTCGTGATCGTCGCTCCAGATCAAGGTAAGCTGTCGCTTTTCGTCATCCAGCACAAATGAAAGGGGCGTTGGATGTTTGTATTGACTCATCTATTTTACCTTATGGCATTGAATATTGGTTTTATGTGATGCTGTAACAACCTCACCTACATTATATGTCTTTATAGAACAACAGTCTATACTATAGGCTGCATGGGTCTCTGGAGTTCTCCCCGTGAACGGCTTCTGGCGAAATCCACCAGGGGTGCTTTACTGAGCGCACCGGGGAAGAGACGGCGCAGGAGATGGAAGACGCCGCGCGTTATAAGAAATCCAAGCTTGTGCGCTGGCGTCCAACGTAGCCCGTATGCCTTCCGTATGTCTGGCGACAATTGACCTACTGTAATCATGCGCACGATCATCCACAATGGCCTGCGCAACAATGGCAAACGCGGATAGAGTACCTCGCGGGCGATGAAATGGGCGGCAGAGCCGATGCCGATCTCTCCCGATGGGAGCGCTTCGCGGATGTGTTGCTGCGCGGCGGCGTAGCTGGCTGGGAGAGTGGCATCGGTTAAGCCGAGGTGCCGCGCATAGCGACACGATTCCTGCCAGTATTGTTCGCATTCCTCCGGGGTAAGTGGTCCGACAAACATCTTATAGGCAGTGAGAAGACTATCGACAAACGCGATATGTACCCACAGCAACGCTAGAGGTTCCATAGCACTATAATGCTCGCCAGCAGTATAGCGACCTATGCTCTCTTGAAGCGTCCCCTGCACGGTATGGTGCAAAAGATTGATATGGCGAGCCATCGCATTAGCTTCGGAGGTGCTGCCAAAGATCAAAACCGCCATGCCCCGAATAGTGCGATACACGCGCCCAAAGGGGTCTTCGGCGAAACCACTGTGGTCGAGCGCGCCTTGCGCCACGACGGGATGGGCGGCCTGCATTAAAAAGGCGCGCGCCCCCGCCATAATCAGCCATTGCTCTTCATGTAAACGCCAGGTCAACGAGTCAGGGCCGAGCAAGCCAGGGTCTGCCTCGGTATCACTAATGGGGAACTCGCTAGACATATCAGCGCCACTGGCCCAGTGAATGATGCGCATCGAATCGAGAGGTTTAACCATGTGTATTGTTATTTCTGCTTCTAGCACTGTAATAGCTGAATAGAGTCCGTTTTTACTCTGCTATAATTATAGATCACCCTGTAGCTAGTAAGCAATGCCCTGAAAGGTAAAGATGCGAGAAGAAAGGAGGTTGCCAGGTCATTGCTTTGTTGCTGGTAATAAACATCGCGGACGGTGTTGACGGCCATCTGGCTGGCTACCTCGCCACGAGTATGACCGCCCAGGCCATCGGCCACCACAAACAGGACACCTTTGCTTGCCACTACCTGCTGATCTTCGGGCAGAATGGAGATGACGCTATCTTCGTTCGACTGGCGCTCGCGGCCAATGTCGGTACGCTGCGCGAAAATGATATTTGTGACGCTCATATAGTTTTTTCCATGCCTTTCTTCGATTGGTTTTAACAACTCTTTGAACGCGCTCAAATGCTCGATAAAAAGGGAAATTCCCAGATCATAGAGAACAATGCCCCACAAACGCAGCACGCCGCTTCTGCCGTGTTGCCACGCTGCTTCGCGGTAACTATCACGAAAGATGTGCGCCATTTCTTGAGCGTACATACGGCGGAATGGCGCGGGATAGCAGCGCAACAACAGGCCATAGAGCCGGTACGAAAAGCTGCGGTCGTGTTTCATGGATGAAACGCTTATGACGCACCTCCTATCATCTCTGAACCGTCGCCCATGACCTGCTTCGACTGGGCCAGGCGCACGATTTGCTGGAGACGCAGCACTTCAACTTGCATGACTCGCAAACCGAAACTGGTGAGGCGATAATAACGCCGTCGCTCATCGTCCAGCGCCGGATCGGGTCGCTCGCCCGACTCTTCAATCAGACCATCGGCCAGCATCCGTTTGATCGAGCCATACAATGTACCCGGCCCCATTTTCACCTGACCACCCGCACGCCGCGACACTTCCTGCATGATGCTATAGCCGTGACGCTCGCCATCGGCCAACGCCAGCAAGATGTGCAATACAGCAGGAGTAAGTGGGAGCATATCCTCCGCTCTACGTGGTTCATTTTTCATTAGTCTCTCCCAGACTTTGATATACATAACTCGGTCAGCTACAGATATATCATGCATGGATATATCTGTTACCGTTATAGTACCCTGAGATTCGTTTTTTGTCAAGTAGTCAATCTAAGTACAATCATTGTTACTCATGCTTACAACTTCCGTCTTACGAAATAGAGCAGCATAAATATTGCTGGCTATTTACTGGCTCTTGCATAGTCAACGTGAAACAGGGGTAGCATACCATGACGTTATTTGTGATCGTTGGGGGAATTATTGGTCTGCTAACGGCAGCTATCGGCGTATTGCTGGCTTTGCGCATCCAACTGGGCGTGTTAGAGGAAAAGGGGGTTGAGCGCGAAGCATGGGAAAATGCTCAGGAAGGCCATCAGTATGCATGGCAAATGCAGGAACGAAAAAGTTCACTCCTCTTCGAGCAGCAAGTTTCCGACAAGGTACAGCAATTAAGGGAAGAATGGGAACAGTGGGAGGCCCGCTTCGATGATCATTCACAGAAATTAAGCCAGGAATTTACGCTGAGCAGGTTGCCTAAGATTGAGGAAGCGCCACTAACACTTGATGGACATCACCATATCACTTATGCGCCTCCAAACTGGCAACCGCCAACGTTTTACCAGGCGGATTTGCGCGAGCGCGATTTCTCGCATCGCTATCTGGGACAGGCCAATTTCCGTAACGCGCAACTCTGTGGAGCCAATTTCTACATGGCGGATTTGCGTGGCGCTTGCCTTGCTGGAGCTAATCTGGCCGGGGCAACCCTGATTGGAGCCAACCTGACAGACGCCGATTTGCGCGGCGCGAACCTGGCCGGAGCTAATCTGCTGGTAGCCGATCTACAGGGTACCATCTTGTATGGAGCGAATTTACTCGGCACGCGCAGCCTGACGACACAGCAAATTTATCACGCAACGTATGACCATACAACGCGCCTCGACCCGGAAATCGACATCACCATGACGCGCGTACCCGTCACACGCCCGAAAAACACCGATCCATCCATCGCCCCCGAACTTATACAGCAGGCGTTGGAGTCGCCTCCCAGGTCGCTCAACGGGCAAAGCTTGCATACCTCTCAGAAATATGCTACTATCCTCTCAATACCTTAACTGGAGGTTTAGCAACTATCATGTCAGTCAACATCAGGATGTGGTCCAACTAAGCGTGCCTGAGCCGAAACTGAACCCATCAACCACGAGAGATCATGCAGCATTAGCATGTTGTCTTTTCGTTTTGTTGTTGCGCCTCTAAACAGGTAGCAAGGGCTTTTGCCTGTTGTTTCCTTTTCACATCTGGTCTCCTGCACGTCCTTCTGTGGCTTCTCGTCGCCTGCCCAATCATCTGTAGCCACAGAGATACGGTTTCCGTTCATCCTTCCTCTCGCCGCAGGCATCCTCACTTCACCACATGAGTGCATGGCTTTATTATCGCTCTGCATTTTCGACGGAACCAGGCCCGGCGCGCCGGGCGAAAGGAATAACGACACCTTATGCATACTCAGTTTGGGCGCTACTGGCGTCTACTGGTAACATACCTCAAACCGCAGTGGCTTAGAGTCACCCTGCTCTCGTTGCTATTGATGGGCAATATCGCGCTGCAATTAATCAACCCGCAGGTGATACGCTACTTCATCGACGCAACGCAGGCGCATGGTCCTCTATCGGCGCTGCTGATCGCGGCAGGACTTTTTCTCGCCATCGCGTTTCTACAGCGCACAGTGGCTTTCGCTTCCACCTATAGCGCCGAAAACATAGGCTGGACTGCCACCAATGCACTGCGCGCAGATCTCGCGCTGCACTGCCTGCGCCTGGACATGTCCTTTCACAAGACACACACTCCAGGCGAATTGATCGAGCGCATCGATAGCGACGTGACGGCGCTGGCTAACTTCTTCTCACAATTTATCATCCAGGTGTTAGGCAATGCGCTCTTGATTGGCGGCGTACTGCTGCTACTCTGGCGCGAGGATTGGCATGTGGGCCTTGTTCTCACACTATTCAGCATCCTCACGTTTGTTACGCTGCGTCTCCTGCAAAACATCGCGGTCAAACAATGGACGAGCGAGCGCGAGGCCAATGCCGGATTTTACGGCTTCCTGGAAGAACATCTGACCGGAACAGAGGATATTCGCGCTGCCGGAGCGGAACGGTACGTCACACGTCTCATGTTTTCCCTTATGCGCCGCCTGCTCGAAACGTATCGCCGCGCGCGACTCGTGAGCAACCTGACCTTTTTCAGCACCAATTTCCTGTACGTCATCGGCTACACTATCGGCCTGGCTCTGGGGGCCTACCTGTACCTCCAGCACCAGATCACTATAGGCACTGCCTTCCTGTTTGTGTACTATATCGGAATGCTTTCCACCCCTCTACAGACCATCAAAGAGCAGGTCGAAGACCTGCAAAAAGCTTCCGCCAGTATTGAACGTGTTGAGCAGCTTTTTGGCATTCGCTCAGGTCTTGAAGAGCAGGCGCACACCGCGCTGCCGCATGACGCGCTGGAAGTCGCATTCCGCTCCGTCACCTTCAGCTATGATGGGCAAGAGAACGTCCTGCAAGACATCTCTTTTGAGCTTCAAGCGGGCAAAGTTCTGGGATTGCTGGGACGCACCGGCAGCGGCAAAACCACACTGGCGCGCCTGCTCTTCCGCCTGTACGATCCCATGAGCGGAACTATCTCCCTCAATGGAAAAGGGCTGCGCGATGTGGCTCTGGAAGATTTGCGCAACCATATCGGTATGGTGACGCAAGACGTGCAACTCTTCAACGCCAGTATCCGCGACAATCTGACCTTTTTCAATAGAGAGATCAGCGATGAGCGCATCGAGCAAGCCATCAAAGAACTGGACTTGTGGCAATGGCTGCAATCGCTGCCGCAAGGGTTGGATACGCGCCTGGGCGCCGGTGGTCACGGGCTATCCGCCGGCGAAGCGCAATTGCTGGCCTTCGCGCGCGTCTTTCTCAAACACCCCGGCCTCGTGATCCTGGACGAAGCCTCGTCGCGCCTCGACCCAGTTACAGAGCAACTTTTAGAACGCGCGGTAGACCGTCTGCTCACAGAGCGTACCGGCATCGTCATCGCCCACAGCCTGCAAACAGTGCAACGCGCCGACGACATCCTGATTCTCGAAAATGGGCGTATCGTCGAGTATGGGCCGCGCATTGCCCTGGCAAGCGATCCGCACTCACGTTTTTACCATCTGCTCCAGACTGGCTTAGAGGAGGTGCTGGCATGATTGCATCACGATCGCGCGAGCAGCAGCGTACTTTGAAGACCTGGCCGTTCAACTGGCGTCTCATCCGCTACCGGCCCTGGCCGTACATCGTCTTCTGCATCTTTCACATGTCGTTTTTCATTCTCCAGGTCATACCGGGTCTGATTGAAAAGGCAGTCTTCGATAGCATCACAGGAGCGGCCCCGGCCACGATTGGACTGTGGGAGCTGATCGCGCTCTACGCTTCGGTCGAACTGGTACGACAGGCGGCATCCTTTGGCGAGATATGGGGCGACGTGACCTTCCGCTACACAACGGGGGCGTTGCTGCGTTTCAACCTCTTCGCCAGCGCGCTGCGCCGCCCAGGAGCCTTGCCGTTGCCGGTGGCAGTGGGCGATGCCATTAGTCGCTACGACGACGATGTCAACGAGACCTCGGACTTCCCACTATGGATTCCCGACATGGCCGGACAGACCATCGCGTCGCTGATCGCGGTTATCATTATGGCCCGTATCAATCTGCGGATCACGCTGGTCATTTTCGTGCCGCTGGCGCTCTCCATCATCGTCGCGCGCCTGGCCTGGGGCCGCATTCATCGTTACCGTCATGCCGCTCGCGTTGCTACCGGTAACGTGATCGGTTTCCTGGGCGAGATATTCTCCTCGGTACAGGCGGTGAAGGTCGCTAATGCTGAAAAAGATGTTATCAACCACTTCCGCACCTTGAATAATGTGCGCCGTAAAGCCATGCTGCGCGACCGCCTGTTTACTGAGTTCCTGGGGTCAATCTCTGATAATGCCGCCTCCTTTGGTATCGGCATCACGCTGCTGCTGGCGGCTCAGGCGATGGCCGCGAAGACGTTCACTGTGGGCGACTTCGCGCTCTTCGTGTACTACCTCTGGTTTACCACACAGTTGCCTGCGACCTGGGGTATGTTCATCGGCGACTACAAACAGCAGGAAGTCTCGATCAAACGCATGGTGGAACTGATCCCCGACGAGTCGCCCGGCGTCCTGGTAACACACGCGCCGGTCTACGAGCGTGGAGCATTACCGGAGTTGCCTCCTGCCATGACAATGTCAGAACACAGCTTCGGTACGCTTGAAGTACGAGGACTGAGCTATCACTATCCAGGCAGCGAGCGAGGGATTAGCAGCATTGATCTGCATATCCCGCGTGGCTCGTTTACCGTCGTGACGGGGCGCGTCGGTTCCGGCAAGACGACCCTCCTGCGTACATTGCTTGGACTTTTGCCGAAGCAGGACGGCGAGATCTACTGGAATGGTGAGCCTATCGCCAGTACCACTGATTTCTTCAAACCGCCGCGCACAGCCTATACGCCTCAAATCCCGCGCCTGTTCAGCGCCACAGTGCGCGACAATATCCTGCTGGGTATCCCGGAAGATGGTGCCGACTTGCCAGGAGCCATTCACGCTGCTGTGCTGGAACAGGACATTCAGGAGATGCCGCACAGGCTGGACACCACCATCGGGCCGCGCGGTATTCGCCTTTCCGGTGGGCAGGCACAGCGCACGGCTGCCGCGCGCATGTTTGTACGCCAACCCGCGCTGCTGGTCTTCGACGATCTCTCAAGCGCGCTTGACGTGGAGACCGAGCAAACTCTGTGGGAACGTCTCTTTGCCCGGCAAGCGGCGACCTGCCTGGTAGTCACGCACCGCCGCGCCGCGCTCCGACGTGCCGACCACATCATTGTCCTCAAAGACGGCAAAATCGATGCGCAGGGTACGCTCTCTGAACTGCTGGCTACCAACGAAGAGATGCGCAGCCTGTGGCGCACCGAACACAATGGAGAGGAGGCTGAGTAGCGCGAGAGGGGTTCGTTTGCAAATGCGAGAGGGCGGCGCAAGCGCCCCTACCCACCCTCGCCACATCCCCCGCCCTACTAAGGTG
>JBOGTO010000237.1:0-5117 GCA_050695155.1 Ktedonobacteraceae bacterium
TCCCTACATATCAACGGCACCCCGCACCCCAATCATCGTTATTTGGGGGGATGGGGTAATTTCGTCATGTAGGGACGCCCCTTGCGGGCGTCCGGCGTGGGGCGGGCCATGCTTTTCAATTGCCCTGGTAGCTTGCCATCAAAGGCGAATCATGCAATAATTGGTGGGAACTTTATGTCTTTATGCTATTTATATGCGCGTCCTTGAAAGGCGGCAGATATTGAATGAGAATAGTGAAATGATGCACTCGCCGGATTGCATTATTAGCACCAGCAGATTGACCAAGGCGTTTGGCAAGCTTGTGGCCGTCAATGATCTGTATCTTGAAGTAATGCAGGGCGATGTTTTCGGCTTTCTTGGCCCCAATGGCTCTGGCAAGACCACGACTATTCGTATGTTGCTCGGCTTGATTCGTCCGACGGCGGGACGGGTGGTGATGTTTGGCATGGATAATGCCTATCAGTTGCCCGCTATCCTCCAGCGCGTGGGGGCCATTGTGGAAACGCCCGTCTTCTATCCCTATCTCTCTGGTAGTGATAACCTGTTGGCGGTTGCGGCTGCTTCCAGTATGAAATCGGGTAAGGCTAATCGTCGCCGCGTGGAAGAGGTGCTTGAACTGGTGGAATTGCGCATCCAGGCGAAGATGGCGTATCGCAAATATTCGCTGGGCATGAAACAACGCCTGGGCATCGCGGCAGCGCTCCTGGCCGATCCTGAACTCGTGATGCTGGACGAGCCAACCAACGGCCTCGATCCGTCGGGCATGTTTGAGATTCGCCAGCTTATTCACAGGCTGGCCGAACTGGGCAAGACTATTTTTATTTCAAGCCACCTGTTAAATGAAGTGCAACAGGTCTGTAATCGTGTCGCCATTCTCCAGCGCGGCAACCTCATCAAGCAGGGCAATGTTAGCGAACTCCTGCTCGGCAGCGAACAGGTGCTGGTGCGTTTGAATGCCCCGGAAGAGACACAGGCGGCGCTGGCAGCATTGCGCGGGGCGAAGGAGCGCGGCGCGGACTGGATCAGCAATATTATTGTGGAACCGAACAGGCAGGGGCAGCCAACACTGCGTATCGACGCCCCCAAAGCGCGTTCAGCGGAAATCAACGAGCTGCTTGCCAGCAATAATCTGTTTGCCGCCGAACTTCATCCCTATCAGGGTAGTCTGGAAGAGATATTCTTGCAGTTGACGAACTCGACTCCCAACGGCGGAAGACGCGGTATGGTCGGGCTTGCCAGCGCGGGAGGTGAGGGGTATCCTGCATTCGGTCCCTCCAACGCTATCGCGCCCGCCATGCCGAATATGCCAGAAACAGCCGGTGAAGGGAGGGCGGATCTCCAATGAACATTTCGCCGCAACTGCCCGCGCGCTCGACGCGCAGTGAGTCCGTTGTCATGGGACGACAGGGCTATCTCTCTGTTGTGCTACGTCTGATCGGCATGGAACTCTATAAAATACGCCGCCGTGTCATGTCGAAGGTACTTGGCATTATTGTCATCGTACTTGCGGTGCTACCCTTTGCGCTCGTTGCCGTTGGCACCTTTGCCACCGCTAACGCGCCCGCCGGGAGCTTAGCGCCCTCTTCCTGTCAATCATTTAGCTCGAACGGACAGCCACAGCAGGGGCCGTCGGCCTGTCCCACGCCCTCGCCTTCTCAAGTGGCGCAGGAACGCCAGACGCTTGTGCAAAACACGTCTTCTCCCTTGCGCTTGCCTGTTTCGCTAAATGTCGCCGTGCAATACGGGCTGATCGTAGGCATTGTCCTGCTGGTAATCCTGATCGGCACCATCGCCGGGGGAGAATATGGTACAGGTACCATTCGCCTGCTTTTCATTCGCGGGCCGACGCGCACGCAATTCCTGCTTGCCAAGCTGGGAGCCTCACTGGTGGTCATTTTCATTGCTGTTCTGGGGATGACCACACTGGGGATACTGACCGGGCAGTTGTTCAATCCAGTAAGTGGTATCGCGCAAGCTGGCGATTTTTGGAGCGCGGCCTGGATTGGACACGCGCTGCTCTACCTGCTGATTGCCATGCTCAACTGGTTTATGTTCGCGGTCATCGCCATCTTTTTCGCCACGCTGGGGCGTTCGACGGTGGCTGGAGTGGTGGCGGGTATAAGCTGGCTTTTTGCAGAGCCAATCGTGGGCAGCGTGCTAACTCTGCTCGGCAATTTGAGCAAGGGCGCGCTCGGCGATGTTCTGAAAGCTATCCCCAATTATTTCATCGGGGACAATTTTAGCGCGTTGTATAGCGACCAGGGGCAATATCTGTCCTTTGGCAACGCTCCCACGCCCGGCGTGACGGCTGTTCACGCTATCATCGTCTTGCTCGTTTACTTCGTCTTCTTTATCGGCCTGGCATGGTGGATAAACAAGAGGCGCGATGTCACGAACTGATCTGGCGCGGCCATGTTGAATGCAACTACCATTAAAGAATATGCCTACTCGCTTGGTTTCGATAGTGCGCGTATCACCAGCGCTGAAGCTTTTCCCGAAGCCGAGCAAGTTCTACAAGAGCGCATCGCGCAGGGGCTGATGGACGGTTTGCCCTGGTTTACCTCTGAACGTGCGGCAGTGTCGTGCCACCCTGACGCGCTCTTGCCAGAGGCGCAGTCAATCATCACGCTGGCGATGTTCTACCTCACGCAGCAGCCCGATGAGCAGGATGACGGTGTGCCGCGCGGGCGTATTTCGCGCTATGCCTGGGGCGATGACTACCACGAGATCATCAAGCCCAAACTCCAGCAGTTCGCGGCCTGGTTGCGCGCATACGCCCACGACGAGGTGCCGGAGGTGGAGACGCGCCTGTTTGTAGATACGGGGCGTATGGTTGACCGCGCCGTTGCGCAGCGCGCCGGCCTGGGCTGGTACGGCAAAAACACCAATATCCTGACCAAAGGCTGGGGTTCCTGGGTCTTTCTGGCGGAGATCGTCACCAATCTCCCATTAGGTGGAGACGGCGGCCAGCCATACGATGCGCCTTCAAAGGCGAGTTGTGGCGCTTGCGAAATCTGTCTCCATGCCTGCCCGACAGCCGCCTTACCTGCGCCCTATGTGCTGGACAATACGCGCTGCATCTCGTTCTTAACCATCGAATTGCGCGGCAGCATCCCACTCGAACTACGCCCCTTGATGGGCAACCTGATCTTCGGTTGCGACATTTGCCAGCAGGTTTGCCCGGTCAACATCGTGGCCGAACGGCGGCTTGGCTTGCGCAAGGATGGCAAGACCAGCAGCGCGTCGTCGCAACCCGTCCAGTTCCACCCGCGCCGCGAATTTCGCCCGCGTCCCGAAACTGGCAGCAGCCCCGAACTGATCCCCCTGCTTTCCCTGACGGAAGAGCAGTTCCGCGAACGCTTCCGCCACAGTCCCATCAAACGCGCCAAACGGCGCGGTCTGCTGCGCAACGTCTGTGTCGCGCTCGGCAACATTGGCGACCCCCAGGCTGTCCCGGCGCTAATCGGCGCATTGCACGATGCAGAGCCTTTGGTGCGCGGACACGCCGCCTGGGCGCTTGGAAGGATCGGGGGAGAGCAGGCGAAATGGGCGCTGGAAGAGGCGTTGGTGGGAGAAGAGGATGAGGAGGTGAGGAAGGAGATATGGTGTGCGCTGGGGTAAAGCTGGTTGCTAATAAGCAATTTCCCCGTCTATTTCGCTTTTCTCTATTTCATCTGACTCAGCGACTTCTTCTATGCAACAATCACGGATTAGATTTGTATGAGGATGTATTTTATGCAATTTCAGTTGTTTAATGAGATTGATATTGAAGGAACTCCTGGTGAGTTTCAAGCAGCACATAAAGAGAAAACAAAAGAGGTCGCACAATTCAGGAGTTTTATCCTGGGAGATGCGGAGTTGAGGCGAACTACTCCCTTAGCCGATTTGGTAAAACAGCGAGCTTTATTCAATGAAAGTGGGGAGATTGCTAAAACAGAGGAAAACGATGGTGATGAGGGGGACTCAAAAGGGCAATTGTTGAAGTGGGTGGGAAATAAACGTCGATTTGCCGATGAGATCGTTTCCTATTTTCCTGAAGACTACGGCACTTATTTTGAACCTTTTTTGGGGAGCGGCGCGGTATGGGCCGCACTGGCTCCTAAAACAGCACATGCATCTGATATTTTTACTCCTCTTATAGAAATTTGGCGCACATTGCAAGACGACCCTGAAAAGTTGAAGCATTGGTATATAGATCGGTGGAATTTAATGATGGGTGGAAATAAGGTGGAGGTGTACGAAAACATAAAAGCGTCGTATAATGCTCGTCCAAATGCTGCTGATTTGCTATTTCTTTCTCGCTCTTGTTATGGAGGAGTGGTGCGCTTTCGTAAAAGAGATGGTTACATGTCTACGCCCTGCGGGCCTCACAAGCCAATGTTACCTGAAACCTTCATCCGCATTGTTGATAAATGGAATCAGATTGCAACAGGTACCACATTTGCCCGCATGGATTATACCGGGGCGATGAACATGGCGCGAGAAGGAGATTTGATTTACTGCGACCCTCCTTATACCTGTAGTCAAAGCATTTTATACGGGGCGCAATCATTCAACCTCAGAGGGTTATTTGCGGAAATACGAAAGTGTAAAGCTTGCGGTGTGCGAGTAGCTTTGAGTATCGACGGCACAAAAAAATCAGGCAATACGGTATGTAAAGTACCGATTCCAGAAGGACTCTTTGAGCGTGAAATCCTGGTGAATTGTGGTGGCTCAATGTTGAAACGGTTTCAGATGGATGGCAGGACAATGGAGGAAGAAGTTATAGCTGATAGATTGCTACTAACGTACTCATGATCTATCTTGCACGTAAAGAAAAAGGCGACCGCAGAACAGATCTACGGTCGCCTTTTTGTAGCTTGTAAACCGAACGAGAATAATTACCTCAATTTTGCCGAGACCAGCCGAGCCGAGCCGGAAGGAGAGAGAGACCGGCGAGACAGACTCGCTTGTCTGGCGTACTGCTGCCTGGCTGCTGACGTGAAGCCTCAAGAAAGACGGGTGTTGCATGAATGAGACACAAGCCGTTCGATCATTAGGGCCGCTTGGCTGCACCGGTTACCCGGCGTCCACGCGCGGTCTATCTACCAGGTGGTCTGCCTGGGATCTTCATCCTG
>JBOGTO010000238.1:0-14409 GCA_050695155.1 Ktedonobacteraceae bacterium
ATCCTCTCGAACAATCTAATTGTAGCAAATATTGGGGTATTGACGTGGACGACAAAATCACCATCAATTACCGTATCTTCTTTCAGGAACTGCTGGGCGTTTTTCGCTGGCCCCTCGTGATTGTTGATAACGACCTGATGATTCGCTATTTCAATACACGCGCGCAGAGCTTGTTTGAAACGAGCGCGTCGCTCGATGGTCTCTCTATTGATCGCTTCATCACAAACCCCGCTATCCTCCAGCATATCCGGCAATGCGTGAAGACACGCAGCGCGCGCAGCGAGGAACACAGCGGAGGGAATGCAGGCGCGAGCATGGAGTGGAATATTACGGTAACGCCCATGCTGCATGAACGCACAGGGCGCAAATTGCGTTTCTTTGCTATTGTGATCGAAGATTTTACAGAATTGCGCCGCCTGGAACGCGCGCGCCGCGACTTCATCGCCAACATTTCGCACGAGTTGCGCACTCCCCTGGCTTCCGTGCGCTTGCTGGCGGAGACGCTGGAAGATGCCATCGATACGGACCCGGAGCAGGCGCAAGCTTTTGTCGAGAAGATCGAGAACGAGGTACAACACCTGACCGCTCTTGTCACGGAACTACTGGACCTTTCGCGCATCGAATCGGGGCAGACGCCCATGAGCATCGAGCCGGTCGAGGCGGAACGGCTGGTGCGCGAGGTCATGGCGCGTATGTTGCCCCAGGCGCAGCGCCATCGCGTCCAGTTGACTACCGAGATCGAGCAGGGCAAGACGCTGGTAGCAGCCGATAGCAAGCAGATCACGCGCGTACTGGTAAATTTGTTGCACAATGCTATCAAGTTCACGTCATCCGGTGGCGCTGTGGTCATTGGCACGCGCCCGCAAAGTGGGAGCGAAGGAACAGTGCAAAGCTTTTTTGTGCGCGATACCGGGGCCGGTATCCCACCCGAAGACCTGCCGCGCATCTTTGAACGCTTCTATAAAGTGAATCGCGCCAGGTCGAAAGCAGATTTCAAGAGGTCGGGCAATCTGGCGAGCGGAGGCAGTTGGGAAAGCTGGGAAAGCGGTGGTAGCGGGCTGGGACTGGCTATTGCTCGCCATGTGGTAGAGGCGCACAGCGGGCGCATCAAAGCCGAAAGCATACTCGGCCAGGGTAGCACATTCACTTTTACGCTGCCTGTCACGCGCCGTAAAAACGCGCAATAACGGTAAAGAACATTACATTTTCGACATTGTTGTTACAATATCAATAATTTTAACTACATTTTTATACATTTGTCTTGCTTCTGGCCGAACTATATGTTATTATTTCTCAGGGATCAGTAATATTGAACCAGAGAAAGGCTTGCGAGCTTTCTGGTTTGCGTACCACTTTCATCGAATTCGTTGCGTAATAGCGCGAATCCCGGTAATTTTGTGGTTATTTACAGACAAGATGGTAATCGATAAGCGTATCGTACTCCATTTTGTTCAGGACACAGGGGCGTAATCTTACTAACGCCATAATTTCGCAGGGAAGCTGTTGGTAGTGTGGAAAGAGAAAGAGGACGAAAAAATGAGCAAACTGGTAATGATCATTGACGATTCACTTATTGTTCGGAAGATCATCGAAACCAGCCTGAGACGCGAAGGTATCCAGTCGGTAAGTTATGCCGATGGTGTTGAAGCCTTACTTGCCTTGAATGAACGCCGTTGCCCCGTGCCAGACCTTGTAATACTCGACATCGGCCTCCCCAAAATGGACGGCTACGAAGTTGCCCGCCACCTCAAAACAAAGCAGCAATTCGGTAATACTGTCATCGTTATGCTTTCTCGCCGCGATGGCGTCATTGATCGCCTCAAAGGGCGACTGGCCGGAGCGAAGGATTACATCACCAAGCCATTTCGCACGCAAGAAGTTATGTCGGTCGTTCACTCCTATCTGGGCGTGCCTGCCTACTCGTGATATGGCTTTTCAGGATGAGAAAGATGCGCATAGCCTGGAACAGATGACAGATGAAGAATTTTGGCAGCGCGCGCGCGTAGAAGCCGCGAAAGCTTCTACCGCCCTTTCCCCATCTGAAAGCGCAGGTTTGCATCAATACCTTGCCTGTGAGTTGCGGCGCGGCACCTGCTATGTTCCACTTCACGCGATTGAAGCAGTAATTCCCGCGTCGTCTCCGCTCGCGCGTTTGCCCTTTGCCCCTCACTGGGTACATGGCCTACTGGCGTGGCGCGGCGAAATCGTCGCCGTTGTCGATCTGGATGCATATCTCTCCAGCAGCGAAACGCCTCATAACGGCGGGATGCTGCTCATCGTCCGCCATCCTGAATGCGCCATCGGTCTGCATGTGTCGCTCATTGGATTGACCACTACCATCGAGCTTGAGCAACTTACGCCGACTACTACTCCCTCTACGTTATACGCACCGGCGAGGGCAGATGTCGTGAAAGGGCTGTATGCCGGGTACCCCGTGCTGGAGGTCGTCGCCTTGCTCAGTGATGTGACGCTCCAAATTGGAATGGCGGCGCATCATGACTGAAGAACCATTGCCATTTGATCATAGCAAGCTTTCACCTCGAGAACTGGAAGTGTTGCGCACCTTTCAGGCCACCGAAGAATTTGCGACGCTGCCACCCGATGGCGAAGAACCTGCCCCGTTGCCCGCGCCTCAATCCGTCGATCCGACACTCGATCTTGAGGACGAGATGCTCTCAGTTTTCGCTACCGAGGTTGAGGAAGATCTGTCCAATTTGCGTGGTGGCCTCGAACAGGCAGAGCGCGACGAAGTTGGGGACTCTCCCGGCTTTCTCACGCTGCAACAGGTCGCGCACAAAATACGCGGAAGCGCGGCCATGATTGGCTGTGATGCTATGTCCACCATTGCCCACTATATCGAGTTAGTCGTCCTGCAAATCAGGGCGGGCGAGATCAGCGTGCATACTGGCCTGTATGGTCTGGGACATGCCGTAGGAGCTATAGAAGTGACGCTGGTAGGCGTAGTGACACAGAAGCATGAAGATTTGCAACCCCTGCTCGGCCTCGAACAAGATTTTGCAACCCTGGGCATCTCACTCGCCGAACCGGACGAGGAGCAAATGTATAGTAGGGGCGACCCTCGCGGTCGCCCTGGCCCCGGCTCGGCCTCTATCGATCTGCACCATAACCGGCAACAATTCGACCAGCTTATCCAGCATACCGAGCGTTTGATCGAGCAGCAAATGGCCTTAGAACATGCTCGCAAACAGGTTGAGGTAGCTTTTAAGGAGTTGCAGACGGCGCAGGCGCGCTTGCGGCGTATCGAGGCTTTTTTCTCAAGTGTGTTTATGTCGGTGGCTAATGGTGGCTCTGACTATGCAAATGATGAGGCAAGACCCTCTTCATCGCTGGTGGCGCGTATCCTGCGCGAAACCGCGCAGCACACCGGGCGCGCGTATTCGTTTCAGACCAATTCACAATCACTTTCCCTGGAAGATGCGACGCGCTGGGACGAATTAGAGATAGACCGTTTTAGCGAAACGAACTTGCTGGCCTATGCGCTCAACGAAGCTATCGGGGATATAGCGACGGCGACGACGCAATTACAACAGGCGCTGGCGCGCCTTGATGCGCTCATGTCACAGCACATCTCCATTGCGCACCAGGTGCGCGCTGGCTTCATCCAGCATTTCCCACAGGCCACATGGCTGGTGCAGGGCCTGCTGGTACGCGCATGGGAGCAGCAGGCGCTTATTCCCTTTGCGCAGGTGTTGCGCATCGATTACCAACATCAAGAGGATTACGATCACTTCTATACGCTGAATGTCCTGCTTGGCTTCCCGGCCACTCCCGAAGCTCCCGCGCCATCAACTATCCCGGCACAATCGCTGATTCAGCCGGTACTGCGCCTGAGCATAGACACGCAGCCAGCAACTCAGGTAGGCGTGCGGGTGGATGAAGTGATCGGGCAGGTTGAACTACTTGTCAAGCCTTCTCCCGCGCCCCTACAACGCCCCGGCATCACCGGCATGGCGATTGATAGCGCGGGTAATGTGTTGCTGGTGTTGGATGTGCCTGAACTGATCTGGCAAGATCAGGCGCGCCAGGGCCAGAAGCGCGTGGTGAGTGAACGCCGTGAGACATACACAATTACTCGTCAAACGACACACACAAAGGCGAAAATCTTGATTGTGGATGATTCGGTCTCTATCCGCCGCACGCTGCGCCAGACGCTCAGCCAGAAGGACTATGTGCTTCTGGAAGCGAGCGATGGCCGCGAGGCATTAGAAAAAATTGAGGAAGAATCGCCCGACCTGCTATTGCTCGACCTGGAAATGCCCAGAATGAACGGCTACGACGTGCTAAATGTATTGCGCACGCGCTCGCTGTTACCCAACCTCAAGATCGTGCTGCTCACTTCGCGCGCCTCCAAAAAACACAAACAGCGCGCCCAGGAACTGGGAGCGCACAAATACCTCACCAAACCCTGCGCCGATAACACATTAGTAGAGACAGTGGCAACATTGCTCGGACAATAACCGGGGTAACGATGCTCCGATGAACCTTCAAAGATGATTGCCGTATACATCCGTAGGGGCGGGGGCGGCGGATGATGGGTGGTGGGGACGCTTGCGTCGCCCGCTGTTGGGGGTCTGTATCTTTTTTGAATCACATAAGAAACAGGCCGAGAGAGAAGCCCCAGGGCGACCGCAAGGGCCCCCACCCCACATCCTCTCCGCACCCGCCCTTACAATGATGACGGAGATGGCCTCCCTGGCTCGTTCATTGTAAGGGCGGGGGTGGTTGAGTGGATGGGTGGGGACCCTTGCGGTCGCCCTGGGGATACAAAAAAGTGACGGCTATTAAAAAATCATGCGAGTGTCCTGTCTATTCACATTCTCTTTGAAATATAATAGCAACATACAGCACATCCACCAGAGACATCGCTACTGAAGGAGCAGCACATGGATTTTACGGAAGTCGTACTCAAACGGCGCATGGTGCGCCATTTCACCTCGGAAGCGGTTGCGCCAGAGGTAATCGAGCGCATGTTAGAATTGGCGCGCCACGTTCCCAGCGCCGGTTTCACGCAGGGACAATCTTTTGTGGTGGTGACACAGCCCCAACTTAAACATGCTATCGCTCGCCTTTGCCAGGAAGAATCCTACGTCGAGGGCGGTTTCCACTCTTTTATTTCCGAGGCTCCTGTGCTGGTGATTGCCTGTACCAGCGAGGCCGCCTATCATCGTCGCTATCAGGAACCGGATAAGGTGAATGACGATGGCTCCGAGATCGTCTGGCCCGTCCCTTATTGGCATATGGATGCTGGCTGTGCCGTCATGATATTGCTGCTGGCGGTAGTCGATGAGGGATTGGCCGCCGGGTTTGTGGGTGTGCCTACCATGCAGGGTATAGATGCGTTGCGCGAGCTGCTGGGCATTCCAGAGGAGGTAACGCCGGTGGGTGTTATCCCTATCGGGTATCGCGCGCCCGACGTTCCCTCTCCATCACTCAAACGCGGTCGCAAGGCCAATAGTGAATATATCCACCACGAGAAATGGTAAACAAGATAAAGGGAGGTTCTTATGCAAGTTGTGACTACCGAATCAATTGCGCATTATCGCATTGTTGAGACAAAGGGCCAGGTCTTCGGCGTAGTTGTGCGTAGCCGGGGCCTGGGCGGCAACATCATGGCCGGTCTGCGCTCACTGGGAGGCGGCGAGATCATCGAGTACACCAAATTGCTGGAGGAGGCTCGTCGCCACGCCATCGACCGCATGGTGCAAAACGCGACCACTATGGGTGCCAACGCCATCCTGCGTATGCAATTCGACTCCTCCGAAATCGGCACCACTATGAGCGAAGTTGTGGCATATGGCACCGCCGTCGTCGTCGAGCCAGAAGGATAAACGCCCTTGTTGCGACGGCTCATCATCGCTTACGGTATCCTCTGTCTCATCGGGGCGGTTGTCCTGTTTGCTCTACACGTTACCCTCGTGCTGGTAATCTACCTGGCTATCAACGGCCTCCTAATCGTCGGCGGCATCCTCTTCGAGCGCAGAGGATACCGTCCTCGTTTGAATCAGACAGATGGGAACTGGCAAAGGACAGGAGAACGCTTCGTAGACCCAACGACGAAACGAGAAGTTGAGGTGTATTACAATCCGCAGACGGGGGAGAGGGATTACCGGGATATGGGGCCGATCGCTTGACCTTGAATACCCGGCTCATCACCTCTTTTTTCTTTGCGAAGTACCTGTTGGTGTTCGTGCATTTATATATGTATCCGCTGCTAGACGTATCTTCCGCTCTTGTGCCAGTGAGTTTTTCAGTTTACGAGAGTTTCGATACCATTGGTACATACAGAATAAAACTGCAACTATGATAAAGAAGCCAGTAATGGACGATGACAAAGCAGCTAGAAGTATGATGGCAATACATCCAATCCAGAACCATAGTGTTGCAGATGTTTTCATTGCGCTCTCCTTCCTGTACACTCTTATAGACGATATGCAACTAATAAATATAAAAAATCTAGTTTTTCCATGTAAAATATTGGTTGCCCGGAAATATATCAAACACTCTCAATAAATCTTTTCATTGTAACAGTTGCTATGTTACAATACCCTCGACATATAACATTGACAGGGAGATGGAAAAGTTGCGCCAGAGAGAGTGAGCAAGGCGACCGCAAGGGTCGCCTCTACTAAAAAGGGGCATGGCAAGCCGCTTCGTCGTCCTAGTAGAGGCGACCGCAAGGGTCGCCTTGCTCACTCTCTCAACTTTTACATTGCCCTGGGAAAAAGGCATTACCCGGTTAAGAAAAGATGGAGGTTTGGGACATTCATGCTATTTTTGGCGGCGTATTGCCCGAAAAATTGACGATGTTCGGTCTATTCATGTAGACTCGGCAATAGTGAAGACAAATCGGTCACGTATTTTTTTAAGCGTAGATGAGGTAAATATGCAGCAGTTCCGTCCGTTTCAGACGTTTCAAGATGAAATTGACGATACGGGTCCATTACGTACAGATACGCCCGTTAAGGATACACAGCCAGAATTAGACACCCTTTCACTGCTGACCGCGCTCCAATCAACCCTGACGGCCAATAATACCGGGCGCATGGTGGTCATTCCAGGAGCAAAGAAACGCAACAAGACTAAAAAAACAGATACCACCACCCGCCGCAGGACGAACTCGCGCCTGCGTCTCTTCATCGTTTGCGGCATCATTCTGATTGTGCTTGGATATACACTCCTTAGCCTCTCTCCACTGGCAGCCGGGCAGGGCAGTTTTCCGGGGCTATCGGCCTTTGGGAACTTTATACGCCAGCAATACAACAACCTGGCATACGCGGCACATATCGCGCCGCCAGCGCAGCAACAGCAGCCGACGACAACAAATCAGGGCAGTACGACGCTACCACCGGTGACGCTGCCGAAAAGCCAGTATATCGCTATCGCGCAGCAGGACGCTACCGACGCCGGTATCTCGCCCGTCTATTTCGTGCGACAGATCAACCAGGAAAGCGGCTTCAATCCCAATGCCGTTTCCCCGGCGGGCGCTGTAGGCATTGCCCAGTTTGAGCCTGGCACGGCTGCCGGACTCGGCATCGATCCCTGGAATCCCGTTCAGGCTTTGCGCGGCGCCGCGCAACTAATGGCGAGCTACAATCGAAACTACGGCGGCGATTACGCCAAAGCCCTGGCTGCCTACAACGGCGGCTCCGGCACCGTGCAATACGCCGTCAATAACTGCGGCGCGAACTGGCTCAACTGCTTGCCCGGCGAGACGCGCCACTATATTTACGTGATTATGGGGATTTAGACATTCTCTGGTGTGTACGACGTTCGGGTTGTCTGTAGGGGCGGGGGCGGATGATGTGGATGGGTGGGGGCCTTTAGGGCCGCCCGTTGCGGTGAACAGTGTTTCCCACGATTTGTGCATGATGAACAGGGACGCGGGCGGCCCTAAAGGCCCCCACCCCACATCATCACCACCCCCGCCCCTACGGTTGCGCCCCGGCGTGCCGCGCCCTGGAACGCTCAGCTTGACATCGTCGCTCCTTGCAACATACAATCTTGGTATCTCCTGAGTTTTGTAGCATTCGTCCTTCAGGCAAGGAGCAATATATACCATGACCACAACCGCTTTACAGAGCGAAGAGGCTCTGTTAGGCCGCATCCGCAAGCAACAGCTCATCGAGTCTGTCGATCATATGAGTCCCATCTACCTCGAGGGTATGAAGCGTATCCTGACCGTATCCGCCGATACAGAATTGATTAGCGCGCCCGCCTATTACCACGCCGCCGTACATGCGCCTTCCCTGAACACCTTTGGCTCGGCGGTCTCTATTATTCAGGATGAGCTAGGACACGCGCATATCGCGTACCGTTTGCTGCGCGATCTCGGCGTCGATACCGAAAAGTTGATCTTCGAGCGCGAGCCGCGCAACTTCAAATACCCTTATTCTTTTGATATACCTCTGGATAGCTGGGTCGAATTGATCGTCGCCAATGCTTTCTATGATCGCGCGGGCTACACATTGTTGGGCGATGTTTACCAGAGTACCACCTTCGGCCCCTGGAAACGCGCCCTGGTGAAAGTAGATAAAGAGGAGACCTTCCACCTGCGACACGGCGAACAGGGGATGCGCAAGCTGAACCAGGACAATAGCGGACATGAAGCGTTGCAAAAGGCGGTAGACTGGATGTTCATGCTGACCGTCGAATGGTTCGGCCTGCCGGACGATCTGAAACAGCACGGCGAGCAGCTTGAATACGGCTTCAAGGGGCATAGCAACGATGAACTGCGCCAGATATGGATGTCTACGGCGGTGCCACTGTGCGAAGAATTGCACCTGAATGTCCCGGCGCACTATGATGCGGAACAGAAGAAATATATCATCGACTGCCCTTTCCCCATGCACTTCGACGCGCAAGCCAGGCACTGGCTGATCGAAGACGGCGCTTGCGCATGGGATGATGTCATGAAACGCTGGAAGGCGCGCGGCCCCATGAACGAGCAGTTCGTCAATATGGTGCAGCGCGGCAAAAAAGAGATGCTGCGCCTGCTGGAGCAGGACTCCGGTTTACCTTCTGCCAACTCCTGAACATATCGCCGCAATTGAAAAGAATCCCCGCCTGGCTCGCAACAGGCGGGGAAGATCATGTGTCTACGGAGTCCAGTATGACACAAAAGTGTCAGATTTGGGATACGACTTGAACTGGATGTTTGAGACATTCGTGCAGTTATCTTTGGTATACCACCCCGAATTACCTTGATTACTTCCTTCAACAGTGATATGCCAATTATGGTTTTTATTCACTGACTGAACGGACGTAATTATCCCTACGTGACCATGCTTCTGATCAATACCCGATCCAAATCCGGGCTGAAACACCACGATTTCACCTACAGCAGGAGTAGAGGTCTGTTTCCATCCCAACCCGCTCAGCCATCCCGGCCAGTTCTTAGCATCAGGATAGGTGTTAGGTGGCAGACTATAGTAATTAGCTACGTAAGTGGTACATTGACACCACACGGCCTGGCTGGTCACGACTGTGAACTGGCTCTGTCCTTGAGAACTCACCCCATTATAGGCCACCGTTTCAGTGAAGGTATATGTTCCCTGCGGCGCAGTACCCGGCACGGTTGTCGAATAATAGAAGTTAGTCGTACCCGGAGAAACCGACACAGAACCCGACCAGGGCAAAATCGTTTGAGCGCCCGTCGCCACAAGAGTGAAAGTGGCTGTCACTGTAGTACTGTTTGGGTTATTGACCTGTGCCCAGTAGTTGATAGCATCACCAGGGGCAAAGGAAGTTTTGTTATTGTTATTGCTATCCGTAGTCCAGGCCTGATTTACTATGAGGGACTGAGCGGCATTTACAGTTATACTCATAGTAACTGAACCATCATTATCTGCCAGACATCCATCCTGGTCATTGATCCTCAACGACAAAGTGCCGCTCGCACTGGCTGTAAAGGTACCTCCTGTACTTACAGCAAAGTCTGAGCCGTTACCTATCTGCCCGAGAAGGGTTGCATAGGCTAACGAGGAATCGTACTTACACCCTTGATAAATCTGGCTGTCTATGTTCGGAGGGTATCCATCAGGGCCAACATAGGGATAGTTATTGATATCTACTGTCCATGTCCCGGAAATATACGAGATAGTGAACTGATTTCCCTGTTGGGCAGTTAACCCCGTCTGCTGCCACCCGGTCGTGGAGGCGACTGTGACGTTCGTTGCCGTGGCTGATGTGCCGTTATGGCCTTTGGCAGGAGGTAGCTTTACCGGTGGATTTGAGGCTGCCGCGACCGATGCGTTCGTTGAACTGTTGTCAGTAGACAAATTGACTGGAAAATTTGATTGTGCCAGTGCTGCAATGGGTAGAGCGAATGTCAAGAGCAGGACAAATGTTGCTGCTAAGGTCAACTTGTACCTGATGGCGGATGGTAGCATGGTGTTCCTCTCTTCCTTAGAAGACATAAATAGAGTGGCTATAAACCATTGCCCACAAGAATATGCCGAAGTACTGCCGGAAACCTGTGCAATACAGAATACGGAGGACAATGGATAAACAGAGAGATGTCGAAGTCAGAATGAGGAACAATACCCCCTGTATTGTTCATCTCAAATTAAGTATAAGTAAGTTTTATTACATTATCAAGTGAAAAATAAGCAAAAATCTAAATCTCAAAATTACTTTCCTAGACAGATATATTATTACAAAACTGGTATAGAATTTTTAGCAATTAGCAGTTAATTTGCGTATTTATCTTTGCTTGTTCCTTTTTTCTTACGTTCTTGTCTGGCAATATAAGGAACTTGAGAACCTGCTAACCCACGAGGATAAGCAGGTTATGGTATACTATGGTGTCAATAATGACAGTCTGACGAAAGGAAAACCAGTTTGTATTGTCTGGAGCAGGATGCATGACCATTACCTATCCATCACTGAGTACACACGCATCGAATGACGCGACCTGCCCGGCATTATGGGATGCGTTGCGCGATGTAACCGACCCGGAGATTCCAATCAGCGTTGTGGATATGGGGCTGATCGTCGCGTTATCGAGAGACGGAGGCGCGGTCAACGTCAAGCTTACCTTTACGGCAATGGGCTGTCCGGCGACTGAGTTTATTATGGATGATATTCGCGCGCGCCTGTTGCGTGAGCCGGGGGTGGAGACGGTGCATATCGAGGTAGTGTGGGACCCCGTATGGACGAAGGCGCGATTGAGCGAGGACGGTATTGAGATTATGCGTACCTGGGGGATTTCGGCATGACCAGCATCAAAATAGACGCGGCGCAAGCTGCCAGCGAGAGGGGACGGCGCGAGGCGCTGAACGAGAGCCGCGTGTGGCATGTTTTTGCGCGGCGCAAGTATGAGGAACCGCTGCATGAAATCGGCAACGTGATGGCGGATGACGTGGAGCTGGCCCAGGTCTACGCGCGCAGCATCTATGATGAGTTTAGCTGGGTCGAGATGGTGCTGGTGCCGCGTGATGCTATCGTCACGGTTATCGCATCGTAAGGAAAACATATGGCAACAACTCTTGTAGACAACGCGGCCTTATTCACGATACTGTCGTCGCTGGCCGACAATAAGCAGGCCATCGGGCGGCGCTACGCTTTCTGGTGCAATGGCGCGCCCGCGCTGGAAGCGGCGGTAGCGGCGGCGGCTATGACGCAGGACGAACTGGGACACGCGCGTACCCTCTATCCCCTGCTGGCGGACTTCGCGCAGGGACAGGCCGATCTCGGCCAGCTTGACCCCATGACGCGCACACTGCATCATCACCTGTCCTATCTCGACCACGACTTTCGCGGCTGGTCAGATTTCGTTGCCACCAACTTCCTGCTCGACACCGCGTTGACCGCCTTTTTCGAGGCGGCGCAAAACTCAAGCTACGAACCTTTGCGCGCACGCTCGCGCAAAATCGTGCAGGAAGAGCGCGTCCATTTCATGCACGCCGAAGGCTGGGTGCGCCGGTTGGCAAAGGCCGGAGGCGCGGTGCGAGCCACCTTAATTGCCTCGCTGCAACGCCTGTGGGACGAAACGTTATGTTGGTTTGGCCCACAAGACGATCCCATCATGCAGCGCCTGTACGACGAGGGCATTATCGACGCCACGCCGGATGAATTGCGCCATCGCTACCTGCACAAAATCATGCCCACGCTCAACGAACTGGACATTGACGTACCCGTAGAGTTTGACACGACCACAAAACGCTGGAAGCCGCGTGAGTCGCTGCCCTGGGAAACGTGGGGTGTACTCGCCCGGCGCACCAATGAAACGTAAATCATGGGATATAATACAAACGAAACACAAACGAAGGTGCGATGCCCGTATTGCGGCTCGACCAACACTGAACCATTGTCCCTGTTCGGCCAGCAATTGCTAACCGTGCAGATGTATTGTAATGCCTGTCGTACCCCTTTTGAATGCGTCAAGGATGACGACATTCTGCAAGATTTCGCAGTAAGAAAGGAAGATCAAGCGTGACTACGACTACAGAACGAACGCTGGTAAATTATACGGTATCTGATGGCGTCGCCATCATCGAACTAACCAACGCCCCGGCCAATACCTACAGCCATGAGATGATGCGCCAGTTGGACGAGGCCATTTTACAGGCTCGCTTCGATGAAGACGTGCATGTCCTGCTGCTGCGCGGCGCGGGCGAAAAGTTTTTCTGCGCCGGCGCGGATATTGCCATGCTCAACGCCGTCACCCCTACTTTCAAGTATTATTTCTGCCTGCACGCCAACGAAACCTTGATCCGCCTCGAGCAGACGCCCAAGCTGGTTATCGCGGCCCTCAACGGCCATACCGTCGGCGGCGGCCTGGAGATTGCGCTGGCCTGTGATATTCGCATTGCCAGACGCGGCGCGGGCAGTGTTGGCTTACCAGAAGTCACGCTGGGCGTTCTCCCCGGCACCGGCGGCACACAGCGCCTCGCGCGCGCCCTGCCCAAGAACAAAGCTATCGAGCTAATGACCGAGGGCAAACTAATCAGCTTTGAAGAGGCGCTCGAACTGGGTCTCATCAACTACATCTACGAAGCCGAGAACTACTGGGACGAGGTCATGAAGTACGCCAAATCGTTCTGCCCGCCCCACAAAGCCTCCAAAGCCGTCGGGCGCATCAAACGCGCCGTCCAGTCCGGCGCGGAAGTCCCGTTCTCCGAAGCTCTGGCAATCGAGCGCGAACTGCAACAAATCCTCTTCCAGAGCGAGGACGCCAAAGAAGGCATCGCCGCCTACGTGGCGAAACCGAAACGCGCCGCTGAGTTCACGGGGAGATAACCAATTTTCGCAGAGGGCGTTTGCCCTCTGCACTCTCGAATTGTCAATCGCGCATTATTGAAAAGGAAGGAAGAATATGCGGATTAAAGTGGTACTGGAACCAAGCGATGAAGGAGGCTATACAGTTTATGTTCCTGCGCTACCTGGATGCATTAGCGAGGGAGAAACTGTACAAGAAGCATTGAAGAACATTCGTGAGGCTATGAAGCTTTACCTCGATCCCGTAGAGGATGATTGGGTAGTGGATGAAAATGTGGCGGTCGAGGAGATTGAAGTGTGAACAAAGTACCAAGTTTGTCGTATATCCAGATCATCAGAGCTTTGCAGCGAGATGGATGGATTGTTGTACGTCAAGAAGGAAGTCATATTCGACTCCAAAAACATCTGGACAACACTACGCTCAAAATAACTGTTCCTGCTCACCGTCCAGTCAAGCGTTCAACTTTAGCCCACATTTTGAAGCAGGCACAATTAGAGGTAAACAAATTTCTGGAATTATTATAGTAATTCGTTCGTAAGGTGATATGTCACACATACGTGTTCGGCGACAGAATGAGATATTGTGGCTGGTGCTGGACCGGCCACCGCTCAACATTCTTTCGATTGAAATGCTTGACCAGCTTACCGGCGCTTTGCATGATGCCGTCAAGCAGAAGCCGCGCCTGATCGTGATAATGGGCGCGGGGGAACGAGCGTTCAGCGCGGGTGTGGATGTTAAGGATCATCTTGATGGGCGGGAGAAAGAGATGCTGCGCGCGGTGTATGACAACTGCGCGGCATTTGAGGCGGTGCGCGCGCAGCAGGTGCCGACGGTTGCGCTGGTCAAAGGCTACGCGCTGGGCGGCGGCTGCGAACTGGCGGCGCTTTGCGATACGGTGATCGCCCACGAAGATGCTACCTTCGGCCTGCCGGAAATCAATCTGGGCGTTTTACCTCCCATTGCCGCCGCCTATTTCCCCGCTCTGATTGGCTTTAACACCACGATGCGCCTGCTGCTAACGGGCGAAACGGTTGATGCGCGCGAAGCATTCCGCCTGGGACTGGCGCACCAGGTCCTTTCTGCGCATCGCTTCCTGCCCGATGCCGAGGAGTTACTAGCAATGCTGGCAAGCTGAATCAGTGAGAATCATTACAGGGGCAGTGGAGGCG
>JBOGTO010000239.1:0-3295 GCA_050695155.1 Ktedonobacteraceae bacterium
CCACACTACCGCGCAATTCAATGATGCCAACCTGGTTGTCAGCCCGGTCAATTCGCGCAGCACTTTCACTACCTTGATTGGAAGCGCACAGCACACCTTACTTATTGAAGCGGAGGAAATGAACGACAGCGCCATTGAACAGGCACTGGTCAGCGCGGCCAGGCACGGCGTACAAATCGAAATAATACTGCCCGCGCCGAGTGGCTCGGCCAGCGATAGCAATAGCCAGGGCATCGCCGCCATCAAACAGGGAAATATAACAGTGCGCGAAGACCCAAAACTATATATACACGCCAAAATCATCGTCGTGGATGGAGTGAAAGCCTTTGTAGGTTCAGAGAACATTTCCACGCAATCGCTCGACCAAAACCGCGAACTGGGCATTCTTGTCTCGGATACAAGCGTATTAAGCAAGCTTCAAAGCACTTTTCAAACTGATTGGGGCGTGTCAAAAATTGTTTAAGGCTCGACAGATGTACTTGCGCACCTGTGATACGATTCTGTTGAGAAACGGAGGAACACAATTCATGGTGACAGAAATAGCAATTTTCCAGGCGCTGCCTGGCAAAGATGACGAGCTTGGGCAGGCAATTCTCCAGGGGTTAGAGGTGATACGCCAGCACCCTGAGTGCATCTCAGCCCGTGTTGAACGCTGCATAGAACAACCCGCGCAATATATGCTCGTGGTCATATGGACTTCGTTGGAAGCGCATACTCAGGGGTTTCAGGGCGGGCCGCTCTACCCACAGTGGCGCAGCTATATCAACGGCTTGTTCGTAGAATCGCCCGTCGTTTATCACTACCAGCCATTCTAAGTGTCTGGCTTGCACCAATTTCTGATCCTACAAAAAGAATAGAAGAGCAGAGAAAATATCTAACCAGGAGCGATTTGCATGGCAGAATTACAGGATGCTACACCAACATCTATTGATGCAAGCAATGATGAAGCACAGCTTGAAACCCACGTCGCGCAGTTGCGCCACCAGATCGAGGAAGCCAACTACCAATATCACATCCAGGACAACCCGACATTGACCGATGCGGAATACGACCAGTTGATGATCGAATTGCTACATATCGAGCATGAACACCCCGAGTTGCAAACGCCCGATTCGCCTACACAGCGTGTCGGAGCCGGGCCGGTGGGAGATGTGCAGCAACACCATCATCCTGTCCCCATGCTCAGCCTGGCGAATGCGCGTAGTGAGGAAGAGTTGTTGGCCTGGCATAAACGCGCCACGAACATCCTGCCCAATGCCACTTTTGAATATGTCTGCGAACTCAAAATTGATGGACTGGCGATGGCTCTGACTTACGAACACGGCAAGCTTACCATCGGTGCATCGCGTGGAGATGGATTGATCGGCGAGGATTGGACGCCCAACGTGCGCACCATTCGCACCATTCCACAAAGATTGCGCGGCGAACGTATCCCCGCCAAAGTGGAGGTGCGCGGCGAAATCTACATGTCCATCAAAAGCTTCGAGAAGCTGAATGAAGACATGACGGATAATCGCCTGTTTGCCAACCCGCGTAACGCGGCTGCCGGTTCGTTGCGCCAGAAAGACCCGCGCATCACCGCCTCGCGTCATCTCGATTTCTTCGGCTACCAGATTGGCTATATGCAAGGCATGGACTTCCACAGCCAGTGGGAAGCGTTGGAATTGATCCGCGAGTGGGGTTTCCATGTCAACCCCAATATCCAGCTAGCCAAAAATCTTGACGAAGCAACGGAGTACTGTAAAAAGTGGGAGCAGGAACGCTTCAACCTGCCCTATGAAATCGACGGCGTGGTTATTAAGATCAGCGACCTGGCGCAGCAGCAAGAGCTGGGTACGGTAGCGCGCGACCCACGCTGGGCCATCGCTTTCAAGTATCCCCCCATTCAAGTCGCCACAAAGCTGCTCGATATTCGCGTCAACATCGGGCGCACCGGCTCCGTCAATCCCTGGGCTTTGCTGGAACCCATCAACATTCGCGGCGTGACCGTCTCGCGCGCAGCGCTGCATAACGAGGGCGATATTCAGCGCAAAGACCTGCGTATCGGTGACTGGGTGCTGCTACAACGCGCCGGCGAGGTCATTCCCCAGGTGGTGAAGCCGGTCGTCGAACGGCGCACTGGTGCTGAAGAAGTCTATCATCTACCTGAACGCTGCCCCATCTGCGATACGCCCATTGTGCGCTCGGAAAAAGAGGCTATGGCCTATTGTCCCAACACGCAATGCCCGGCACGCAACCTCGAAAGCTTCATCCACTTTGTCTCGAAAGCCGCTATGGACATGGATACCATCGGCGAGAGGATGTGCGCCCAACTGGTTGAAGCAGGCTATCTTAAAAGCGTAGCCGACTTCTATACACTGACCCGCGATCAGCTCCTTTCGATGGAGGGCATCAAGGATAAGAGCGCGGACAACATGCTCAAAGCCATCGAAGCCAGCAAACACCGCCCGCTCTGGCGGCTCTTGACCGGCCTGAATATCCGCTATGTGGGTGAAAAAACAGCGCAGATTCTCGCTCAGGCTTTCGGCTCGATGGATACACTACTGGCGGCCAGCGAACAGGAGATTGGTGGCGTCGCAGGCGTTGGTCCGGTCATCGGGCAAAGCGTCTACGCCTGGCTACAGGACGAGCAGAATCGCGCCCTGATCGAACGGCTACAACAACTCGGCCTCAACATGACAGAGGAGCGGCAGAAACCAGTCGATGGCCCGCTTGCCGGGCAAACCTTCCTGCTTACCGGGCGTCTAAGCCAGATGACGCGCCCCACAGCCGAAGAAGCCCTCGTGCGCCTGGGCGGAACGATTGCTTCCGGCGTCAGCAAGAACCTCAGCCACCTGATCGTGGGTGAAGACGCTGGCTCCAAGCTGGCAAAAGCACAAAAAGCCGGCGTACCCATTCACGATGAGCAGTGGCTGATGGACTTGCTAGCACAATACAAGTCTGAGGCTTAGTTGATAAGATAAGAGTGCTTGACTTGAGATGAACTGTTTTCCGTAGGGAAGCAGTTCATCCTCCTGTCCGAAACAGAAGCCAGGCAACGCCACCTAAGACGACAAGACCAACCAGTTGATCGAGTAGTTGCCAATGGAAAAATTTACCACTAATGACTGCTACACCTACGATTGCCACACTAAACCAGATTAAGGTTTGGATTTCTGCTGAAACGATGCCCGCTTGTTTCAAAAAATTCGTAACCAGAATGTAACACAGTGCTCCTACCCCAAAACCCAGGAGTGATTTCAGAGCTTCCTGCCAAATGATCTTACCATTTACCCAGGCACTTGCTGCATGGATA
>JBOGTO010000240.1:0-9771 GCA_050695155.1 Ktedonobacteraceae bacterium
GTGAGATTCTTCGCTGCGCTCAGAATGACAGCTAGCGACGGATGACAGCATTCACCACAAAGGATTAATAACCAATCCCGTGATTAATTTGGGATAAAAGTAGGAGGATTTCTGCGGCATACGATCATTCGCCTCCGCCACATCGCAAATCTGCCGCACGCGCGTAGCATTGAGCAACAATGCCACCTGCGCCTCTTTATCCCGTACAGCTTGCAATGCCTGCCGCGCATCGCGTGTGAAGCTCACATGCGTACCCGCCGTCAGATCAGCAGCGCTCAATCCCAGCAATTCCTCTAAAACTAGCGTATGCGCCACCGCCACGTCCAGTTCGTTCCAGGCCTCGCTATGTCCGCTCTCTTCCATCAGCGCTTTGCCCTGCTCATTCAAACTGACCAGCCAGCTTTGCTCTGCTGTGCATATCACAAAAGATGGTGCATCATCACCCACCTGGGCCAGCATTTGGAGCGGCGCTTCCAGCGGGTAATCGCCAATCGCCATCTCGCGCACCGTAAAGAATTTCCCCAGTTGCTGGCTGCTCAAAGCGTTCAGCGCGTCCTCGTCAAGATGCGCAACCAGGCGATGCGTCGGCAAAACCAGCAAGCCGGGATCATCTATATCGATCAGCGCCATCATGACAAAATTCGCGGCATCATCATCTGGCAAATTCTTGCGCATCGCCCGCACCTCTTCCCGATAATTGAGCGCGGTCTCGTAACGATGATGCCCGTCGGCAATGTATAAATGACGCTCCTCGAAGAAATTGTGGATCAGCGCGATCTGCTCTACGTCTGTAATAGGCTGCAATCGGTGGTCTTCCTGAACCTCATCCGTCACCTGTACCTCCGCATTGGCTGCATACGCTCCAAGCAATTTACGCATACGCCCCTGCGGGTCCTCATACAGACTCATGATCGGGCTGAAATTGGTCGCGCACGCCTGCATCAGCTTCAACCGGTCGCTTTTCGGCTTCGCCATCGTATGTTCATGCGGCAACACCACGCGCGCATCCCAGGGTTCCAATCGCACGCGAGCCAGCAGACCGGTGCGCGTATACGTCTGCTGCCCGTAGCTAAATACCTGCTGGTAACAGTAATAGCGCGGAGTGCTATCCTCGCGCAGCACCCCCTCGACGCGCCACTCAGCCAGCATGGTAGCCGCGCGCGAATAGCGGTTATTCAGCGTCGTATCGTTCGCCTCATCGCGCCCCAACTCCATACGAATGATATTGTAGGGGTTGCGCTGGTAATAACGCGCCTGCTCCTCTTTTGAAATAACATCATACGGTGGCGTAATAACCCTCGCCAGATCACCTACACGCCGACTATCATATCGTATACCACGCAGTGGCTGTACATCTGCCATACAAAAACCTCATCTTCAATTTTGATTAACACAATGTGCCAGTTTCCTTGCCGTCTCCACAACAGGCTTAGGGAAAGTCTGCAAGCTCCTGGTTACATCAGGAGCTTGCAGACTTTCCCATCATTTCATGCCTATTGTATCACGAAAAAACTTAGAAAATTTGTTCTAAAAACCCTTGACAATGGTCGGGTCATATAGTACAATAAGCCTTGTAGAACAAAGGTTCAAAACTAAATATGCTCTCTCATCCCCTATCTTTCTCCTGAACACCCTCTATTGTTGCGGTCGGGGGTTACTCCCCTCTCTCCCCCTCCCGACCGCCTGGTGGGAAAGGACAATCTTACCTCTATCTTGACGCCTGGGCCATTGATAGCTAGAATAGAGAAGAACAAAGGCCGCGATTTGGTGAAAGGTAAGAGACATCCATGAATTCCAGCACTGTGCAGTACGTAGGCTTTATTGTGGCCGCCCTCATCCTTACCTGGGCGGTCATCGAAATCAATCGGCGCTATTCCAGGCGGAGAAAGACGGATGCACGCTCCCTCAACACATGGGTACACCTGGATACAGCCCAACCCGACGCCCCGGAAGAAAGCTTGCCCGCCAGCGACGCCGGTGTTGAGCCAGCCGATAGCAACGAACAGAATTTGCAGACGCGAGCCAGGCAAAACGGTCACTACTCTGAAAGCAAAAAGTCGCTCTGACCAGAAATCCCGAAGCTGGCAGCCATGCCATCTCTCACTTGGACCACTTAAATCTTGAAGCGCAGCCCTGCATTTTTGTAAGCCGCTTGATCGGCGCGGAAGCTATCGGCATTGGTGCCTCGCTCCGTCGCCACAAAATCGGCCAGCAATTGCAGGGGCAACACTGTCAGCAAGGGCGTCAATTCCTCTGGCAGATCAGCGTTATACTTGATCGCAAAAAGCCTCCATTTATCGCCATCGAACAGCGCCGCCGTTTCCTCTGTAGGAGCCTCGCCAATCAACCAGATGCGCGAACCAATTTCGCTCAACGCCAGCAGTAGATCAGCTATACGCGATTGAGCAGCGCCGCGCACACAAATCGGGATTACCACGTCTTGCGTCTCGAAATCCACCTGTGGCCCATGAATAGCCTGCTCCAGTTCAAAGCCCTCCGCCGTCACATACGCGGCTTCTTTGGCCTTGAGCGCGCCTTCTGGCCCCGTGATCGAGTTTGGCCCTGCACCCATGTAGAACAACCGCCGCTCATGCGCCATAGCCTCGTGAGCTACCTGCCGCACCTCATCTTCGCGCGCCAGTATATCTTCCATTATCGTCGGTAGCTGCGCCAATCCCTGCTCCAACGCCCGCGCCTCGGAAGTTCGCCCGTTGAGCGCGGCCAGCCGCGCCGCAATCTGTGCCAGGCGCGTCATCGCCGTTACGTAACTAATAGAATGTGTCGATGATACTTCTTGCTCGACCGTTGGGATAATGATAAGGTCGCCCTGCATCTTCGAGCCGCGCCCGGTAATGCCCACCGTGCGCACCCCGCTCGATAGCGCGCGCTGCAAAGCCAGGTTCCCATGCAACTTACTGCCCCGGTGACTCACCACAATCACCCCATCATCCGCGCGTAATGGTCGCGGATAATGCACAAACTCGAAGGAGCGTACCGCCCACGCATCCGCTCCGGCATAGCGCAGCAAGTATTCTCCCACCGTCGCCGCGTGAAAACTGGTACCGATCCCCGCCAGAAAAATACGCCCCGTTTGCGCCATCAGTTCAGCCGCGCGCGATGGTCCATCCCAATCGGCCAGCAACTCGCGCACCGCCCCCGGCTGCGCATGAATCGAACGATACAACCCACTGCTGTTCGCATCAGACATAACAATACGCTCCTCGAAAAAATTCGTCAGAATTTGACGCCTAAATTGCAAATTTAACTGCATAATGCCAGTGTAGCCCATACAACCGCGCCTGTACAGAGCCAACCACACCCGCTAATCCCATCCAAAAACTCCCGGTTGTCGAATAAAAGCTTGCACTGAACCGTTATACTTGTTAAAGAACGAGAGCCGGATGCTCACAAGGGGCATCCCTACATCTGAGAAAACCACCCTCCTCTCCTCCGCCGCATTTCTTGCAAGGCGAGGTGGAGGGGAGGAGAGGCGCCTTTCACTCGTAGGTTTTTTGGAAAAACATCAGCAGAGTGGGAGGTGTCATTCTGAGCGCAGCGAAGAATCTCTGCTGGGGCTAACGAGAGATTCTTCCAGACCTCCCCAGGCGTCGCCTGCGAGGAATGACAGGCGAGACCGGCACATTTCAAAAAACCTACTGGTGAAAGGAGGGGAGGAGAGGCGCAGGTGAAATGTAGTGACGCCCCTTGTGGGCGTCAGGTGTGAGGAAACTTCATAGTAATCAAGGCACAATCCCGTTACGATTCTTCTATAAAATCGTCGCAATTGTTGTCAATTCTTTATCATGTTGTCTTATAAGCGCGGATATTCATACTATCCACACTATTATTAAAATACCATCTATTACAGGAGTCTTGTTATGTCAGGTCAGACAAGTAGTACCCTGCCAGGCAGGGAGAAGCTGGACATTGCCAGCATGACAACTGAAGAGCGCTTGCAGATGGGCGCGCATAACGCCGTTAGCTGCATGGGGGTCAACGCCTCCGACCGCGTCTTCATTATCACCGATTTTGAGCGCGAACATCTCGCGCGGCGCGTGGCTATGGCCGCCCTTGAGCGGCACGCCGATGTCACCGTTCGCTTCCTCGAACATTATGGCGAACGCCCCTTAACCGTCTTCTCGGAAGATCTGCGCAGCGATTTAATCAATGCCCGTCCTACCGTCAGCTTTTACATTGCCACCGCCAAACCCGGCGAAATCACCTTCCGCCTGCCCATGTTGCCGTTCCTGGTCAACGAATTGCATGTGCGGCACGGCCACATGATCGGCATCGATGACGAAGTTATGATGGAGGGCATGTGCGCCGATTACGACGAAGTCTTCAGCATCACCAACCAGGTCTATGACCTCGTGCGCAACGCGAAAACCATCCACGTCACCTCCGCCAAAGGCAGCGATGTCACCGCCACCTTTAATAAGGACTGGAAGTGGATTCCCTGTCACGGGCGCTATCACGAAGCTGGCAAATGGGGCAACCTGCCCGAAGGCGAAGTCTTCACCGCGCCCGCGACCGTCGATGGCGTGCTGGTATGCGACGTGTTGGGCGACTTTTTCTCCAGCAAATATGGCGTATTGAAACAGCCCATCACCCTGACCGTCAAAGATGGTTATATCACCAACGTAAGCGGCGAAAACGCCGCTATCGTGGAAGATGTGCGCGGCTACCTCTTCTCGACCCCCAACGGCAACCGCGCCGGAGAGTTTGCCATCGGCACGCTGACCAGCCTCACGCGGTTAAGCGGCAATCTCTTACAGGATGAAAAAATGCCCGGACTGCATGTGGCCTTCGGCAATCCCTATCCAGAATTTACTGGCGCGGATTGGAACGCGAAAATCCACGTCGATGTCATTCCCAGTGAATGTACTATCGAAGTCGATGGTCAGGTCATCATGCGCGACGGCCATTTCACCATTTAAACTCAACAGCCCAAAATTATTGACACTGCGCTTTTTTTCTTGATACAATGAAACGCGGTTACTGCTGTGCATCCGCGTTTCATTGTGTCCCAGGCATCTTGCTAACTTGCTCTCGGTGGGAGAGCATGGATGGGAGTTTGGCGTGTCTACAACCAGGGGACAGCACCTGTTAGGGAAAGAGATCGGCGATTGCCTCCTCGAGAAAGTGATCGGGTATGGCGGTTCGAGCGCCGTATTCCTGGCGCAGCCGCGTACTTCGGCACAGAAGGTGGCTATAAAGGTTTTTTTGTCGCGTTCCACGATGGACGCGCAGGCGCAAAAGGGCTTTTATCGTCGCTTTCTACGCGAGGCGCGGGCAGCCAGCGACCTGAATCATCCTCATATTCTCTCAGTCTATTCCTACGGCGAACACCAGGGGCTTCCCTATATCATCATGCCTTATTTGCCCGGCGGTACGCTCTCCGATTACGTCAAACGCGAGGGTCCTCTCTCATTGCGCGTGGCGCAATCTTATCTGAGACAGATCGCCGGGGCGCTCGATTATGCGCACCAGTGCGGCTGCGTGCATTGTGATGTCAAACCGGCCAATATCCTCTTAGACGACAATGGGCAGGTTGTACTCTCCGATTTTGGCATCGTGCGCCTGTTGGAGGGTACCTCTTTAACCGCGCAGCAATCCATGAAGTCGCCGGAGGTCTTAATGGGTACCCCTGACTATATCTCCCCCGAACAGGCGCTCGGCGAACCGCTCGATGGCAGGTCCGATATCTATTCGCTGGCCGTCACCCTCTTCTTTCTGCTGGCGGGCGAGCCGCCTTTCAAATCAGACTCCTCTATTGCTATGGCGCTTATGCATGTGCATGAAAAACCCCCGCTGCTGGGACTGCAACGCGCCGATGTGACCCCGCGCATAGATGAAGTCATCGGCACCGCCCTCGCCAAGTGGCCCGAAGAACGCTACCAGACCGCCTGCGCCTTCAGCGACGCTTTCTCCGAAGCGGTGTCCCACGCCGGTAACATCGACAGAGTAGCATTCATCAATCGCGCTCCCAACAAAAAGTTGATGGGCAAAGCGCGCGAGAATGGTAACACCCCGCTGTTAGAACCCGAAGTGCGCGTGAAACCGCTCTCTGCCCGGCCCGCGCTGCGTTCGCGTACCACACTGCTCTTGCTGGTGCTAAGTGTCCTGGTGATCGCCGCCATCACTATCGGTTTCATTCTCAATGCAACCATTCATGCCGGCTCAAAGGTTCCAGGAACTCCTGCGGTATCAAGCGGCGACGCCCTGGCAGGTAATCAAAGCGCGTGGCTTTCCAGTAGCACCTTCTTTTTCGATCACACTGGCCGCTATCACATCGTCAATAAATCTACGCAGACGCTGGCTATCGCTTTAGATGGCAGCAATCAGTTTGCCAACTTCCACCTTACCGTCACTGCGAATCAAATTGCTGGCCCCCGTGATAATGGCGATTTTTACGGAGTGGTTTTACGTTCCGCGCTAGATCAGTCGCATTATTACCTGTTTGAAATCTGCCCCTTTAATGGTCAGTACGCCTTTTCGCGTTTCGACGGATCGTATCATTATCTGGGGAATGGGGCTGTGACTTCGCTCAATACGGCTGAGGGGCAAAGTAATACCATCAGCGCCACGATCAGCGCCAACTCATTTACCTTCAGCGTCAACGGCGCTCTCGTTCATAAAGCCTTCAAAGACCCCTTATCCGCGCCATTCAAGACGGGTGAAGTTGGCCTCAGCGTCGAAGAAAACAATGTCGAAGTCGCCTTTTCCAACATGACTATCACGCAACTAGCATGACTTTTTGTGACATCAGGGCTTTTTTGAAAGTCGCGGTGTGAAGCAAGCGACCGCAAGGGTCGCCTCTACTATGACCACGAAACGACTTGCCAGGCTCGTTCATAGTAGAGGCGACCCTTTGCGGTCGCCTTGCCGCCTCCCTTTGCGGTCGCCTTGCCGCCTCCCCATGCCTTACTGCCTTCACCCGGCTTGTACATCGCCCTTTTGTGACCTCAAAATAATTGACAATGCGTGTACAACCCACTATACTGAACGTGGCTGATAGCATCAACTCTGCCAGCAAAAAAACTAGCTAACTAGCCGCTATGTCTTTCATTTCGTGCGTAGCGAGCCAGGAGGAGGATATTCCAACCATGACCTATGTAATTACTCAGCCGTGTATCGGTGTAAAAGACGCTTCTTGTGTCGATGTTTGCCCTGTCGATTGCATCCATCCCACCCAAAGTGAAGAAGGGTTTGACGAGGCTGAGATGTTGTACATCAATCCCGAAGAGTGTATTGACTGCGGCGCATGTGAGCCTGCTTGCCCCGTTACCGCCATTTTTGAAGAGTCAGCAACACCCGAAGAGTGGAAGCAGTATATCAAGATTAACGCGGATTTTTTCAAGAGTTAATGTGATATAATTCTACGCGAATGTTGTGTACCCATTATGATTGAGGGAGCAACCTCCTATGCCAATAACACGTCGCAAACGAGCTAACCCACCTGACCAGCCTGAAAACAACAATAATCACGTGGCGGATTCCGCCGCGCAGGCCGGGGAGCCACTTCCAGTAGAGCCAGCTTCTCCTACGCCAGCAGAAAGCGAGGCTCCGCCTGCTGCTCCTTCAGTCCCTGAGCGGGTAGAGGATGCTCCACCGCCGCCCCGTTTTGCAAATCCGTCGATGGCGAATGGTGATCGAACAGAGCATCCGTCCCCGCCTCATATTGAGAGCGGTCGCCGCACGGCGCGAGGCGAACTCTTCCGTCGCCCGCCCCAGCCGCCACCAACATCTATGCCGCCGCTGGCCCCGACCACACCGCAGCCGGGCTTACAACCGCCCGCGCGCGAAATTTCTTTGCCGTTGGGCAACCTGCTTCACCTCGCTTACAACCCCGGTTATACCGGATCGGATGAGGCGCGTGGCAAGCTCCTGCATCAACTGGCCGAGGAAAGCAAAGCCGGCGGCCGCGCGCGCTGCTGGAATTGCGGCTCGATCGCCATTGCGTATGATCGCTGGACTACACGCAGCAAGACCTTTGGAGAAGTAGGCATCGCTTTTTGCGAAATTTGTGGCGTCTGGAGTGTCATGTAGCTCGCTTCGATTCCTGTTTCTGAAAGGGAACAATCATGACACAGAGTCAGGGGGAACTTGAACCGCGCCGTTGTCCGCGTTGTGGTGGCCGCATGGTCAAACCTGCCGGTAGTTCGCTCTACTGGCACGCGGATAACAACCATCCGCGCTGTGACATCACTAATATCGTTGATCTGCCCGAAGTCACTCTGACCAGCGTTGATCCTCCCGTCGAACCTCCCAACAGAGGACGGCCCAGGAAAAAATAGCATGGTATAATAGGACGTGAGAGCCTGCAACACAGGGCAGGCTCATACGTAATACTAGTATAAAATACTAACGAGCGTTCTCTTCAATACAAGCGTTGAAGAATACTCATTCACGAGGTTTGCCATGTTTAATGCAGGAAATAATAGCCCTTTCGGCGGTGGCGGTTATAATCGCGGTGGATTCGGTGGCAGGCGTGGTGCCTTCTCCTCCCGCTATCAATACGAGCCAGTCGCCCCAGGATATGTAAATACCGAAACGGCCAGCAGCTTGATTACCAAAGTCATGGGCTTGCTCGCTTTCTCGTTCCTTTTCGCCTTCATTGGTGCCATTACCGGCATTGCCATAGCGCTGCCGTATAATGCAACCTTCATTGTTTTCATCGGCGGCTTTATTGTACTGATCGCCCTTAACTTTGCCATCAACAAACCGGGCCTCAATATATTCCTGCTCTATCTCTTCACCTTCCTTGAAGGGTTGGGGCTTGCGCCGCTCATCGCACTGTACCTGGCTGTAGGCTACGGCAACATCCTGGGCGAGGCTTTCCTGATTACAGCCGTGACATCGTTTGGCCTGGCTGCCTACGCCTGGACTACTAAACGCGATTTCTCCGGCCTGGGCAGTAAGCTTTTCCTGGGCTTGATCTTGTTGCTGGTCGCCAGCCTGGTGAGCATCTTTTTCCATAGCACGTTCTTCATCTTCCTGATCTGTGTAGCGGGTGTGGGCCTTTTCTCAGCCTATCTCCTGTTCTATGTACAACGCGCTAAATACATGGCTGACACTATGCCCAATGCCGTCGGGTTGACCGTCTCCATCTTTATCACTGTATTGAACCTGTTCCTCTATATCCTGGAAATCTTGACCATCCTCCAGGGAGGCAGGAGGAATAGTTAAAAATAGGCAACTGGTAGAGGAATAAATGCGGCGTCAGCCGTGTTGTTCAGAGTAGTAGTGACGTTACCAATCAGTAATTCCATCATGAAAGTGAGTGTAAAACATAATGGCAGACCATGAGAATCTGTTTCATGTAGAAGATAAGGATTTCGAGGCAAGGGTACTCAAGTCTGATATTCCCGTTGTCGTAGACTTCTGGGCCACCTGGTGTCCTCCTTGCCGCGCCATCGCCCCCATTTATGAGAAGCTGAGCGACGAATACAAAGGAAAAGTCGCCTTCGCTAAAATGGATACCGACCAGAATGAGCGCACGCCTATGACCTATGGCATCCAGGCCATCCCGACCATGATCGTCTTCATGAACGGCAAAGAAGTTGATCGCGTACTTGGCGCTAACCCCACCGAGCTGAAGAGAAGCGTCGAAAAAGCCGCCAAATCCACCGCAATCTAATTTGCAGCTTTTGCGCATCCAAAAAGGACACTGCCTGTGGATGTCCTTTTTGGATGCTCCAGGGTGATTTACAAGTCGAGGAAAGAGGCAAGGCGACCGCCAGGGTCGCCTCTACTAAGACCACGATGGAC
>JBOGTO010000241.1:0-10025 GCA_050695155.1 Ktedonobacteraceae bacterium
ATATCTTTCAGTCCCAGGCTCACCACTTCGTCCATCTCTTCCCGCGCAGCCCGTCGCTGGAGCAACTGTGTGCGCCCTTTGAGCGTAGTGATCGGCGTCTTGAGTTCATGCGCAATCATGCTGAGAAACGTATCTTTGGAAGCGTTGGCTGCCACAAGCTCGCGCGTGCGATTTTCAACGATCCGTTCGAGAGACAGAGCATGTAGTTCCAACGCGCGCTGTTGATCCGTTAATTGGTGACGCATACGGCGTGTTTGAATCGCGCGATTCAACGCTGCGATCAAGTAGTCGCGATCAATTGGTTTCTGAATGAAATCGTATGCGCCGCCTCTCAACGCCTGAACAGCCAGGTCATGCTCACCGTGACCCGTAATCAGCAGCGTCGGCGTCTCTGGCCGTAGCTCTTGAATCTTCGCCAGCAACGCCAGGCCATCCATACCGGGCATCTTTATATCGCTCACGATAGCATCATAGTCGTTTTCCCCAATCTGCTTGAGCGCATCCGTGGCCGAATCTGAAGTATCTACCTGAACGGCGGTCAGGCGGAGCGACAATGCTTCAGGGAGCGCCTCCAGTAAGGCCGTATCATCATCAACGATCAGGATATAGGGTATATCATGCGTAGTCATATAGCTATGGCTCCTTGCTAGTCTGGACGTGTTCGCGGCAGTTGGATCAAGAAGTGAGCGCCCTCACCAGGATGGTTTTCGACCGCGATGGTACCCTGATGATCTTTGATAATGCCATACGTAATAGAGAGACCCAGACCTGTTCCCGCCCCAACCTCTTTTGTCGTAAAAAATGGGTCAAAGATACGCTGCTCAAAATCTGGAGGAATGCCTGGACCCGTATCGCGCACGCGCAACTCTACACTTTCTGGCTCTATCGTACAGGTGATGGTAATCACTTTTTGCGCCGCGTTCGTGAGTGCATCACGCGCATTGGTCAAGAGGTTAATCACCACCTGTTCCAGTTGGATGTCGTTACCAATCACAATCACCTCTTCATCGGGAAAGAATATCCGCACCTCGATCTGGCGCAGGCGCATTTGTTCTCGCACGAGCGAAATCGCGCGTTCAACTACCTCCTGCATGTTCACCGGATCAAAGCTGACCGCAGCGGCGCGGCCAAAGGTGCGCAGGTGCGAGATAATTTCGGTCGCTTTACGTACCTGCTGCGCAGCGCTGTTAAGCTCGTGTAGAATGCGCTGCGGATCGGTATCCGCCGTTCCCAGTTGTATCAGATCGACGGCATTACCCACGAATAAACCGATATTGTTGAGCGGGTTATTGAGTTCATGGGCGATGCCGGTCGTCAATTCGCCCAACGTGGCTAATTTCCCTGCCTGCACAAGCTGTTCTTGCTTTTCGCGCAACTCCTGTTCGCGGCGCTGCACGGCCTCCGTCGTCTCGCGCAGATCGCTCATAATATGGATCATGGCTTTACGGCTATTCTCCAGACGCTGATTGGAACGATGCGAGTCTTGCAGGATATGCATCAGCGCGCGCCGCGAATTATGCAGGCGTTCCGTCTGCCCTTCCAGGCGGCTGCGATCCTGTTCGTAGTCGGCCAGAATATGGATCATAGCCTTGCGCTGGTCGGCCAGTTTGCGATTGACGGCATTCAGATCGCTCAAGATATGGATAAAGGCGCGGCGGCGTTCCTCGCTTTTATGCAAACGCAATTCCAGCGCGCGATTCTGCTCGACCAGCCTTTTATTTTCGCGTCTGGCCGTTTCCAGGTCCATCTCCTCTTCTACGATAACCTGCGTCATATATTCTGCCAGATCATTCATCACGCATGACCCCGGCGCGCTTTATCTAACTCACGCTTCAAATTCTCCACCTCTTTTTCCAGCGCGATCATTTTTAGTTCGCGTCCGACCACCACCTCTTCAAACTTTTCCAGGTCGAGAATCTTCTCCTGCAATTCGGACTTCGATTCTTGCAAATCGCGCACGACCTTCTCATAGGCACGCATATCGCGCAGGATGCCAATCGCGCCGATCACCCTGCCCTCCGTATCACGCAAGGCAGAAGCATTGAGGGTCGTAGGAATAACTTCACCGGAGGCGCTGCGTGGATTGAGACGCGCATTGCGCGTGGCGCCGCGCTCGATCACTTCGCGTAGAGCTGCCAGAAACTCGCGTGTCTCCTCAGGGCTGATAAAACGCGACAGCGACTGCTCCAGCACTTCATCGGGGCGGAAGCCAAGCAGTTCATAGACGGCATCGTTGGCCTGTATGATCTTGCCCTCGAGGTCGGAAACGAACACCGGGTCGGGCGCGTTCTTAATCAAGTTATCCGAATAGGCCAGCGCCTTATCCAGTTCGCGCATATCGCGCAGGATACCAATCGCGCCAATCACCTTGCCATCCGTATCACGTAACGCCGACGCATTCAAGCTGGTTGCGATGACCTCACCGGAAGCGCTGCGCGGGTTGAGGCGCGCGTTGCGTGTCACGCCACGATCAATCACCTCGCGTAAAGCAGCCAGGAACTCACTGGTTTCCTGGCTGCTAATAAAACGCGAAAGCGATTGTTCCAGCACTTCGTCTGGCCGGAAGCCAAGCAGTTCGTACACGGCGTCGTTGGCGGTAAGAATCTTGGCTTCCAGGTCAGAGACGAAGACCGGGTCGGGCGCGTTCTTAATCAGGCTATCGGCGTAGGCGCGCGCCTTGTCCAGTTCGCGCATATCGCGTAGGATGCCGATTGCGCCAATCACCTTGCCATCCGTGTCGCGCAGCGCCGACGCATTGAGGGTCGTGGGAATAACCTCGCCCGATGAACTGCGCGGGTTGAGACGCGCATTGCGTGTTGCGCCGCGCTCGATCACCTCGCGTAAGGCCGCAGTAAATTCGCGCGTCTCTTCAGGGCTGATAAAGCGCGAAAGCGACTGCTCCAGCACTTCATCCGTCCGAAAACCGAGCAGTTCATAGACGGCATCATTAGCAGTGAGTATCTTGCCTTCCAGGTCGGAGACGAATACGGGGTCGGGCGCATTCTTGATGATGATATCGGCATCGAGTGAGCTATACGGCTTCGTCATACGTGATGAGGCAGGAGTAATAACCGTCGCGGTAGAAGTAACGTCTTCTGGCATTAAGCAAAACCTCCTCAGCGAAACTCAAGTAGAAACTCAGGTATTTACTACACGTTTATACAAACACATTCGTATACAGAAAAGTGTAGCAAAATACGCCTTTCAGCACATAAAAGTGAGAGATAAGTCATGCTGAGTTTATAGGAGTTATGCGCAAGCTGGTGTCATCTACGTCTCTGGGCGAGGTTCCAGCGTCTATGTCTACAGCGCCACCAACGACTCGCTCCTGTGGCACTACGGCGGCTATCTCCCCCAACCCGAAGGCATCCTGATCGTGACTATTGTGAGCTGAGCCACGAAACACGAAGCGGAGAGCGCATGCGTGTGGGCTGTACTCCCCGCTTCACTTCGTGGGTCTGTTCTATAATTAACTCGCTAAGCAATGATGACTTGTTTGGAAGGCAGGTGTCCATGGAAACATAGATCGCTTGCTATGAAATCATTTGAGAAATCAGTTTATACAACTACTCGGAAAAGAACACTCAAATAAGGTAGATATTCATCAATCCTACGCTACAATTGGACCTGACGAGATAAGTAGTTAATGCCTCTATGGAGATTATAGAACACAAAAATGTAAAACGGTTCCGGGAAAATCGATAGCAGTACATAACCATCAGAGTGCTATAATAAATAAAGAAATAACAACTGGAGGAGCTATTTCTAATGTTCTGGTCTAGTGTAATAACGTTGCTATCGGTCTTACTTGGTGGGGGACTTACAATATTTGGGGGAGTTTTCGTTCAATGGATGTCAAGTAGAAACGAAAAGCGAAAAGAAATCAGAGCAATGGTGGACAAAATATATAGACAAGTTCAGAAAGCAAATCAATTGTATGCCGCCTTAGATGATAATTACGCCGAAATCGGTTTAGATCCAGAATCAAAATTCGACAGGGGTAAACATATACAAGAAGGAATATATAACACGTTGCAGGAAATAGAGCTCCTGGTAGATCTATATCTTACACCGTTGAAAAAGGATTTCATGGCTTACGAAAAATCTATAACCGAAAACACTGATATTGCTGGTCAAGAGTTTGTTTCTGCAGTTTCAAAATTTTTCAAAGAAAAAGGATACAGCTACTTTTAATCAGCACCATTAAGGCTTTCGTTTGTCAGTCTTCCTACGCTGTATAAAGTCCTCGTAGTCTTCACGCGAAACACGGTACTCTCCACCTACGTCTAACGCCACGAGTTCGCCTGATTGTATCCACCTCCGAACAGTATTGACATTTACCTTCAGGTCTTTGGCTATTTCCTCTGTAGTAAGCCAGTTACCATCCTGCGGCATACAACAATCTCCTAAAAACTGAGTTTCAAGCATTGTACTATGAATAGCTTGTCCAGTCAATTAACATACATCTAAGTATTGCCAAATATTGTAAAAGATAAATAAATGTGCTAAAATATATCTGAAAGCAATCAAATATTTCAAGCAATTGCTAAAGAACGTTTAATTTCTACCTGGAAGCAAAATGGAAAGGAGAAGCAAATGGGGCTACCCAATAACAGCAAGCGCACTACTAATACCATAGGCGACATCAGCGAGGCAGCCATAATCGCCCGATTCCTGCAAATCGGTTATGTTGTTCTTACAGTTTATGGAGGGAACCAGCGGTATGATCTGCTTATCGAAGATGCAAATAGCCAATTCTGGCGCGTGCAATGTAAAACGGCTCGAGTAGAAGCCAATGGCACGGTAGTTGCATTCGACACGGCAAATCACAACTACGCATTGAAGACCAAGCAATGGCGACATTATCGAGGACAATGTGATTATTTCGCTGCCTATTGTGAGGAACTCCATAAGATCTACTTCGTTCCAGTGGATCAAGTCGGCACTACCAGAGCGAATCTCCGATTAGCACCTGCAAAGAACAATCAGGTTAAGAAAGTGCGATGGGCGCAGGATTACGAGTTATAGAGGAGAAGCAAATGGTGCTACTTGGAGGGGTCCGGCGAGATACTAACAGGATCGGCGAGATCAGTGAATCTGCAATTATTACCCGGTTCTTACAACTTGGCTATGTAGTCCTCATCCCATATGGAGGGAACCAAAGATATGATCTCGTCATAGAGGATGCCGGTGGACATTTCTGGCGTATCCAATGTAAAACGGGACGAATTGATGAAGAAAGCACGGCAATCAGGTTTAGCACTTCTATTCGGAACGTTACAGGGAAGAATAAGCAGTCACGAAATTACCGGGGGCAATGTGATTATTTTGCTATATACAATGAAACACTGAACAAAGTCTATCTCGTTCCAGTAGATCAGGTAGGTACTACGAGCGGTGTCCTTCGATTGACGATACGGAAAAACAATCAAGAAAAAAATACGTTCTGGGCAAAGGACTACGAATCATAAATGGGCCCAGCTGGGATCGAACCAGCGACCAACTCGTTATGAGCAAGCTGCTCTAACCACTGAGCTATGGGCCCTCGTGGGACGTATTGTAACATATCTCCCCTCACTTGGGAAGACTTTTTTTGATTTTCGGTGAGTACTTACTGGCGCATAAGAAAATCGGGCTATACACCGGCCCTCAGCACTGTCGAACAAGACATCTTTGTTATGTTACAGTCATCAATGAATAATGAATGGGGCCATTTCAGCTTTCTAGCGTACTGGTATAGCCAGCCGACAACGTGCAATCGCTGTAAAGCTTTGCCAGCAACTGCTCTTGATCGGCCACCACGATTTTTCCAGAGGAGCAGGACATCGTCAGCTTGACTGCACCCATCTGGAGATCCTGGCGCAGCGGTTTAGGATGACCATTCACATCGAGAACGCCAAATATCCAGCCGTATTGAGCATTGTAGAAGTCCGCGCCACTAAAGTAAAAGAAAGGCACACCATACTTTATCGTCGTCTGCACGTCGGTAATCAGCGTTATAATATGCGAGATAGCCACTTCACGCGGATTGCTGGCATCAATGCCACAGCCGTTGACACAACCCGTACCCTCGACCACCCAGAGGTGTTTGCCTAAATCACCACCAGTGTTATTAACATGGAGCTGCTGCGCCCAGAAGACATACTGCTGATATAGATTGTTCGTACCCGCGTCGGGATAGCCATTGTGCCAGCTATCGATGAGACCCAGGACCTGTGAGCGCCAGTTCCAATTGCCGCCCGGCTGCACCGAAGAGTTCATAGCAGACTGCATCGCATCGAGGTAATGAACCTGATTCATCAATTTTGCACCGTCGTCAGGAACCACGAGCGGATCCATGGCTCCCAGAATAACAGGGATAGCAGGATTTACCGCATGGACAGCACTCTGGCAAAGATCATAAAACCTGGCAAAGCGCTCTGGAGTGACATACAGGGTAGTAGTACTCTGCTTCATCTGCTCGTTGCCACATTGCACCGCATCTGCTCCTGCTTGCGCTACATCGTTCAATGGATTCGTAGCAAAGAGACTATCGCCACTGGTCTGACAATAGGTGAGCAAGACACGCATACCTTGACTATGGTAGATGCCAATGGTGTCCTTGAGAACTTGACCGCTCAAATTAGAGCCACATGTTGTATAGCCCAGGCGCACCCAGGGAATACCTGGATAAGAACTGGTGGTGGGAGCGTTTCCAGAGATGCCAAGTACGCTTCCTGAGTGGAACGCGACGGGCGATGGAGGTGGCCCCGCCCGGGGCGTTGTTCCACCAATCTGAATCTTACATGCCGCGAGCAAGATGCTACCGACCAGCACAGCCGCAAGAATAATCAAGAACTTTCTTATCATGCTGCTCTCTTCTCCCGAAGACACCTTCCTTTCGCTTCCTATGCAAAACTCGACTATTCACGTATGCTTGAGAAGCAATTTCCATAAAATATATTGTAGCATGGAAAAGCCAGCTACCTCCGGGCAGTAACAGAGCTATTTATCTCTTAAAGACGCCAATCTTTATTTATGAGGAATCAGGCTGCATTCCAGGTTTCAGATTTGCTGGTCCTCATGAATTCCTACCGCTATGCACAAAAGCTCTCCCGGAATTGCATAAAATTCGTAAGTTCAGATGTTTTATCTCTGGCGAAGTGTGATATAATGTTGGGAGTTATACGAGAAGTTCTGTTCCTCCCGTTTCGCGCGCGAAGAGTACGTGCCATCGGGGACGCCTGAGAACAGAGACGCAACGAAGGCATAGATACGTGGCTTTTCTTGGCAAGATTTCAAGAGGTGTTCGTTCAATTAGAAAACAAATGAGAAACACCCGCAACTACGGGGCCGCGCCATATGTTGGACAATGGCGCGGTCACACATTTTTTCCAGGGAGCATTCGATGGAGAATGAAGTAACGATTAGGATTGGCGGCGAATCGGGCGAGGGAACCATTTCAGGTGGCGATATTCTGGCCCTGGCTGCCGCGCGGTGGGGATACCATGTGTATACCTTCCGCACCTTCCCCGCCGAAATTCTCGGTGGGCCTTGTATGTTTCAAGTGCGTATCAGCGATAAACCGGTTAAGTCGATGGGCGACTATGCCGACGTGCTGATCTGTTTGAACAGAGAAGCGTTTGATCGCAACGTCGGCGAATTGCGGCACGGCGGTGTGCTGATCTATGACCCATCCGATTTCACGCCCGATAGCGGCGATTTTATCACCTACCCCATTCCATTCAACGATATTGCGCGCAAAGAAGTGCAGCTTTTCCAGACCAAGAATATGGTCATGATGGGTGCCATCTCCGGGCTATTTGGTCCGCCTCTGGAAGCCATTACCCAGGTGGTGGAGTCTAAGCTCTCCAAATCGCGCAAAGCCAATCCCATCCTGATGGAAAAGAACATGCTGGCGCTGGAGGTCTCTAAAAAGTACGTCACCGAGCAGTTGACCAAACGCGATGCCTACCAGTTGGGAGCCGTCGAAAAGGCCGACCGCGTGGTGCTGAACGGCAACCAAGCAGTGGTGGCCGGAGCATTGATGGCGCATTGCGATTTCTTCGCTGGCTATCCCATCACCCCGGCTAGCGACATCATGGAGGGACTGGCGAAAGAGCTGCCACAAATCGGCGGCACCTTCTTGCAAGCCGAAGACGAGATCGCTGCTATGACTTCTGTGCTGGGCGCATCGTTCGGCGGCGCGCGCGCTATGACCGCCACCTCTGGCCCCGGTTTCGCGCTGATGAGCGAGGCCATTGGCTACGCATCGATGGCCGAGCTGCCAGCCGTCATCGTCGATGCCCAGCGCGCCGGCCCCAGTACCGGAATGCCGACCAAGATGGAGCAATCCGACCTGAGCTTCGCTCTCCACACTGGACACGGCGATACCCCGCGTATCGTCGTCGCCCCGGCGGATGTTGCCGACTGCTACACCCTGATGGTGCAGGCATTCAACATGGCCGAACGCTACCAGGTACCCGTCATCTTCCTGACCGACCAATCGCTTACCGCGCGCGTGGAGAGCGTTGATCGCAGCAAATTCGAGCCTATAGAAAGCGTTAGACGTGTGCTTCACGCTGCTCACAACGGCGCAAATGGCGCGTCGAGCAATGGCAATGGACATGTGGCAAGCGTCGTTGAAGAGCATGACTTCGCGCGCTATGCCTACACCGCCAGCGGCATCTCCCCGGCCTCATCGCCCGGACATGGCGCGATGTCCTACGTCGCAACCGGCCTGGAACACGATGTGCATGGGCATCCCGACTATGAGCCAGCAGATCATACCGCCATGATGCAGAAACGCTTCCAGAAACTGGCAACTGCTGCCGATGAGTTACCTCAACCGCAGCGTTACGGTGACGATGATGCCACGATCGGCCTTATCGGCTGGGGTTCGACCGAGGGTACCATTCAGGAGGGCGTTGATCGCGCCCGCGCAAAGGGGTACAAAGTGGCGGCCTTGCATCCGCGTGTGCTTTCGCCCCTGCCAGACCGCGCCATTCAGGATTTCATCAACTCAGTCAAAACCGTGATTGTACCAGAATGTAACTATTCTGGTCAGTTAGCCAATTTACTCGGCGCGAAATATGGCCTCAAGGCTATTCGTGTCAACAAATTTGGCGGCATACCATTTACCGCAGGCGAAATTCTGCAAGCAATTGAGGAGGCGAATTAATCGTGTCACAAACAACCCTGACTCTCACGCCAAAAGATTATAAAAGCGAGGTGAAACCAACCTGGTGTCCTGGCTGCGGAGATTTTGGTGTACTCAACGCCATCTACAATAGCCTGTCAGTCTTGAAACTGCCGCCCGACGAAACGGTCGTGGTATCCGGTATTGGTTGCTCCAGCCGCCTGCCGCACTTTGTGCATACGTTCGGTATCCACAGCCTGCACGGGCGCGCGCTACCTATCGCCCAGGGCATGAAGATGGCGCGTCCCGACCTGACAGTACTCGCTGTAGGTGGTGACGGCGATATGTTCAGCATTGGCGTGGGGCATCTCATTCACGCCGCGCTGCGCAACATCGACATTACGGTGGTAATCATGGACAACGAGATCTATGGCCTGACCAAAGGACAGACCTCGCCCACCTCGCCAACCGGCCACACCACCAAATCAACCCCCTATGGTCTGCTGGCCTCGCAGTTCAACCCCATCGCCACCGCGCTTTCGCTGAACGTCAGCTTTGTGGCAAGAGGTTTTTCGTCGCGGCCAAAAGAGCTGGCAGCGCTCATTGAACAGGGCATCCAGCACAAAGGGTTTTCGTTCATCCACGTTCTCAGCCCGTGTCCAACGTTCTACAACACTATGGACGCCTGGAAAACAACGGTCGCGCCCATGCCCGCCGAGCATGACACACACAACCGTTTCAAAGCGATGGAACTCTCAATGGAGACCGAGAAGCCCTATGTCGGCCTCTTCTACCAGGATGATCGAACCACCATGGATGAAGCGGCTCATCAAATGACGCAGCAAGCCAATACATTCGACATCAACAAGTATATGGGGCGCTATAAATAGCAGAGCCAATCAAAAAG
>JBOGTO010000242.1:0-3578 GCA_050695155.1 Ktedonobacteraceae bacterium
GGAAGGCGACCGCCAGGGTCGCCTCTACTAAGAACGGGCCTGGGGTGCCACTTCGTGTCTTAGTAGAGGCGACCCTGGCGGTCGCCTTCCGTCCTCAAAAATGCCAGGGAAGAGCTACAAATCACCCGCAAGCTGGACAAGCCCTGACATAGTACCGCTTGTAAGATTGCTTATGTGATGTTATAGTTATGACGATTACCAAATGGGGGAAATATATGCAACCATCGACAGATAGTTCCGAAACGTCTGCTCAGCTTTTTACGCGATGGATGAATACCGGCTTCGATTACTATCGAGAGAAGCGTTATGAAGAAGCTCTGTCAGCTTATAAGCAGGCTCTGCAATATAACACACGGGATGTCCTTGCTTTTGTCTGGCTGGCCGAGGTACTCAACCAACTTGAACGGGATGAAGAGGCGCTGCTCGTCTGTCAACACGCGCTTGATCTGAATGCCAGCCATGTGGAAGCTTATGTAGTCAAGGTGAAAGCCTTGATGAAGCTACAGTACAATGAGCGAGCTATGGAGACGTGCGAACAGGCTCTTGCGTTTGACCCCGAGGAGCCAACTTTGTACCAGATCAAAGGCGATATCCTCACCGATTCGCAACGCTACCAGGAGGCGCTTATTGCGTACACGCAGGCGCTGCAACTCAATCCCAACCAGGGCGCGGCGCGGATTTACAATAGCCTGGCGATCCTGCTGGTTCAGATGCAACATCATGAGCAGGCGCGACGCAGTTATGAGCAGGCGATCCAGCTCGAGCCGGACGAAGCGACCTACTATTTCAATCTCGGCCTCCTGCTGGAAGAACTCGATCAGTTGGAGGAGGCCGGGCAAATGTACATCAAAGCCAAAGAGTTGCATGTCGCGGCTAAAGAAACCGAACGCCTTAAAGCGGTAGGAACCTCGTGGGAGGACACGGCTACGATGTATCTCCGCGCGCCAAAACTTCTCTAATACCTCTACGGGCATCGAACTGGCTCAATGCCCTAATTTCTCCAGCACATACTCGACGAAGCCGCGAATGTGGTGTTCGTCGGGGGCGTAGTTGCCGCCATTGCGGTAGGCACGCGAGGCCATGCTTTTTTGCGTCAACTCGCAGACGACCCAGTCCTGCCTGTTGACGAGATCGAGCAGATCAACGGCATCGGATGGGTCGAAGTCTGGCCGCGCCATTACATCGGGATCGAAGAGCCAGTCGGAAGTGACCAGGGTGCGCTCTGGCCCCAGAGGCTGCAAAGTATCGACCACCACATGATCGCTCAATAAGTTGATAAACATATTGGGCAGGAACAAGAGGCCATAGTAGCGGCGTGTGTCCTCCGGCAAAAGACCGGGTAGAGGCGGGCGGCTGGCTTTGCCGGTGATAGTGAAGGCTTCAACCTGGTCGCCCAACAAGACCCCGGCGGAGAAATCTTCATCGGCAAATACTTTGCCCGTGCGATACAGGGGGACCAGTTCGCACAATTCGGGGTGCATGGGGCCGCAGTGGTAGCATTCAAGCGTATTTTCGATGATGAGCTTCCAGTTGGCCTGCACCTCATATGTGATCGACCTGCCCACTTTAAGCCTGCCTATTTGATAGCGCTCGTAGGGCGAAATATCACCAAACTGCTGCACTTTGGGATCATTCAACTGCTCTTCAAAGGGCTGCGGGTCGTCAGCGAGATTGAGAAAGATCAAGCCTTCCCAGATATGCAGCGCAACCGGCAAGAGGCCGAAGGCCATGCGGTCGAACTGTTCATTGCTCATAACGTTGGGCGCGCCAATCAGCTTGCCGTCCAGAGCATACGTCCAGGCGTGGTATTTGCACTGAATGGAGCCTTTCAGTTGCCCGCTTTCTTGATTGCAGAGACGCGCGCCGCGATGACGACATACATTGAAAAAGGCGTGTAGTTGCCCCTCCTTATCGCGCGCGACGATGATACTTTCATTGGCGACCGTCACCACGCGATATAAGCCGGGCGCAGACAGGGCATCCGCGCGACCCACATAGAACCACATGTTGCCAAAAATATGTTCCTGTTCTTCCTGGAAAATAGCGGGATCATAATAGTAGCGACCTGGGAAAGTGGATAAAAAAGGGGTATTGGAGCGAACCGTTGTGGTCATGAATTACCTCGAATATGCTAACAGGACACCGTTGAGAAGCGCAAACTCCTCAGTTCTGCTCCAAGTATACCTGACGACCAGCCAGGTAGACAAGGTACATGTATGACAGACAAAGCGTAAAGGGGTGTCTATTTCTGGACAGAGGATGAAAGAGTTTCACCAAAATAAACCTTCCATCATACTCAAATTGATACATCAGGGCATTACGCTACTATGGGATGTGTAAAGTACACTGGCATTTTTTCGCAATCACCCACGGCATTTTAAGGAGAATGGAGCAAAGTCTTTTCCATGTTTATACCGTTGAATGACCTGCAAGCGCAGTTTTCGAGCATCAAGGCAGAAGTGATGGAGGCTATAGAGGATGTGCTGGATTCTATGCACCTCCTTCTTGGCCCACAAAATGAGCGATTCGAGCAGAGTTTCGCCAGCTATTGCGGCTGTGATTATGGCATCGGCGTCTCTAACGGAACCGATGCTATCGCGCTGGCTCTGCGCGCCTGTCATATCGGGTCTGGCGATGAAGTGATTACGGTCTCTCATTCCTTCATTGCCACTGTCGAGGCCATCGCGCAGGTGGGAGCGAGGCCCGTCTTTGTCGATATTGAGCCGGATACGTATACAATGGACTGGCGACAACTTGAAGGGGTGTTGAGCGAGCGGACGCGCGCAATTATTCCTGTCCACCTGTACGGGCATCCGGCAGATATGCAGCCCATTCTGGATTTTGCGCATGAGCATGGGCTGCGTGTCATCGAAGACGCTTCCCAGGCGCACGGAGCCACTTACAGGGGCAAGCGTGTAGGCGGTTTCGGCGATATTGCCTGCTTCAGTCTGTATTGCAGTAAGAATCTGGGGGCATATGGCGAAGCTGGCATCTGCCTCACCAGCGATGCAGAACTGGCGGAGAAGCTGCGTATGTTGCGCGATCACGGTTCGCGTGTGCGCTACCAGCACGAGATATTGGGAGTGAACGCGCGGATGGATGAGATACAGGCCGCCATTTTGAATGTGAAGATGGCGCACCTGGACAACTGGAATGCGCAGCGCCAGGCTCACGCGCGGGTCTACAGTGAGCAGTTACGAGATGTGGTTGAAGCAGTGCCAACGGTGCGCCCGGACGCATCGCACGTTTTTTACGTCTACGTGGTACAGGTAAGCGAGCGAGACCAGATGCATCAGTATCTCTCGAAACAGGGCATCAGCAGCGGCATTCACTATCCAACGCCCATCCACTTGCAGCCAGCGTGCCAGCATTACGGCTATACACGCGGCATGTTGCCGGTAACGGAGGCAGTGTGCGAGCGCATTATTTCGCTGCCCATGTATCCTGAATTGACTACAGAGCAGATGCAGATGGTCATTGATGGTGTGAAAAGGGGCGTAATGGCTGGTGTTTAATGGGTACTGACGCTCACATGAACGTTCAATAATTAGTGAGGCACCAATTCCGTAGGGCGGGGG
>JBOGTO010000243.1:0-3539 GCA_050695155.1 Ktedonobacteraceae bacterium
AAAGAAAATGGATGAAGTAGACGACTTTTTAGCACAAAGCCCTTACGTGCAGAAGAAAAAGAGGGAGGGGCGCGAAGAAGGGCTGGAAATCGGACGTGAAGAGGGACGCGAAATTGGGCGCGAAGAGGGGCTGGAAGAAGGGTTAGCCAAAGGCTTACAAAAAGCTTTTGTGACCATCGTTCAAGGACGTTTTCCACCACTGGCAGAACTTGCGCAAGAAAGGGTCGCGCGGATTACAAAACCTGATAAGCTTGATCTTTTGCTTGGACAGATTGCAACTATCCCAGATGAAGCCACAGCACGCTGGCTTCTTGATACTATTGCAGCATAATGAACCTCATGGATAACAATTACAACGAACCCGGCGCGGGCAACATCACCAATAGCGAACACCAGCGCGCGCGTCAATTGTCCCGGACGCGCGTAGTCGGCCAGAAAGAGCGGCGCGTGGATGCGCGTCCATTGGTGACGGGCGCGCCCGTCTACGCGGCTGAGTTTGAGCAGCCGGGGATGCTCCATGCGCGCATTCTGCACTCGCCCCATGCGCACGCCAACATTCTCAGCATTGATACAAGCAAAGCATTAGCGCTGCCGGGCGTCTGGGCTGTGCTGACACATCATGACCTGCCGCGCGTCGCGCATACCACTGCGGGCCAGCCGTATGTTGAGCTTTCACCTTATGATATGTATGTGCTGGATAGTCGCGTGCGCTATATTGGCGATTGGGTCGCCTTTGTGGCCGCCGAAACGCCTGCTATCGCGGATGCCGCCCTCCAGTTGATTGAAGTCGATTACGAAGTATTACCCGCCGTATTTGATCCACTCGAAGCTATGCGTGATGGCGCGCCACAGTTGCATGAACTCGATGTGACACACCCCAATAGCGGACAACACCAGGGTGATATTTACGACGCGGAGCATAATATCTCCGCGCATGAAGTGATTACCAACGGCGATTTTGACGCGGCCATGCGCGAAGCCGACATCATCGTCGAGGGCGAGTACCGCGTTCCCCATATCGCGCACGCCATGCTGGAGCCACATGTGTGCGTTGCCTACATGGACGGCTTCGACCGCCTGATCGTGGTCAGCAGCACGCAAGTTCCCTATCTCACGCGCCGCAAACTTGCCGCCGTCATGCAACTGCCAGTTTCCCGTGTGCGCGTGGTCAAGCCGCGTGTCGGCGGCGGGTTTGGCGGCAAACAGGAAATGTTGCTGGAACCCGTTGCGGCGGCCCTGGCGATGAAGACGCGCCGCCCCGTGCGTATCGAGTACACGCGCCGGGAAGAGTTTACCTCTGCTCGTTTGCGCCATCCCATGATTATCACCATGCGCAGCGGTGTGAAGCGTGATGGAACGCTTGTCGCTATCTCCATGCAATCGCTAGGTAACGCGGGCGCCTATGGCACACATAGCCTGACCGTCACGCGCGCTACAGGGCATAAAACGCTGTGCCTGTACCATGCCAAAGCATACTATTTTGAAGCGACGGCTGTTTATACCAATCTGCCTGTAACCGGAGCGATGCGCGGCTATGGCGCGCCACAGGGTTTTTTCGCGCTGGAGTCACATATTGACGAAATCGCGCGCCGCCTCAATATGGACCCGGTAGCGTTCCGGCGCAAGAACCATGTGCAGAAGGGCGACTGGGACCCCATCGAGGGAGAAGAAATCGACGGCGTCTGGCACTCAAAACGCCACTTCCGCTCGTGCGGGCTGCCAGAATGTATCGAAAAGGGGGCTGCTGCCATTGGCTGGCACGAACCGTTTGAACGCGGCGACGGCAACCCCATACGGCGCGGGCGCGGTGTGGCGATAGCTATGCAGGGCAGCGGCGTACTCGGTTTTGAGATTGGGGGCGCGTCCATCAAGCTCAATGAAGATGGTTCGTTCAATGTGATGACGGGCGCGACCGATATTGGGCAGGGCAGCGATACCGTGCTGGGTCAGATCGCGGCTGAAGTCCTCGGTGTTGGCATGGAGAAGATCATCATGCATTCCTCCGACACCGACTCCAGCGTCTTTGATTACGGCGCGTTTGCTTCCAGCACCACCTATATCAGTGGCGGCGGCGTGAAGGTCGCGGCTGAAAAAGTGCGCCAGCAAATCCTCGATGTGGCGGGTGATCTGCTGGATTGCGCGGTTGAAGATATGTCCATCATCGATGGAGCAATTTATACACCACGCGGGCGCAGTTCTCTCACCATCGCCGATATCGCTAACGAGACGCTATACGGCAGGCACCGCCAGCAGATCATGGCAAAAGGCGATTTCTGGGCGGATGATTCGCCCGCGCCTTTTTACGCGCAATTTATAGAAGTCGAAGTCGATACGGAAACGGGCCAGGTGCGCGTCACAAAGGCGGTCAACGCGCTCGACTTGGGCAAAGCCATCAACCCGGCTTTAGCAACAGGACAGGTTGAGGGCGCGGTAACAATGGCGCTCGGCTACGCGCTCAGCGAGGAAGTGAAATTCGACGACGCGGGCAGGGTGCGCAATGCTGGTTTTGTCGATTACAAAGTCATGTCTACCTTAGATATGCCCGCCATGACCACATTCCTGATTGAAGACACGGAAGAGACGGGTCCATTCGGCGCGAAGTCAGCCGGTGAGGTTCCCATCAATTGCATGGCCCCGGCAGTTGCTAACGCGGTGTATGATGCAGTAGGGATACGCATACGCAGTCTGCCCATTACGCCAGAAAAGGTTTTACAGGCGTTAGATATGAAGAAAGCGCAGGAGTAGCTGAGCAGGTAAAGGATAGAACAGGGGAAAGAGTATGGCACGGGAGCCACAGGATTTTTCGGAACAGCCCACAAGCGCCTATCTTGTCATTTCGCAAGGGTCGCGGGGAACCAGACGCATGGAGATATGGAAGGATTGCACCACCATCGGGCGCAGCCGCGATTGTGACATCTTTCTCGAAGATCTAGCAGTGCATCGCAAGCAGGCCAGCATCATATTTACGGCCAGTGGTTATGTCCTGCGAGACGATCGTGGCAACGGCGACTGCTTTGTAAACGAGCAACCTGCGCAGGAACGCCTGCTCACCGATGGCGACGTGATGCGCTTTGGCAATACACAGCTTACCTTCTATGGACACGAGGGAACACGGCCTTTCCAACTTGCCACCTCACGCGGGCGCGAGTCACTGCTGGGAAAAAAAACTGATCCTAATGCCAGCGCTATTGCGAAACTAGACCTCTCCAATATGCGCGGCATGATACGCAGCTTCGAGTTGGTGCACGAAATGACTATAGGACGCAGCCGCGACTGCGATATTTTCCTCGAAGACCTGGCAGTGAGCCGCCTGCACGCCACTATCCGCGAATTGGGTGATGGCAGCTATGAAATCGAAGACCACCGTTCAGCCGCCGGAACCTTTGTGAACGGAATGCGCATCACGCGCTACCGTCTCATCGACGGCGACATGGTGCAAATCGGCCTGAACAAACTGATTTTCCGCCGCTCGCAAGGATGAAGAGGCGCGGTTATCAAAATGATGAACATAAAAGGATACAGACTGTAGGGGCGGGGGC
>JBOGTO010000244.1:0-3284 GCA_050695155.1 Ktedonobacteraceae bacterium
TGCCAAAAGTACCGGATTGATGCCTATTTATATGTATGTATACAAGAAATGCTATACTTTGCGTTATTGAGTAACGAAGGAGTATCAATCTGGAAGGGCTATTGTCTGTGAAAAAAATCTGTTGGGGTCTGGTGTGTCTCGCTTTGATCGTGCTCCTGGCGTCTTGTGGCTCTGAAGTTGTCACGACTTCATCCCTATCGTCATATAGCATTGAAAGCCAATCACTCAGTCAAAGCGGCTCGCAACAAGCTCCTGCTTCCACCTCAACTCCTATACCACCGCTGTCAATTCCCGCTCAGAGGGCGACGCCGGTATCAACGCCGGTACCTCATACCACCACTGCTACCACTACCAGTACCCCTTCAACTCCGTCGCCATCCTCGAATTGCGTCACGTACAGTAACGAGGCAACGCTTGTGCCGTCCCAAAACGGCACACTGGCAGCGCCCTATGGGGCAGCGCCGCTACCTGGAGAAGCGCAGCAACTCGCGCAGCAACTTTTTCAATTGATCAATTCTGACCGCGCCGCCTGCGGCCTGCCTGCTTTCGCCTGGAATGCCACGTTGGCCTCCGGCGCGCTGCTGCATAGCTGGAACATGGCGCACTGCGGCTTTAGCCATACCTGCCCCGATGGTATGACGCAATATCAACGCATCGCCAACGAAGGATTCGCGGGCCTGAGCGACTGCGGCGAGAACATCGGCCTGGCCGGGCCATCCACTCCAGCCTGGACCAATGTCTACTCCGTTCATGAAAGCATGGCTCACGAGCCGCTGGGCGGCTGGCACCGCATCCACCTTTTCAGCACGACCCTGCACCGCATCGGCATCGGCGTCTATATCGACTCCAACGGCTGGGTCTGGTTCTCTGAAGATATGGTAAGCTAGACATTGAACCCTGACTCGAGGAGTGTTGAGCGTGCGGAAACGAAAAGTTGCCTTAGTGACGAGCATCGCTGCATGTATTGTTTGCCTGGCGATTCTCTTTACCTTTTTGAGTCCCTTGCGCATTTTTGGGTTTCGGCTGGTCTTCGCCAATCCAGCGCCACAGGTGATCCCCAGCCTGCGCGAATGGTCTGGCGGCAGTGGCTCATTCACCCTTGCTACCGCCTCTCGCATCGTCATAGACCCCATCTACCAGACGCAGTTAAGCGATACGGCGCACGTATTCCAGAGCGATTTGTTCGATGTGACCAATCATACGCTCCCAATTGTGACAACTGGCTCTCCTCGCGCGGGCGATTTTTTCCTGACTCTGAGCAACGCGGACGGGCGCATTGGTAACGAAGGGTATCTCTTCAATGTGGGGGATTGGGTGACGATCAGCGCGCAAAGCAGCACCGGCATCTTCTATGGAACACGCACCGCCCTGCAAATTTTGCGCGAGGACCCGGCAAGAAGCTCCATTCCCAGGGGCAAGGCCAGGGATTATCCCGCCTATCAGGAGCGCGGCTTCATGCTCGACGTGGGGCGCAAGTTCTTCTTGCTGGCCTTTCTGGAAGACGAGGTGCGCCTGATGGCATGGTACAAAATGAATGATTTTCACCTGCATTTGAATGATAACGAGATTGATGTTGGCAATAGCTCCGATTGGATGCACAAGTACGCCGCGTTCCGCCTCAATAGCAATCGCTTCCCAGGACTGGCGGCCAGCGATGGCTCCTATACCGAGCAGGATATTCGCGCACTGGAGCAGGTGGCCCGGCAATACAATGTCACCATTACGCCGGAGATCGATGCCCCGGCGCACGCGCTGGCCTTTGCCCAATACCAGCCGAACCTGAGCAACCAGCTTTACCCCAGGGACATACTTGACTTGAGTAACCCCGCCACCTTCACTTTTTTGAATGCCATCTGGAACGAGTTTCTGCCCTGGTTCGATACGACACAGGTAGACATCGGCGTCGATGAGTGCGACCCGGCGCAGGCCAACGAGTGCTTACAGTTCATGAACACCTATGACGCCTTCATGAAGCAACATGGGAAAACGGTCAGGATGTGGGGCAGCCTGACGAAGTTGCAGGGAAATACGCGCGTCAACAACGATATTGTGCTTGACGTGTGGGATAACAGGTGGGCTAATCCGGTGGACATGGTGAAGCAGGGCTTTCATATCATCAATGCCAACGACAACCTGCTCTATATTGTCCCCAAAGCCGGGTACTTCAATGATTATTTAAATACCCATCTGCTCTACGATCAATGGCAACCCAATATCTTTGATTTCGCCAATCCGGGCATGAACCTGTCTCCCGGCGACCCGCACTTGCTGGGCGGCATGTTCGCGGAATGGAACGACAAGCTAGGCAGCGTGGTGAGTGATGCCGATGTGCAGGCGCGAGTCACCCCGGCCATGCAAACGCTGGGCGACAAACTATGGAGCGGGCCAACAACCAGCATGACCTATGAACAATTCGTTCAGGCCGCGCAGCAGATCGGTGCTGCGCCAGGAGCGCAACTGGCACTGTTTCAGAACAGTTGACAATAAACTCTTCAGTCTTACGGCGAATTTATACTCAAATTTCTTCCGCGGGTTCTTCAAATTCCACGTCCGTATAAACGTCCGCAAACGAAAAATGCACACCTAAACTGTTTAGCGTGATTTCGTCATGATTTTCAAAGGCTTCGTAAATCCACTTATTCTGCTCTTTATAGTAGATTTCTATTTTGAAGGACCGTGAGTCTACCAGAACATATTCTTCGATAGTCGGATGCGCGCGATAATTTTTGAGTTTCCAGGTTCTATCAGTGAGTTCTGTAGTTGGCGAAAGTACCTCGACAACGAGACGGGGAGACTGGATCGCTTGAATTGTTCCCCGATCACGCGGATCGCAAGTGACTATCACATCGGGATGGAAGTAGCGTGTTTCAGAAATGTACACTTTCATATCATAGCGTCTAACCCCTCATGCACACCTCATACAGCGCGGCTTGATGCGACCGTTTCCGTATAATTACAAGAAACGGGATTGATCTCAAGTTTACAATAGCGCCCCGCCTTAACTTTCGGACATGACGCTATTTGCTTCTCGCTCTTTATTCTCGTTGCTGTATTCTGTGGGAAGCTGAACCATTACAGAATCGACCAGTACGGTATCGAAAGCCTCCAATAAGGCTGTACTCACAATGCTTTCGATGATAAGCTCCGTTTGCTCCACATCACCTGCAAGCGCCTCAGACAACGGCTCTGAACACCGGATACGAAGATGGACAGTACGCATAGCTTTTACCCTTTCCTTTGTCGTTGAGCTTCTGTAGGGGCGGGGGTAGTGTGGGGATGGGAGC
>JBOGTO010000245.1:0-10002 GCA_050695155.1 Ktedonobacteraceae bacterium
CCCGCGTACCTGTTCATCCCGTTCAAATCTTGGGAAATACATCTGTATCCCAACAGCGGGCGGCCCTAAAGGCCCCCTCCCTTCCCAACACCGCCCCCGCCCCTACAATAATGCAAAGAATCAGCCAAAAAATGAAAAGTGCAGAAGGCGCAAACTTTCTGCACTATCTATGACAGATCCCAACATCTCTACGCTGGAGATTCCACTTCTACCGGGACGGGCCGGACGATGCCATGCTTTTCTTTGTGGTCTTCGGGATGCAGGATGGGGATTCCAGTCACAAGCTGGCGCACCCACAGGAAAGCGAAGCCTATTACCAGCCAGGCAACGCTGAATCCTGCCGCGATAATGGTGTCGGTCTGTGTGGAACCGCCGCCTGCAATGGCGAAATAGATCACGCCAACGAGCATCAGTACATTCAAAGTGGCGCCCAGGCCGGGGGCTAAAACGGTGGAAAAGATGCCGCGTTTTTTGACACCGGCGAAGGCGATAAGGCAGACGAGGCAAGTCATGCCATAGAGCAGGAAGGTGCCGATGTTGGAGACTAGCGTTACCTGGGTCAGGTGATCGACGCTTAACACACCATATGAGCCGATGGCGGCGGAGATGGCGGTCAGGACGATTACGCCTACGTGCGGTGTGCGGAAGCGACCATGTAAGAAGCCAAAAACTGCCGGTAGTTCGGTATCTTTCCCCATCGCGTGTGTTACGCGCACACCGGTATTCAGGCAGGAGAGGGCGGTACCGACCAGGGCAATTAATACAGTGACGGCCAGGATGGTCGCAAATGCCACGCCGTTGCCGCCCAGCATCTGGTTGCCGATAATCTGGGCCATATCACCGATGGGCGCGCCAGAGCTAAAAGCGGCAGCGAAACCCATGCCTGCGCTGCTGTGATAGCCTGTGTTGATGAAAAAGTTGGCTGCGAAGTATTCGATGAAGTAGAAGATGACCGCCTGGATAACCAGCGACAATACAACGCCGCGCGGAATATCGCGTCCGGGATTTTTGGCCTCGGCTGCCAGTGCAGTGGCAGACTCAAAACCTACTACCAGCAGGATAGCGATAGTAGACTGGAAGATAAGCCCGCTCAGATCATGAGGCGTAATGACGCTCAGGGCGCTGGGGTGCAGGTAATGCACACCGGGATGAGTCAGACGATAAGCAATCGCCAGGATGGAGAAAGTGACGAGGGCGACGATCTGAATGGCGTTAATAACGATGTTAGCTACAGTAGAGCCGGTAACGCCAACGTATGCGATCATACCAACGATGCCAGCAAATGCTATGCATACGAGTACTTCTTGCCATGCCGCTCCGAAACTGGGGTCAAAGGTCTGGATAATATAGGTGATAAGCAGACCCATAAAAGCAACCATCACGCCGGGATAGACCCAGTAGTACAGGTGTGATGCCCAGCCAACAATGAATTTGGCTATGCGGGCGAATCTAAAGTGACGATGCTCCTCTTTGTGCAGGATGGCCGCTTCCGTGTAATAATAAGAGCTGCCCGTGCCGCCTTCGGGATAGCGTTTAGAGAGCGCAGCATAGGCGGTAGCTGTTAATAATGCGATGGCTGTGGCGATGAAAACCGAAGCCCACATGTTCATTGCTGAACCTGGAGCTGCCTGCAACTGATAGGTGGTCCAGAGGAATGCGCCGGGCGCAATGAGCGCCATGGCGTTGATAGTCACTCCAGTAAGGCCCAACGAGGGCTTCATACCGGTATCCGTCGAAACTTGAGAAGCCATGTTCCTGTTTCCCTTCCTGATTGTATAAACTGCACATACCACCGGCCTCGTTACCAATCAAATCAGCCGCACCGCTACACAGAGTTCGAGCGGCACTCGTTGCCAATCTCGTAGCTTCTCTCAATCAAAGTATAAATGGCTTCCCTATCTAATGATACTGGCAAAATGGAAGAAGTCGAACGGATCACTTTTGGATAAAATGCACAAATAAGCAATACATGGTACAGGAGCAATGGGCGAAACGCCCATTGCTCCTGTACCATGTATTGCTTATTTTATGCTGCTTGCGAGCCTTCGGGTTTTTGCGCGTTGATCTTAATGGCACCTTTCAGGGAGATGCCCAGGCCACTGAGGCAGATCAGGCACATAGTTGTCATAATTAACGCGGCCAGGGGGTGCGAGAGCAGGAACATGGCGAGAACCTGGGCTTTTGGATAGCCCAACAGGCTGCCAAAGACCAGCACGCCAACCAGTTCGTTGCTGCCTACCTGTCCGGGCGGGGTTGGTAGGATGCAGAACATGTTGTAGGTGGTGTAGCCGAAGATGGCGGTTCCAAAGCTTATAGTGTCAACTCCAACTGCCTGGAATGCGAACCAGGCAAAGAGACCATCGCAGGTGATTGCCAGGCAAGTGAGCAAGATGGCAGGGATAAAGGTCTTTGGGCGGCTCGCGCCGTCGAGCAGCGAATCGACAAAGCCCAGGGCAAATCCCTCGATCTTGCCCCCAATGCCCCTGGGGAGAATGCCCAGCATCACGCGGATAAATTTTGTAGCGGTGGCGCGATTCCAGGCCATCAACGCGACGGTGAAGATGATGCCCAGCAGGATGCCGCCCACGATTCCCAGGATAATCCACAGCGTGGCGCTCATGTGAATGCCAGGAATGAATGGCACGGCGGCCATGATGAAAAGCGCAGGCATCAAATCGAGCGATTTGTCCATGGCGACGGTGGGCAACGACTGGCTGATGGGGACGCGCTTCGTGCGTTTGAGGATCAGACACTTGCCCAATTCGCCGCCCTGCACGGGCAGCAAGAAGTTGAGAAAAACAGCCACCCAGAAAATCTGGATGGATTTGAATACGCTGATGTCGCAGATACGAATCAAGAACAGTCGCCAGCGCGCGCCCCGGATGCTGAACGCGGCAATAAATGATGCAGCTGCGAGCAACATAAACGTCACTCCGCGCGTCGTTGTCAGGTGTTGCTTCAACGTGGCAATCGTGGAAGGAAGGTTCACGAATCTGGAGATCAGGAAAAGCATTCCCAATCCAAACAAGAGGCCAAGCACGGTTCTCACCAGTGGCTTGTTCAGGATGGTTTTCCAGGTTTGCTGCTCCTGTCGCGGTGTGATTGCGGGCGTAACTGGCACCGTTGGAGGCGTTATCACGGAGCCATGATAGCTGTTACTCATCATGGGAGGAGCAGCCCAGGGTGGCCGGTGAGGAATGGTTGGTTGCGCAGAGATCGCGGCTGCCGCGCCGTTCCCTCCTGGTTGATCCGTAGGGCGCACAGCGCGCATCATGCCACTAACCGCCATCAATCGTATCGTACTCATCGAGCCGACATCGAGCATATCGAAAGGGATATCGGCATCCGGGTCGCCTGTTGGCATAGATTCCCACGATGACGGTCGCGGGGTCGCTGGAGTAGCGGGTAGCAAGACAGTGGGCTGCGCCTCTACCTCTGTCTGTTTTCTATATCGATGTAATTTATCGGTGTTCAGGAATGGATGGGGATTTTTGATGAGCCGAGTTGGTCGGATGACCTCACGCTCGGAAAGATTTTCGCCTGGTGGTCGCATGAATACCTCATTAAAACATTTATATCTGTCATGAACGAATTGACCTATCAGACAATAACATTTCCTGACCGTACTCCCAATAGGTACTGTGTTCAAACTGAGAGCCTGGTAGCTACCTTTGTTCTTCAATCCAGGAAGTATACTATCCCCCAGAAACTGGACAGACCAATAAGATAGAATGAAGCTGTATCGGTAAATGTCAGGAGGAGGGAAACGATGTCTGTTCAACGAAAACGGTACAGTTCAGAGGAAAAGACGAAAGTAGCAGTCGAGGCCATTAAAGGGCAAAAGACGATAAATGAGTTGGCCGGTGAATATGGTGTTCATCCGACCCAGATCACGCAATGGAAGAAGCAGGCGCTGGAAGAAATCACCACCGGTTTTTCCGGAGGTCGTGAGCGTCGTGAAAGAACGGATGAAGCCCTGGTGGCGTCCTTATACCAAGAAATCGGGCAATTGAAAATGGAACTGGACTGGCTAAAAAAAAGCCAATCGGGAGTGTTGAGGAGAAGAGGTCGCTGATCGACCCAGGGCACTCGGGCATCAGTATCGCACGGCAGTGTGAGCTGATGGAGCTGGCTCGCTCCAGCTATTATTACCAACCGATGCCGGTGAGTGAGGAGAACCTGCTTCTGATGCGCCTTCTGGATGAGCAATATACCCGAACGCCTTTTTATGGAATCAAGAAGATGACCGCTTGGTTAGGGACTCAAGGCCAGGAGGTGAATCACAAGCGTGTGGCCCGACTTTTGAGGCAGATGGGTTTGATGGCGGTGTATCCCAAGCCACGGTTGAGTCAGCCGGGAGAGCAAATCGTGCGGTATCCGTATTTGTTGCGCGGGCTGACTATCGATCGAAACAATCAAGTCTGGAGCACAGATATCACCTATATCCGCCTGCGAGGAGGGTTTCTGTATCTGGTAGCGATTATCGACTGGTTTAGCCGCTACGTCCTGGCCTGGCAAACCTCAATCACGTTAGAGACCGCCTTTTGTCTGGAGGCACTTGACCAGGCCTTTCAGAACGCGCAGCCAGAGATTTTCAACAACGACCAGGGATCGCAGTTTACCAGTAACGAGTTTGTCAACCGGCTGAAAGCTGCTGATGTGCGTATCAGTTGGGATGGAAGAGGAAGAGCACTGGACAACATTTTTGTGGAGAGGCTCTGGAGAAGTGTTAAATACGAGGAGGTGTATATCAAGGATTATCAGACGATAGGAGATGCAGAAAAAGGGCTGAAAGAGTATTTTCAGTTCTACAATCAAGATCGTTTACATCAGTCGTTGGAATATCAAACACCTGCACAGGTGTATTATCGCTCATGATGCACATCCATTTGCTGTATGGCTGAGTTCATTCTTAAAATTGGTCGATTTTTGTCTTGACAATGGGGTATAGCATATCAGATCGTACATCATATTCTTGCAATCGGCGCGAGATAGCTGCATCACGCTCAATATATTGTCGGTACTGAGTCGGAGTACAGGCACCAAGAAGATGGATCTCACCCCGTGCTAATGCGGGTTTAAGCAAGGCACTGGCATCGATGGGATAACGCTGCTGCTCTCCCCCTAAGAGTCGGTGAAAATGATTGACAAAGAGCAGAATCCGCCCTTCTGCCTGGCGCACTGCAAGAAAGATCTCCTGAAGCCGTGAAAGAACTATATTGGGTGCATTCCATTCCTGCAAAGGAGGCCACCATCCTCCCGGAAAGTATTTCGTAAACAACTGATCCAACATCTCCTCCGACCCTGAATCAGCTAAAGCCATCTCCCACTCGCTTTCATTCGGCAATGGCCGTTGTGGTATCACTGGCGAATGGCCTCTGAGAGAAGCAGAAGAGTCAGCGAACAGTGCCTCATAGTTCAGCGCAATGATCTGCCAGGTGGGTAAAGGATCAGGTGCCTCACCTGCCGCCATCCGACGAGCCAATTCGATGACTATTCGCCATGGACGCACCCCATCCATATCCACAAGTAGTGGATTATATTTATTTCTGCTTTTCTCCCTCTGGAGAAGAATCTGAAAAATGCGTGCTACAGACGCCTCATATCCAACCAAAGGGGAAAATACCCCTTGTCGTGCTAAATGAGTCAAATTATGTCCATACTGCTCTAGTGGCAAAGAATCCATCGGGGAAGTTTTCAAGATAAGCCTCCTTTAACTGTCCCATCCACTGTCCATAACCGCACGATACCCTGCTCTGTCGCCGCAATGAGCCTACTATCGGGCGAGAGGCTGATACGTTCCGATCTGGCTCCTGGAATAGTACATCTTAATCTCTACCCCTCTCTCTCCCATACACATATTTCGTCACTCGCAATGGAAGCAAGTATCATTCCATCAGAAGAAAAACGAAGTGAGGTCACTCCCCCGGTATGTCCACGCAAGACTGCTTTAAGCTGCACATCGATTCGGGCGAGTCCAGTTGTATTGGAGTCATCCGATAAATTTGATTCTGATACTGGAAACATTATCTCTCAATATGCATTTCCTAATGATTTTTCCTTCACATCTATTACTTATCTTGCAAAATCTGACCATCTTTGGGCTGATCTGGCCGATGGCTTGCTATATAGTTAGCAATTTGAGCATGATTCTCAACCATAGCCAAAAGGAAGTCGCTAAAATGGGAATAAACTGTCCTTATGGAACTCTGCTCTTGCTCTTCAAGATAATAGTAAATGGGAGGATCATCTCCCTCGTTTGTGCGAAAGAAGTGAAACTGGTATCCCTGATGCATCAAAAACACGAAAGCATCTTCCGGAAGCGGATCAACAAACTCATCTTCCTGCATGAGTTTGACTGCTGCCTTCTGCAAGGGTATTAAATCCCAATACAGGCACTCCGAGCCTTGAAATAAACCACCAGTCCCCTGCCCCATCCACAGCAAGAACTCCCGGTAAGCGGCAGGTAAAGAATGTCTTATTTTTCTCTCGAGGATACGTACCTCTTCTTCTGTGCAAGGAATTATCTTCTCTACACGAACGATATGAAGTTCTTCCAATTGCGCTTTCACTTTATCCAGATACATTTATTCTAATTTACCTCCTTACGTTCCCAGGGTAATCCTGCTCACTATTGGAGCTATAAACCTGGCTGCCCTCGACCACCGCCTTGTTGGCTATGTTTCCGATATTCGCCAACGGACTGCCAGGCACTCCGATTCAGAACTATTACAAACCTTTTCCGTCATTTATCTCAGTTGCCAGCTTTTCTACAGCATCCTTAGCCTCTCGATAGGACACTCCTGTATCATCATGATAAAGTCTGATGGCTGCGACAATTTTATTGGCTTGTATCAGATGGATCAGTTCATCACGACGAATCAAGGGTTTTGCCTGTACTGGTTGAGGCATTCGCGCTTCTTCATCTAGCAGGGGTAATCGTGTTCTTCCAAAGATCAGTTGATCTTCATGATGATATTGAAGACACCAGAGTTCTGAAATAGACCATATCCTCACATCGTCAGTAACAGGATAGCAAAAATCCCAAAAGTAGCTGCAGAAAATATGCCAGGGGACAGCTACAGCTATTGTTGGCTCCCACATCACAATGACCATCTGGTCCCCCTGGGGTTCGAACGCGGTTAGGTGTTGTTGAACAACATCTATCTTCTCAATACTTAGGTCAACGTGTCGTATCTGATCAAAAAGCGAAGAAGAGGTAATAGAATCTATGGCGGTATCGAATGCATACCTCCGTAGTTCGGTAATGTATACAAATTCAGTTTGCCAAATCTCTCGCGTTTTTTTCACCGTGAGAGAGCGTATGTGAAAAAGGACAGATTCCGGCAACGAGACCCACTTTGGATTCGCCCAGCGCCACCATAATTCAAAACTGTCACCTGGCCGAAAATCGGATTGACTAAGTTGAATCATACTGATTACCTTTTCTAGCGATACAGAAATTCCTGGTTCTATAGTCCTACAAAACTTATTGGTGATCTTCAGATACCGCAAATGACAATGAGTTCACTGCACGTTCAAGTGATTGAAGCTCCATTGGGGTACCAAGATCTCTTGAAGAATAGGTCTCAAGCATCGAGTTCCCAGCTTTCAAGACTATTCTACAAAAGGCAATGAATGGCAAAGTCACTGGTGGTAATTTTATCAGTGGTTGTGGTAGATAGGAACGCAAAAAATGAACCGTGACCAAATCTTTTTGAGCACTATCGATCAAAATATAGTATGGCCCAAAACCAAGATATCGCTTTGTAATATATGCCTTTCTTATAATGTCGTTAATTTCTGAAATGAAAACGCTCATTTTGATTACAGGGTAATCTCTCCAGCCTGGACAAGGAAAATTACCAGTCTCAGTGCAAAGCCAGAACATTCCCTCTCGTTCGTATTTCCCTTCTGTTTTTACCAGAGACCAATGAAACTGAAGCATAAATGCCTCTCCCCTCAATTTAGGTGCCGATCTCATTTTTGAAAATGGAACTAAATATATGAGCCACTTATTCTTTATGTCCTGTGAAAGAATAAGTATGCGCCTCCGAAGTACTCCCGTCTTCAAACGAGATCGACTGATTTGTTAAAGATAAAAAACGATCACTCAGCATATTGATTCTAGAATCAATAATGATGTCACCGGACCAATTTAGTATAGCAAAGATCAGTTCAGAGACAACAGCTACATATTTTTCATCAGGTGTGACAAGGATATAAAGTTGACTTTGTGATAGATCTTCTTCTCGCAATATTTGTAATTCTTGAATTATCCTCAGACGTACAACGTCAATGAAATAGAGGTGACTTCCATATGCACTACCAACTACTATCACTTTCTCAACCAAATTGTAGCACCAAACAATATCAATAATTACGTCGGATAACTCACAACAATGGTGACGCCTTTTATCCCATAAAAGTACTGTATTACTATTAGAAGCGCTACGTTCAATAAGAATTGACAGCCTTGCATCGAGACGTATCTGGCGCGGTAGCCCATCAATTGGTATTGTATCGATTAATGTTTTCATTTATCGCTCTTTTCCTACATCTATGAAATCTAAACAGTATTGTTAGTATTCCATCATGACATATTTTTGTCAAATGACCAGATTACTGTGTCAGAGTTAATTAAATTTGAGCAAGCAGTATCCCTTTATTTCATCCTAGTCTATTAGTAGCGCATTTAACAATACAGCCGCACATACTTGTTCAAAATTTAGACTCATAGCACGAGGTCTAGAGGGAAGCTTTTCTATCAAAAGCTTCCCTCCAGACCAATAAGCACTTCATTTAGTACGAGTGTGTTATGGTTTGAAGAGGCGTCCGTCGCCACCAATCGCTAGCAAAGCTTCGTAGATTCTTTGATCTCCTGTAATTAGAGTTCGATTTGTGTCAAATGCCGTAGCAGCGATTTCGAGGTCATTTAGCAATCCCTGCTGCTTTATTGGTTGATTTGCTAAATAATTGTAAAGCGCTTCAATCGTTCCAACTGAACCTTTGTTTTTAACCACATAAAAGTCATTCCCTATACTAGGCCAATTCGGTTTTCCCTTATCAGCGTTGGCTTCGAGTTCACCTAACACAGTCTCTGATATAACTGGGTTTTCTTTCGAAAGATCTATGATCCCCCCATCTACTAGCTGTTTAAAGGTATAAACAGCATTCGTATCAAGTAATACTTCGTCTTTTGGCGAAGATGCAGGATCGGGTCCTGTTTCGGCCCCGTTGAAAGCGCCTTCCGTTTCCGACGAAGCAGATAGATTGCTGTTCCCGCTCGAATCCCCACCGCGATCGGATCCACCTGAGCTTCCACAGGTTAAACACAGGACTCCTGGCACAGCCACATCTCCAAAGGGGGTGTAGAAGGCATAGTTGACGAAGAAATTCCCACAGGTGCCTTGTGTTATGGGAACCCCACATGAGGTAGGCATGTCCTGAATGTTTGACCCGCTCGTATTGGTTGAGGGAGGGAGAGAAGGCTTAGGGGTGGGCGGGACATAGGAAGTGACAGCGTTGGTCTTGTATTGGCCGCTCGCACTCGTGGCCCAGGCAAAAATCGCCGCCGACAACGCGCTCATATCGACCGGGGCATTACAACTGGTGGTCGGGCAGGTCGCAATGGGTCTCAAGCCTGTTGGGTCGCTGTGCGTCTCAGGATTGCCATTGCCATACCCATAGGGGTTCATGCCCTGCGCATTGCCCTGCACGGTATCGGCCGAGAGGAACACGCCCACAATGGGATCGTAGTAGCGCGCGTTGAAGTAGTCCAGTCCCGTGCCGTCGTTGTACTGGCCGATGAAGCCCTTGGCGGTGTTGAGACTCCCAGCGTTGTAGCGGGTGTTGCCATAGGGGCCGAAGACCTGGTTGCTCTTCATAGTGGCCCCGCCTGCCGCGTTGGTGAAGGAGGAGACCAGGCTGCCCTGCGCATCGCTGAGGTAGAACTGGGTACCGTTGCTATCCAGCGAGCCGAGCAGGTGTCCGGCCAGGAAG
>JBOGTO010000246.1:0-12266 GCA_050695155.1 Ktedonobacteraceae bacterium
CCCCCGCCCCTACAGGTTAGCCCCGATTTTTTCTTCGGAAGACGTTTCGCCATCGCCATACAAAAAGCAGTTGGTCCAGCGACCGTTGCCTAGCTCGGTGCGTTTGGGGAAACGCTGGCGGCAGACCTCCATGGCGTGCGGGCAGCGTGGGTGAAAGCGGCAACCAGTGGGAGGAGTGATGAGGCTGGGTATCTCCCCGCGCGCAGGAAGCTCGGTTACTTTGCCTTCGTTAGCGGCGCTGATGCGTGCCGGGTCGGGGGCGGCTGAGATGAGCAGGCGCGTGTAGGGGTGCGCTGGCTCCTGGATTACTTTGTCGCTGGGGCCGCCCTCGACCATCTGGCCGGCATACATGACCAGGGTGTCCTCGGCAAAATAACGCGCGGTCGCTATATCGTGCGTGATGAAGAGTACGGCCAGGCGTTCCTCGTCTTTTAAGCGCAGCATCAGGTTGAGGATGTCCAGGCGAATAGATACGTCGAGCATGGAAACGGGTTCATCAGCTAGCAGCACTTCGGGCTGCACAGAGAGCGCTCTGGCGATAGATACGCGCTGGCGCTGGCCGCCGCTCAATTGGTGCGGGTATTTCGAGATAAATTGCTCGGCGGGGCTGAGGTTGACGCGGTTCAAAAGCGAGAGGATTTGCTCTGTTTCCTGGCGTTTATTGCGGGCGTGACCGTAGATGCGCAGGGGGCGCGCCAGGTGATAGCGCACATCGTGTACCGGGTTGAGCGAGGAGAAAGGGTCCTGTAAGATCAACTGAACATGACGGCGGTAGGCACGCAGGCTCGAACTGTTCGATAACCTGGCCGGCTTCCCGCGAAATTGAATGGAGCCGGAGGTTGGCGTATATAAACCGGCCAGCAGGCGCGCTACCGTTGTTTTGCCACTGCCGCTTTCCCCCACCAGCGCCGTCGCGCGACCGGGACGAAGCGCGAGTGAGGTGTCTTCGACGGCATGGACGGCTGTTTTTTGCCCAAGCGGGTTCAATGAATGCAAAGGGAAGAGTTTGCGCAGGTGAGTTGCTTCAAGAATGGGCGTCGCTATATATTCAGCATTGCTATCTTCTATTGCCAGGTTGAGATCATTCATCGCTTTGCGCTCCCTTCAGCCAGAGCTTCATATTTTTTCGCCAGGTCGGACGCGGTGGGTGGTTCCGCGCTATAGGTGGGGTTATATAAATGGCAGGCCACCTTTTGCGCAGAGCCTTCTGACTGCACAGGTTGGAGTACTGGTAAGTCTGTATGGCAGGCATCAAAGGCAAAGGGGCAACGCGGATGAAAGGCGCAGCCGGGCGGCACTGAGCGCAGGTCGGGCGGCGAGCCTGGGATGCCGGACATGCGGCGCAGCGGCCCGCGCATGGCGGGAAATGAGTTGAGCAGGCCATAGCTGTAGGGGTGGCGCGGATGCAGGTACATATCGTGGGTTGATGCCTGCTCGACGATGCGACCCGCGTACATAATCGCCACATTGTCGGCCAGTTCAAGCAGCAGCGAGAGGTCATGCGTGATGAAGATGACCGCGAAGTTCAGTTTCTCGCGCAAACGTATGATCTCGGTCAGAATTTCGCGCTGCACCACGACATCCAGCGCGGTAGTAGGTTCGTCCATAACGAGGATTTCGGGCGAAAGGGCTAGCGCAATGGCGATGATGGCGCGTTGGCGCATTCCGCCGCTCAACTCGTGCGGATAGCTGCGCAGGCGATCAGGAGCGATGCCGACCAGTTTGAGCAGTTCGACGGCGCGTTGTTTGCGTGAATCCGGTCCCATCGAGGGGCGGTGCGCGCGCAGCACGTCGGTAATTTGCGCTCCAATGGTCATGACAGGATTGAGCGCATTCATGGCGCTCTGGAAAACGATAGCGAGGTCATTCCAGCGAATTTTGCGCAACTTTGCCTGCGATAAACGCAACAAATCGATCGACCGCCCATCAATCTCTGCGGGAGCGTGATTGATTGCGTTCTCCTCTTCTATAGCGCCCATTGTTATCACGTCCGTCCCTGGCATATCCTTGCTGATGGCGTCCACTGCTAGCAACGTCTCGCCCTTTTCGCGTGGATAATAACGGATTTCGCCGCCGGTAATCACAGCCGGGTGGCGTAACAGGCGGGTGATGGCGTAGGCCAGCGTTGATTTGCCACTGCCGCTCTCACCGGCCAGGCCGAGAATTTCGCCGCGCCGCAAAGAGAAATTGACATCGGTCACGGCATGGACAGTGCCACTGCCAGCCAGGTAATCGACGTAGAGATGCTTCACCTCGAGCAAAGGACTCGTCGCTGTATTGTAGGGGCTACCCTTGCGGTCGCCCGGAGAGGCTCCATTGGTCGCCATTAAGCTGCCGCCTTTCGCACTTTTTTGGGGTTGGCGTCCTGGCGCAGGCGTGGGTCGGCGATTTCGTCGATGCCAAAGTTGATGAGCGAGAGACCCGCGCCCAGCAGAGCGATGCAAACGCCGGGGGGAACAAACCACCACCAGAGTCCGCCGCCTAACGCGCCCGCCTGCTGCGCCCAGTACAGGATGCTGCCCCAGCTTGGAATGGTTCCATCGCCCAGGCCAAGAAATTCGAGCGCGGCCCATGTCAGGACGACATAGATGGTGGTGCTGACAAAACCAGCCACCACGATGCCGATTTCATTGGGGAAAATCTCAAAGAAGATGATGCGCCAGGTGTGTTCGCCGCTGGAGCGCGCCGCCGCCACAAACTCGCGGCTGCGCGTGGATAGCGTTTGCGCTCGCAGCACACGCGCCTGCCATGCCCAGTTCGTAAATACAATGACCAGCGAGATCGTCAGGGGGCCGCGTGGGAAGTAGGCTGCCAGCACGATTGCCAGGGGCAGCGCGGGCAGTACTAGCGAGACATTCGTGAGCAAGGTCAGCACATCGTCTACCCAGCCGCCAAAGTAGCCGCCAACCAGGCCAACTACCATCGAAAGCAGGGTAACAAGCACTCCGGTACCGAGACCCCAGAAGACGCTGGTGCGCGTGCCGTTAATCAACTGGCTGAAGATGTCCTGTCCGACGACGGTGGTACCCAGCCAGTGTTGCGTCGAAGGAGCAGCGATGAAAAGGTTCGACGTGGCTTCGGGTTCATAGCGCATGAGCAGAGGTCCGAAGAGGCCAACCAGGACGAATACGCCCACGATGGCACTGCCCAGAGCTACCTTGCGGCTCGAGGTCATGGCTCGCCAGACATTGTGCAGGATTTGCAGGACACGCGTATAAAATTGATCGGGTGCCGGGACGCGATTGATGGTATCCATCATTGGGCCGGTGATTTCCTGAGTTTTCATGACTACGCGCTCCTTTCTACGCGCACGCGGGGATCGAGGAAGGCGTAGAGCATGTCGGCCAGGAAATTCGCCCCCAGCACGGCCAGCGTGATTATCAAGAAGACGCCCTGCACCATTGCATAATCCTGCTCGCTTACCGCCTGGAAGAGCGCATAGCCGATGCCGGGATAGGAGAAGACCATTTCGGTAAGCAGTTGGCCGCCGACGATAGTCCCGATGGCGATGGCGAAGCCGGTGATATTGGGCAATACGGCATTACGAGCCGCGTAGCGAAACATGACGCGGCCCTCCGATAAGCCTTTGGCGCGGGCCATCAAGACGTAATCTTCTGAAAGCGTCGTAATCATAGAATTGCGCATGGTTAGCATCCAACCCGCCAGCGAAGAGATCACCAGCGTCAATGCGGGCAAGAAAGCATACTGAATAACGCTGCCAATGTAGTCAAGTGACCAGCCAGGCGAGACGTTGAAGGCATCGTAGGAGCCACCCGTCAGTGGGAACCAGTTGAGCAGATAAGCGAAGATGAAGAGCGAAAGCAGGGCCAGCCAGAAATAAGGTATTGCCGAGAGGAAGTTCATAGCTGGCGAGAGAACGGTGTCAAGTACGCTGCCGCGCCTCCACGCTGTAATGATGCCAAACAGGCATCCCAGCGCGAAGCTGATAATAACCGCGACTCCGCCGAGCATGATCGACCATCCGATGTCCTGCCCGATGACTTGTGAGACGGGCGTGGGAAAATACTGGATAGAATTGCCCATGTTGCCATGCAAGAGATTGCCGATGTACTTGAAGTATTGCAACAGTAAGGAGTCGTGCGTATTCAGACCGAACTGGGCCTCGAGCGTTTGTTGCATCGAGGGGGTGACATAGCCCTTGGTTGACATTTTGCCTACGAGAGCCGCAACCGGATCACCAGGAGCCAGACGCGGAATGAAAAAATCGAGCGTAACGGCTACCCAGATAGCGCAAGCATAGAATAAAATGCGACGGAGTATATGACGCACCAGGGTTACTCCTTCTTCACAAAAACAACGTGTATGCTCTGGAAGTCAATAAATTCTGATAGATACTATTGTACCCCATCAACATCGTTGATGTACTTTGACGATCAAAGACTGTAATATTACGAACCCACTGCCGGCGTCCTGATGAATGTTACCGACCAAAACCGGTAATATTACGAATCGGTCACCTCGTCCTGTAGGGACAAGGAGCGGGGTAGGGCGGATGTGGGGGCCTTGTGCTTGTCCTCGTGGAAGTGCGATTGAGTCGGGTTCCAGAACCTTCCCCCATGATATACCGGAAACCCCAACGGAATCACATCCCGACGAGGACAAGCACAAGACCCCCTCCCATCCCCGCATCCGCCCCTTGTCCCTACAGGACGGAGCCAGGCTATTCCGCCATTTGGTCGTCACAATTCATCAGGACGGGGCGGCTATTGGTCCCCATGTTCGATTGGTTTAATTCGTAAGGTGCGAATGGAAGGTGGGCGCGAGGCCCACCTTCTGAGACAAGCTACGAAACGGGCGTCAGGTGCAGGATGACTTGCTCGATGTCAGGGGCAGTGTTGGGGCTGCCGCTGGAGTACGGGTTGCTCTGATCGGGCCAACCGGTGAAATGCCGGGTGGAGTATTCGTCGTAGTCAGCGCCAGTCCACAGGGGGATGAACGGCTGGTTCTGGACGAAGACTTGCTCGATACCCTGGATGGCCTGCATTTGCACGTTCTGATCGGTGGTCGAGGCATACTGGTTCAGGAACTGGTCGGTCTGGGCGTTGTTCCAGGCGGTGAAGTTGGTTTTGCCCTGGCCGATCAAACTGCTGTTCAGGTAATTGTTGTACAGGTAGTACGGTGTGGGGCCACCAACCATACCGCAGAACATCATCTGGTAGTCAAATTTGCCATCCGCGCGCAGGGTGTAGTAGTCGTTCTCAGCAACGGTGACGTTGTTGATCTTGATACCAGCATCCTTTGCCTCGGATTGGATCAATTGCGCCGCCGCGTTCCAGTCGGAATAGGTGTCAACGCTTCTCACGGTGATGGACAGGTCTTTGCCATTCTTCTGGAAGTAGCCATCTGAACCCATCGTCCAGCCTGCATCGGTCAGGGTCTTCTTAGCGGTGGCGACATCGGCTGTCGTTGGCAGGTTGGCGAACTGTGGGGCCAGCCAGCTTTGCGCGGTCGGCAGTACGAGGCCGGTCACGCTTCCGGGAGGCTCCAGGCCGGCAGTGGCTTGTTGGGCTACCTGCGTGCGGTCAATGGCTGAGCTGAGAGCCAGGCGAACGGGCAGACCGGCCTGACCACCAACCAGCGGGTCTTTCTGGTTGACGCAGATGGAGTAGAGGTTGATAGCATCCATAAACAGGTGGTTGTGCGCGGGGTCTTTTTGCACGAAGTCCTGACTGAGCGTCGGCGAGAAGTAGCCGGCCCAGTCAACGGTACCCTGCGGCAGCGCCAACTGCAAAGTGGAGTTGTCTTTGTATTCAGGGAAATGGATCTCATCAACTTTTACGATATTAGCCTGCCAGTAGCTCGGATTCTTGGTGTAGACTGCCAGGTTTGGCTGGTACTTTGATACAACAAATGGTCCGGTGCCGACAGGATTGCTGGTGAGATACTTGGTCGGGTCGCCGACGGAGGAGTAGACGTGCTGCGGAACGATATACACTTTTCCGGCAATCGTGACCAGTTCAGGCGGATAAGCCTTTGTGAAGGTCATCAAGACGGTAGTAGCGTTTGGCGCGGTCACACTGCTGAGATAGCTCCAGACGCCGTTGGCATCTGCCGCCGGATACTGTTTCATCATGTTGAAGGTAAAGGCAACGTCATTGGCGTCGAAAGGCTTGCCATCATTCCATTTCACACCCTGGCGAATGGTGAAGGTCAATTGCGTATTGTCACTATTCCACGAATAGTTGGTAGCCAGCATCGGCGTGAAAGCGCCACTATTCACATTCACAAAGTACAGGGTCTCGTAGATCAGTCCCTGGACACCTACGTCTGTATGACCATTAAAGGGGTTCAGGCCAGCCTGGCTGAAATCAGTGGACTGGGCAGCAACGGTAAGGACATGTTTGGTAGTGGAGCCGGTATTATTGTTCTGGCTGGTACTACCACAGGCCGCGAGTATCATGGTAAAAACGACCAGCAAGGTGGACACCATCATGGCCCGCTTGCTTTTCACCCTGGAACGTTTCACAGGGAGAGAGTTGGGAGTCATTGAACAACCTCCTACCGCGAGATGAATGGATCGGTTGAATGATCCTGATAAATAATCCAAAGAACGCACAACTGTACAAGTGAGAAACTCGAAACGAGTGAAGATTTCCTTTCGATTATCCCTCCTTTCAGGCATCGCTATGCCAGTACGTCATGTAGTACGTTTGCTTATGGGAGTTCCAGATCAATCTATGTGATTTACTGTACCTTGTTCTGGTTCATTTGTCAAGTCATCTAGACCACTATACAGGATTGTTGTAAAATCTGATACAATGTCGGTATAAGTACTTCAGAAAATTGGTGTGGACGCTATTAATTGTGTCCAACGAGGAGCAACTATGACCTCTTTGCTAGAACAAGAAATCATAAGTCAACCCGAGGTGATCGCGCGTTTGCTGGACCGCGAAGCGCGGCATATTGCGCAGATCGCCGCGCAACTGCCGTCGTTTGACTACGCGCTGATTGCCGCGCGCGGCTCGTCAGACTATGCCGCGACCTACGCGCAATATGCCTGGACAGGTCTGGCGGGTTATCCGGTGGCGCTGGCTGCGCCTTCGCTCTTGACCATGTATCACGCGGCTCCGCGACTGGCGAGCGCGCTGGTGGTCGGCATTTCGCAGTCGGGTCAGTCGCCCGATATTCTTGCCGTACTGGAAGAAGGCAAGCGGCAGGGACGCCCCACGCTGGCAATCACCAATGATGGCGCGTCTCCGCTGGCAGCGCTGGCCGATCATGTCATCGAGCTGCATGCCGGATCAGAGCGAAGTGTCGCGGCTACCAAAACTTATACAGCGGAGTTGGCGGTGATGGCGATGTTCGCGGCGACCTTGAGCGGCGATGCGCGTAACATGGACGCGCTCCAGCAATTGCCTGTAGCCATAGAGACAACGTTGCGACTATCCTCGCCCATCGCGCAACATGTCGAGCGTTACCGCTATATGGATCGCTGCATCGTCATTGGACGCGGCTATAACTATGCAACCTCCTTTGAGCTTGCGCTCAAGCTAAAAGAACTGACCTACGTGATGGCAACAGCCTATTCTTCGGCGGATTTCCGTCACGGCCCTATTGCGACCGTCGAAAGCGGTCTGCCCGTCTTCCTGGTCATGCCAACGGGCGCAACTTTTGATGATATGCTCGAACTGGCAAAAGACCTGCGACAGCGAAACGCTGAATTGCTGGTCATTTCAGAATCCGAAGATGCGCTCGCGCTAGCTCGAACTGCCCTGCCCATTGCGCCCGGCATTCCTGAGTGGCTCAGCCCCCTGAGCGCAGTCATCCCCGGCCAACTTGTCGCGCTGCATCTTGCGCTGGCGAAAGGGCTGAACCCCGATGTCCCACGCGGTTTGCATAAGGTGACGCGTACACTATAGGGATGTGGAGCGGGGCGGGAGCGTTTTGAGTCCGAGGGCGACCGCAAGGGTCCCCACCCGGCCGCTCCACTACCCCCGCCCTTACAATGATAACGGAAGTGGCTTCCTGGTGCGCTCATTGTAAAGGCGGGGGAGGAGTGGATGATGGGTGGGGACCCTTGCGGTCGCCCTCGTCCTTTCAGTTGTGGATAAGGGCCAGGCGTTCGCGCCACTCGTCGGTTGCGTAGGCTACTTCCCCGCGACAGATGGTGGCCTGCAAGGTCATGGATTGATTGAAGATGGTGACATCGGCGTCAAATCCGACTTGCAGGCAGCCTTTACGCTGTGGAACCTGGGCTGAGCGAGCGGGATTGAACGCTAACATGCCAGATGCCTGTGAGAGAGAAACGCCTGTCATGAGCAGGACGTTGCGCAGTGCCTGGTCCATAGTAAGGACGCTGCCGGTAATGGTGCCATCGTCGAGATGGGCCGCGCCATGAATGACGTGCGCAGGTTGACCCGCGAACTCAAAGGTAGCGCCGGGAAGACCGGCTCCAGCCAGCGCATCCGTGATGACGACGGTACGCCCTGGCCCTAACATCTTGACCAGGGCGTTCATGGCTGCCGGGTGGACATGCACGCCATCGGCGATCAGTTCGCCGCGCACCCAGTTGGCCTCGGCAAGCGCAGCGAGCGGGCCAGGGGCGCGATGCAGCAGCGGTCGCATAGCGTTGAAACAGTGGGTGACATGTGTTACGCCCAGTGCAATTGCCTCTTTTGCCTGTTCATAGGTGGCGTCGGTATGACCCATACTCACTGTGACGCCAGCATCTACAAGGCGACGAATCATGGCCGAAGCGCCCGGCAATTCAGGCGCTACGGTTATCAGGCGCAGGTGGCCGTTCGTCATTGCCAGTAATGTTTCGGTTTCAAGTTCGTTGGGTGTGCGCAACCATGCTGGCGGGTGCGCCCCACGTTTTTCCACGTTGATGTACGGCCCTTCCAGGTGAATGCCCAGCGGCTCCGCTCCCGTCCCACACGTATTGAGCGCATCAACAGCAGTCTGTAACTGCTGTACCGGCATGGAGCCGGGTACGCCTACAACGGCGATAAGAAATGAGGTGACGCCAGTTTCGGGTGCCCAGCGCGCGAAGCCTCGAATTTCGTCAGCATCGGTAGTATGGAGGTTAAAACCACCACCGCCGTGCGTATGCACGTCAATAAAGCCGGGCATGACAATCATACCTCGCGCATCGATGATGGTATCAGGGGAGGGGACACGATGATTCGCGTTCTCACTGTCCTCACTTTCAACAGCTTCGATGCGCGCGCCATCTATCTGTATGGCCCCGCGCGCGATGTCTGTTGCGGCATCAATGAGGCGAGCATTCCGTAACGTAAACCGCATTATTGCTCCTTTTTACCTTCCTTTAGGGTACACACTGCTGGACTGTTTGATCTGGAAGCCCCGGCTGGCGTACACTTGACAGGAACGCAAAAATATGGAATGATTGTAACAAGTGAAGTGGTATATACAATATACCAATTAGACCACTTTCATAACAAGTACCATATTTATGAAAAGAAAGCAAGTGTTTGTGCCTATGTTTGACAAGATTGGAAAAAAAAGATGAGCGCGATTTACCGGAACAGCCCCTTGCCTCGCTACTATCAGTTGAAAGAAATTATGCGGGAGAGGATTCGCTCGGGCGAGTGGAAGCCGGGCGATCTGATACCATCCGAGCGCGAATTGGGAGAGAAGTATGGTATCAGCCGCATGACGGCTCGCCAGGCGATTACCGAACTGGTAAGCGAGGGGTTGTTTTACCGCGAGCAGGGCAAAGGCACTTTTGTCAGCCTGCATAAAATCACACAGCAACTGATTCATCTGACCGGCTTTACCGAAGACATCCGGGCGCGCGGACAACGCCCCGGTACGAAGGTGATCTCGGCGACCATGCATCTTGCTGACGAGGCAATTGCTGAAAAATTGCGTATCAGCCCCGGCACGCCCATCTTTCGTTTGCAACGCTTGCGCCTGGCCGATGACGAGCCGCTGGCTATCGAACTATCGCACATCAGTTTTAAGGATTGCGAACGCTTGTTGGAAGAGGATCTGGAAAACAATTCACTCTATCGCGTACTGGAATCAAAGTATGGTGTGATGCTGATGGAGGCCGACCAGGAGATAGAAGCGGGTCTGGCGGGCAGCGAAGACGCGCAAGTGCTGAAAATCACCCCCGGCTCTTCTGTTCTTTACACGCGCCGCATAACGTACACAGAACGCAACCAGCCGGTTGAGTTCGCTAAAGCCGTGTATTGCGGCAATAAATACACATTCTATACCCACATGAGGCGAGAACAACTGATGCCGTAATTGTAGAGGCCCTTTCCAATCGAGCGGCGAGGGCTGGATGCCCACCAGGGGCATCCCTACATCTGGGAACACCCCCTTCGCCTCCGCGTCAGTTCCGCAAGACGAGGTGGAGCGGTAGAGGGGCGTAGAGATATGTAGTGACGCCCCTTGTGGGCGTCAGGGGGCAAAAGCGCCAGAGAGAGGGAATCGACATGGATACGCAGGCCAAAGGTGTTCTGAATGTGCTGGACACGGAGAAGGCGAACCCGGCAACGGGCGAGATTGATCGCATGAGTCCGTTGGAGATTGCGCAGGTTATCAATGCCGAGGATGAGAAGGTTGCGCTGGCCGTCAGGCAGGTTTTGCCGCAGATTGGCAGGGCGATGGAAGAGATCGCTGCCCGCCTGCGAAGCGGTGGTCGTCTCATCTATGCCGGGGCGGGTACTTCCGGTCGCCTGGGCGCGTTGGACGCTTCAGAATGCCCACCCACATTTAACCTCGCGCCAGATGTGGTAGTGGCGTGCCTGGCGGGAGGCCCAACGGCTTTCGGCAGGGCGCACGAAGACCTCGAAGATAGCGAAGAGGCAGGGCGGGCCGACCTGGAAGTTTTGAATGTGACTGACCGGGATGTGGTCGTCGGGATTACCGCCAGTGGGCGCACACCATATGCGCGAGGAGCCATCGCCTGTGCCAGAGAGCAGGGCGCGTTGACCATTGGTGTCGTCTGTAATGCTAACTCGCCACTCGAACAAGAGGTTGACATCATCATTGCCCCCATTGTTGGCCCGGAGGTGATTGCCGGTTCGACTCGTTTGAAGGCCGGTACGGCGCAGAAAATGGTGTTGAATATGCTCAGCACCGGCGCGATGGTCCTGCTGGGAAAAACTTTTGGCAACCTGATGGTAGATGTGCAGGCCACTAATTATAAGTTGCGCCAGCGCGCGCTGGCGATTGTGCGCCAGGCGACGGGGCTGGACGCGGAGGCAGCAGAAACCCTTTTAGTGTCATCGGGAGATGATGTCAAGACAGCTATTTTGATGGCGCGCGCTCAAATTTCGCCCGAACAGGCCAGGGAAAGACTGGCCGCGCATGGCAATGTACTGCGAGCCGCGTTGGATGCAGCGTTATGATGGACGATGTATCTTACAGTCCCTACGCAGTGGGAGTGGATGGAGGCGGGAGTAAGACGCTGGCGGCGGTGGTGGACGCGCAGGGCAACGAGCGCGGGCGCGGCATAGCGGGCAGTTCAAATTATACGGGTGTGGGCGTCGAGTCAGCAGTTCAACATTTATATAGCGCGGTTGAGGAAGCAGCACGTCAGGCGGGTTGTCCTTTGCCTTTGTCATTTGCATGGTTTGGTATGGCGGGCGTTGATCGCCCCGAAGACCACGATTTGCTCTTGCCATACTTGAAGCCTCTTGCGGACAATATACATCTGACCAATGACGCGGAACTGGTGCTGAGCGGTTTACCTGACGCGGTAGGTATTGCCTTGATCGCCGGTACTGGCTCGATTGCGCTGGGACGTGATGCGCGTGGGGGCGTGGCGCGCGCCGGAGGATGGGGGCATATTATAGGTGACGAGGGCAGCGGTTATGATCTTGGTCGCCAGTGCTTGCAGGCTGTGGCGAAGGCGTCGGATGGACGTGGGCAAGCTACTATGCTGGTAGACCTGCTGTTGAGGCACTGGCAACTGGACAATGCCAGCGATATGATCGGCAAGGTGTACAGCGATTGCGATAAAGCCACTATAGCCGCCTTATCAGCCCTGGTTTTCGCGGCTGCCAGAGATGGCGACGAAGTAGCGTGTATCATGGTGGAAGACGCGGCGCGTGAACTGGCATTAGCAACTGTGGCTGTAAAGAACAGCCTCGACTTTTCAGGTGGACAGGTAGCGCTCGCGCTGGGCGGCGGATTATTGCTTCACGAGACCGATTTTCGTACAAAAGTAATTGACGTTATAGGCGCGCGTCTATCAATAGGAGAAATTGCGCTGGTCGAGGAACCGGCGTTGAGCGGTGCGCGAGCAGCGATCAGGCTTAATCATAACC
>JBOGTO010000247.1:0-7042 GCA_050695155.1 Ktedonobacteraceae bacterium
GGAATGGCGGCCCGGCTGGTGATCTCATCCTGACTATGTCAATTGCACCCGATCCAATGCCGACCCCATCTCAGCCAGGGTTTAACGAGTTCGCGCCAACCGAAGCTTTCTCGGCGCAATCAATGCCACAAACTGCGCCACCCCCGCCGGGCTACTCAGCGCCCAATTATCCACCCGCGACGGGCAGTGGCGCATCGCCCTATACAGCTTATCCGCCACAGCCTGATTATACTGTGCCTGCTTCTCCAGGTGGTACGCAGCCCGCGTATAATACACCACAACAGCCGCAGGAGCCAATGTATCTGCCACAGGGCCAGACGGTCTACCAGGCTCCGCCTTCTTACCCAAACTATCCAGGGTACGGACAACCCGGACAGATGGGAGGGCCATCGTATTCGCCACCGCCTCCGGCACCCGCGCCGCGCAGGCGCAGGCTATCACCCGTCATCCTAACTCTTATCATTGTGCTGGTATTGCTTCTGCTGGCGGGAAGCGGACTCATCTACTATGTGGGAGTGTACCAACCCAAAGTGCAGCATGACCAGGCCACTGCTACCGCGCAAGCCCAACTGACAGGAACAGCCAATGCTCAGAACAGCGCGACAGCCGCCGCCGCAGCTACTAGCAACGCGGTAGCCAGCGCGACCGCCAACGCCCAGGCGACAGTTAATGCCCAGGCGTCCGCGACAGCAACGGCATATCAGGGTATTCTGAGCAATGCAACAAGTGGCACACCGGTACTAAACGACAATTTGAACGCGCAAAGCGGCAATAATTGGGATATCCTCGCGCCCGCCAATTCTTCTGTCGGGGGCAGTTGCCAGTTTACAAACGGCGCGTATCACTCGAACATGCCGGCAAAGGGATTCTTTCAACCCTGCTATGCTGGAAACCCGACCTTTAACAACTTTGCTTTCCAGGTGCAAATGACTATTACGCAGGGAGACGAGGGCGGCATTCTCTTCCGCGCTGACCCCAACAACTCGACATACTACCTGTTCCGTATCGATACGAATGGCGCGTATGATCTTTTTGTCTATAAGAGCAGCCAGTCCAGTTCCGCAACTCGTTTGCTCAACGGTAATGCGCAGAGTTTCAAAAGCGGCTTGAATCAGGCCAATACTATCACCCTGGTTGCCAAAGGCAGCAACCTGTACTTTTATATCAACAACCAGTTTGTCGATACCACGAGCGACGGCACGTTTACTTCCGGCAAAATCGGCGTGTTCGGGGAAGACAGCACCAACCCGACCGACGCGGCGTTCACAAACGCGCAAGTCTGGCAATTGTAAGCTCCAAACCGGACGCCCACCAGGGGCGTCCCTACATGTCAGCTCGCCTTATTCACGCTTTGGGCATCGTTCTGATTGGCCTTGCCGGACGCCCACAAGGGGCGTCCCTACATGTCAGCTCGCCCCATCCCCTCACATGAAGATTGTCAGCCCACCACGCTCCTATAATTTGGTTTACTTCATCCTTTTCTCCTAATAATAGCTACTCTCTTTAGCAGGCATGATATACTCGATTGCGAGCCAGTATCCTGACTTCTCGCATTCTTTCATTTTTTGAGCAATGATTGGAAGATTTTCATGATTCAATGTACAAGGTGCGGTTATTTCCTCCAGCCGGGCATGGTTGCCTGTCCATTCTGCGGCGCAACCGTTTCCACTTCGCAAAATAACAGAGCGGGTCAACCTTCGCGGGGGTTAGATGCGCCTACGCTGGCGGATGGTCCGTTTATGGAGGCTACGCAGGCACGTCGCGCGCCCGATGCGGTTTCCGGGCAAGGCTTCGTCGATGATAATGATGCAACGCAGATCACTGATTATGGGATACACACGCCCGCTCAGCCACCACAGTCTTTTCCTGATGCGCAAGCGGCTCAGCAACCATTCTATTTACCCGGTCAGCCGTCAGCAGTTGAGTCACCATCCTCTTTTGCGGAGCAAGTGCCGCAGATGCCATTTGCGAATGCCCAGGCTCAGCAGCCAATGTATGCTCAATATCCTCAGTATGCGCAACAACCTGTTCCTGCTATGATGCCGCAACCGCAGCGCCGCTCGCCCCTCTCGCGTGGCGCGACTATCATTTATGCTGTGCTGGCGATGCTAGCTATGTTGAGCGGGGTATCGCTGATCCTGTATTCTGCTGTCATCCATCCCGCGCAGCTGCACCAGCAGGCAACGGCGACTGCCGTTGCGCAGGCGAACCTGCAAGCCAGCCAGACCGCGCTGGCTAACGCGCAGGGCAGCGCGACGGCTATCGCGGTGGCGAACGCGACTTCAACGGCCATAGCGGTGGCGACGGCGCAGGCTGTCGCTACCGCTACGGCGTTACAGAATATTTACACGCAGGCCACGAGCGGCACGCCCGTCATCAACGACCCGCTCGTCGGCGATAACTACAACTGGGATATTGGTAATACCAATGATGGCGGAGGATGTTTCTTTTCAGGGAATGCCTTCCATGCCTCGGTGCGTACGAAGGGCTTTTTCTTGCCCTGTATCGCCCATGCCACCAATTTCAGCAACTTCGCCTTTCAGGTCAGCATGACTTTCGCGCATGGGAACTCCGGCGGCCTTGCTTTCCGCATGAATGGCAATCAGCAAGACGGCTACCTCTTTAATGTCACGCTCGGCGGCGTCTACGGCATCTTCATTATCAAGAATAACCAGGCGGGTGTAACGCTGACTTCCGGCCAGAGCGCGGCCATCAATACCGATCAGAACGCGGCTAATATGCTCACCATTGTGGCACGGGGCAATAATATCTTCATGTACATCAACAAACAATTTGCCGCCAGCGTCAGCGACGGCACTTATGCGGCGGGTCAGATAGGAGTGTTCGCTTCTGATGACACGGTAGCGAGCGATGCGGCCTTTACTAAAGCACAGGTCTGGAAGCTATGATATGATGCATCCCGGTATTATAATAAGACCGGCAGAGCAAGACAAAAACTAAAGGGATGAGGTTACACTATGTCCAACGAGGATAGTGTGCCGCCGCATGAGCAGACGACGCTGAGCGACAACCAGTTCAGGTCCAGTGGGGCAGCGTGGCCGCCGCCGCCTCGCCCCCGCAGTCGCCAGGGGTTTTCTTCTGGCGCGGGTATTGCGCTGGCTGTTGTGGCGTTGCTACTGGTTCTCAGCGGGCTGGGTTTTATCGTTTTCAGCGCTTCCGCGCAATACAATAAAACGTTTGATACACAGGCGACAGCGCAGGCGCGTTCCACAGCGTTTGCTCATGCGACCAGATTGGCGCTGGCGCAGCAGGCCACGCAAGCGCTGGCTACACAGCAGGCGCAAATTTATGCGACGGCGACGGCAGTAATGGGTAGTACGGCGACGGCACAGGTCAATGGTGCTACTGTGACAGCGACAGCCAGTACATTGCAAGACCAGCTCAATTCAGATACAAGCGGCACACCAGCATTCAATGATGCGCTGAGCGACAATTCGGGCAACAATGCATGGGCGGAGAATATCAACGCGCAGGGCAATACCGGCTGTCAATTTAACAATGGAGCCTATCACGCGCTGGAAGCCATGCGCGGTTTCCTCCAGCCCTGCTTCTCCAGTACGAGTAATTTTGGCAATTGTGTCTATCAAGTCAGCATGATAATTGACCAGGGAGACCAGGGCGGCATGATCTTCCGCGCCGATACCGCAAATTCGCAATATTATCTCTTTCGCATAGGCACAGATGGCTCCTACACGCTGGAACGCTACAATAATAACCAGTTGACCACTTTGAGCAGTGGCTTCAGTGTAGCCATTGCGACGGGGATTGGTCAGTCGAATACGCTGGCGGTGATCGCCAACAAAAACACGCTTTCCCTGTTCGCCAACCAGACTTACATTACTACCGTGACGGATTCTACCTTCACCTCCGGCCAGATTGGTGTGGTCGCCCTCGATTTTACGCTGCCTACCGATGTTGAATTTAGCAACGCGGAGGTGTGGACGTTGTGAGATTGCCAGGGCGGGGGGTGATTTACCAGTCGAGGAAAGAGGGAAGGCGACCGCCAGGGTCGCCTCTACTATGACCACGAAGCAGGGCTTGCCTCGCTCATTCTTAGTAGAGGCGACCCTGGCGGTCGCCTTGCTCAAACTTTCTAGCGCAACTTTTGCATCGTCCTGCAAGATCAGCGACAGAGCTTGTCCTCGCTCTTGTCTATGGTATACTATGATTCATGAGTGCGCGTTTCAGCTATCTTAGCCATCTTGAGTGCAGCGAGTGCCAACGTTCGTATGATGCGGAGCAATTTCAAAGTGTCAGTCAGTGCTGCGGTCGGCCTTTACTGGCTGTGTATGATCTCGCGGCGTTGAGGGAAGGTGTGACACCGGGAGAACTTGCTGGCCGTGAGGCGAGTATGTGGCGCTATCATGAATTGCTGCCGGTGCGGGATGAGCGATTTGTGTTGACGCTGGGCGAGGGGATGACGCCCCTCTTAGCCGCGTCCAGGCTGGCTCCAATGGGACTTGAGCAGCGCGCGCGGGTGTTGATTAAGGACGAGGGGCAGAACCCGACCGGAAGTTTTAAGGCGCGCGGGATGGCGGCTGCCGTTTCGCGGGCGATTGAACTGGGCGCAAGCGGGTTGGTGACGCCTACTGCCGGCAACGCGGGGGCTGCGATGGCGGCATACGCGGCGCGGGCGGGAGTGCCAGCCTATGTGTCTGTACCGAATGATGCGCCTGAAGCATGTATACAGCAGGCGCGGGTCTATGGCGCTGAGGTAGAACTGGTCGAGGGGCTGATTAGCGATGCCGGGCGGGTGGCGGCGGGGGTAGCGCAACAACGCGGGTGGTTCAACGTGGCAACATTGCGCGAGCCTTACCGCGCCGAGGGCAAGAAAACGATGGGGCTGGAACTGGCGGAGCAGCTTGGCTGGCGACTGCCAGATGCTATTATCTATCCTGCTGGCGGCGGAACGGGCATAGTGGGCATGTGGAAAGCCTTCGCGGAACTGCGCGAATTGGGCTGGCTGCGGGATGACAAACTTCCAAAGATGATTATTGTGCAGGCCGAGGGCTGCGCTCCTCTGACACGCGCGTTTCATGCCGGGCTGGACGAGGCCGAGGCGTGGCCTGCGCAAGAGGCGCAAACGGTGGCGGCAGGATTGCGCGTGCCGTCGGCTGTAGGTGATCGGCTGATTCTCAAAGCGGTGCGCATAAGCGGCGGAACAGCCGTGACGGTGAGCGATGAGCGAATGCTGGCGCTGGCACGGTACGCGGCGCAACGGACGGGAATGCTGATCGCGCTTGAGGCGGCGGCAACGCTGGCGGCCTATCACGATTTGCTGGCTGCGGACTTTTTAACACCTGAAATGGAGACTGTGCTGTTTTTTACGGGAAGCGGCTTGACTGATATAGGAAAATTTGTATAAATGTCTGTTACACCACAGTAATTTATGGGGAAGTATGTTATGCTACGAACGTTAAATGATTCTTGCAATTATAACTTACGCCGTTTTCATGAAATAAAGATAAGGTATATGTAACCAATGGACACCTCTATCCGTCTCTACAACTCGAATGGTAGATTGCGCTCAACGCTGAATGCCGAAGCGCCGAACTATACTCGCCCCTTGCAGGACGAAGAGGATAGACGCGCGGAGGTTTCGCTTGACGAGGGAGAACGAGTGACTGACACGATCTCCACGCAATCTGCGGGCGCGCTGGAAGAACCAGCTCAGCGGGTAGATGTGGCAGACTTTGAGGCGATTTTTCTACGCTTTCAAGGGCCTATCACCAATTTCATCTACCACCTGATCGGCAATCGTGAACAGGCATATGACCTGGCGCAGGACGTATTCGTCAAAGCGTACAAGGCGTTGCTCAATGGGACGGTAGTGCAGCCGGGGGCCTTATCGGCCTGGCTGTATCGCATCGCATCGAACACGACAACGGATACGCTGCGCAGGCGACGTTTAATCTCCTGGCTGCCCCTTTCATTGTTTAACGAGGATCGCGGCATCGGCGCGGGCGTCATTTCCGAGGCGGGCGGCGCGTCTTCCGAGAACTTTAGCGCGAACAATGACGATGGCGAGGGGAGAAGTAGCTCTATAACGTCGATGTATGAGCGTGGAGGCTACGATGGCGGGCGTTTTGAGAATCGCGTAGCGGATCGTGAAATCGTTGAACGGCTCTTCCAGCAGTTGCCACAAAAGTATGCTATCTGTTTGTGGCTATACGAAAATGATGGCTGTTCCTGTGCGGAGATCGCTGAGCGTTTGAATATCAGTCCATCGGCAGTGAAGATGCGTTTGATGCGCGCGCGAGAACGGTTTGCGGTTTTGTATAAGCAAGAAGTGGGTGAGATCAGTGAATTGTGAGCAGGCGCGGTCGTTATTGTCCGCATATCGCGAATTGAGAGACGGAACATTTGATAGCACTGACCTGGATGTGCATCTGGAAGGATGTGCATCTTGCCGGCAAATGCTGGCCCGCGATATGTTTATTGGTGAACGATTACGCGCGCTCCCCACGATCGAGCCACCCCCTGAAATGCGCGGCAGCGTGATGCGCGCGCTGGCTCAGGAACACGCGCAGTTTCTCCAGAAGGCCTCGCCGGGGAGCGTGCCGACGCCCGAATTTCTCAAGCCTTACTTACGAGAACATGCCCAGGTCACACGGATTTCTAATCACCTCAGCGCTTTATCAACCGCCGAAACTGGTCCCCTTCCAATCATTCACGCTAAACGCCGCCGGCGTCCGCGCTCGCACATGAGTCAGTTCGCGGTAATGGGCGTGGCTGCTATGTTTTTGATGGTGTTGATGATGGGTGGCATAACGTCGCTGCTTCTCCTGGCACATAATAATAATAATACAGAACACATAACGAGCATCATTCCCACTTCACTTGAACATACCGACATTCAAAAAGGCTCCTTTGCGACATCCACACCATATCAGCATGTCGCTAGCGCGGTAGCTAATCGCAATAATATCTACTACACTGCTTATTCAGACGATACGAACAGCGCCTGGATGCTGCTACAACTCGACCGCGCCACTAAAAAGAGTACGCCACTCCTGGAACA
>JBOGTO010000248.1:0-20507 GCA_050695155.1 Ktedonobacteraceae bacterium
GGCCCGGTTTTGGATGTTAAATTTCATTAGGACGCCGCCAGTGCAGCCACTCAATAATGCAGCACCAGCCATTGCCACAACTCGGTCACGCTGTGGAACCCGATTATGAGCAGCGCAAGGCAGGCCAGGGGAATGTGGATATAACGCCATACTCGAATGATGAGGCGGGCGCGCTGCTGGCGTTGTAACGAAAGCCCAAGCCGGACACGCTCGCTCAGCACCTCGTAGACATGTTGAAAATCGCTCACCTCGTGCGGGTTCAGCGCGGGGAGGGAAGGAGGCAGATCGGCTTGCAACTGTAATGCATCCTGGCAGAATTGCTGGAACGGGGCCGATTTGCCCGCGCTCAGCCGCTCAACTTTCAACGACAGTTCAAACTGGCGCTCCTGCACCGAACGATTGATGCCAACCCCGTTCGTATCCGCTTCGGCGGCAATCACACGCGCCTGCCACCTATCGAGCAAACGTCCAACTATACCAGATACTACCAGAAACAGCAGCGCGAAGAGGGCCGACATACCAAAATTGGCTTCTGTGAAACGATCCCTCGTCCATTCAAAATCATATGTGACGTTGAGGAAGTTTTCATGGATGAACGCCACCAGCACGCTGATAATCCCCAACCAGGTATGCAGCCACAACCAATCCTGAACCTTGCCGGGCAGCCCGCGCGCAAAACGGCGGCGCAGGCTATAGGATGCGACTACCAGCACCAGCACAAAAGAGACAACGCCAAACTGCCGGAATGGGTCATTATTTGGATCAGGAGAGACTTTTGCCGCGACAGCATTGCGGCTGATTTGATAAACCGCGCCAATGATAATCAGCGAGAGCATCAGAAACATCCAGTTCCATTTGGAACCGGGCGTTTTCCAGATGCGCCTCACCGGGCGTTGCTGCGCCGCTGATTTGTTGACTAAAGCCATTATTTATCCCTCTTAGCGCGTGCGCCGTTGTAGAATCTCTTCCGTCGAACCGAAAAACTTCGTGGGTTGGATGCGTATGGCCGCGCCCGTCGGACACGCTTGCACGCAGGCTTGATCTTTGTATCCAGCGCACAGGTCGCATTTGATCGCCACCTTCTTGCGCATTTCTTCGATGGCGTTGCGCGGCTGGAAGCTATCCAGCGGGCCGGGAGCGGCATAGTTGCCTCCGGCGACCTCGGAGCTAAGCACGGGCAAGCTTCGCCGCGCGCGTTCTTTACCTGCGCCTTTGGTGAAGAACTGGCTGAAACGCTGCCAGGAATTGCGCTCATCGGCCTCATCCTCGATATGCACAATGGAGATCGCGCCATAGGGACAGCGTTCCGCGCAGATGCCGCAGCCGATGCAACTTTCAGTGATATACACCTCGCCGTTGGGATGCCGCGCGATACCGGCGCGGCTGCACAGCATACACACCGGGTCCTGGCACTGGCGGCAGGCGGTAGCAATGCTAATGTTGCCGACGACCATACCTTTGCGGTTCATGCGCGAATGCCCGTGCCGCCGCGCGCACGCCTCTTCGCACTCGTTGCAATGAATGCACTTGTCGAGGTCGATTACCAGCACCTCAGTACCCTCTACCACGCCATCGCTCAACAGCGAGTGCAGCCCATCCTGTACCACCGAATCAACGGCGCGACCGGCAGATGCGACATGTTGCAAAGGCCCGCTCGTCAGCCGGTATCCCTGTGTGGATACCGACGTTTCAAGATATTCTTGCAGCCGCGCCATGAAACGCGCATTCACCTCGGCATAGCGCGCGAAAAGAGCCTGCATAGCCAGGCGCGGCACCTCAGCCACGCGGCAGCGATTGATAGTCGTCACGGAGACGGCGCGACCATCGCCCAGCAGGTCAAGGCCGCCCGCGAAGTAGTCGCCACCCTGGCGATACGCTACAATACGCTCATCGTCTTTGCCCTGCCCGCTGCCCGCCGGACTATGCCGCGCCACTTTGACGAAGCCATCGAGCAGGATATGCAGCGTTTCGCGCGCCGGACGCCCATCCTTTTCATCTTGCGCGAAGAGTCGTTCATTGCGCTCATGCTGCTTGATGGATGTGCGGCGCATCAACTCATGCAGGTCGGCATCGGCGACTCCCTGGAATAAGGCCATGCGCTTCAAAATGGACCTGAGCGAGCGCGCGGAATTGGCCCGTTCAAAATAGGCGCGCGTGGCAGGAACCAGTTCCATCAGGCGTGAAATCACCTGTTCGGGCGTTTGCAATACTAGCGCGGGCGTCTGAGCGCGCGCCGTTGATGTGTAGGGTTGCCCCGTCAGCATCCCATCGTCGCCCACAAATTCGCCGCGCCTGAGAACGGCGACCGGCATTTCCACATTCTCATAATCGCTGGCAGTCATCTCCAGCCTGCCCTCAAGGATGAAGGAAAGGTCGCGTCCATATTCGCCCTCGCGTATAAGCACCTCGCCCGGCTCTAGCTGGCGCGGTTGAGAAGAGGCCACCATGTGCAGCAGGTAGCTATCTGGTACCTGAACCACGTCGCGCAGCGCGGCCTGTTCGCGCAGGCGGCTCATAAGCGCGGGAATCGTCCACCCGGCAGGCAGCGCTCTTGCCACAAGCTTCATTTCAGGGGCCTGTTGCCACGCAACGCCCAACCGCTCTTTGAGCGACAACATCAGCAAATCGCGGTGGTTATCAACCGGGCAAACGGGAACGCACGAGCCACACATGATGCACTCGTGCGTGAAACGAGCCACATCCGGCGCAACCGACTCCGAAACCGTCGCCATATTCAGTTGCGCAATCGTCACCAGCGACGATACCGGCACCGGACAGGCATCCATGCAGCGATCGCAACCAATACACATATCAATTTCAAACTTTACCTGCTCCCCGTTCATGCGCTGCACCGTTCGCCGGTGTTCAAGCCCCACGACGAGCGGCGTCGCTGGCGCGAGGGGCCGAATACCCATCCCACCGTTTGGTATAAGAGACCGGACGCCCGCAAGGGGCATCCCTACATATGTGTCGTCCCCCTCCCCACCATACGCCACCAATGGTGGCCGGGGTGGGGTGTCTTTGTAATGTAGGGACGCCCCTTGTGGGCGTCCGGGGGTGGCATATCCGGCTATTGCCCGTCCGGCTATTGTGTGTCCGGCATCTCCCACATATTCAGCCTCCGCAGGCCAGGAAAAATACAGCAGCGTATTACCGAGCGTGACGCGGTCGCCATGCGCGAGATGATAGGCGTTATTGATCTTCGCCTTGTTGACGAATACACCGTAGCGACTGCTTACATCACGCGCATAGAAGCCGTCGGGCGCGAAAAACACTTCGGCGTGGTGGCGCGATAGGGCGGGATCATCCAGCACAATGGCATTACCCGCATCCCGTCCAAAGGAATAACGTTGTCCCGGCTCCAGAGGAATCACTCTGGCCGGAACACCTTGCCCGACCAGCACGAGCGCGGGCGAAGGCGGCAAAGAGCGCCGTACATCCTGGGGAATGAGACGCGAGACGCTGGCATGTAGCTCTGTTCCCTCGACATGCATGAACACGTCTCGCCCCTGTAGTGACGCATGAGATTGTTGCGTTACATGACTGCGTAACTCAAAACGGAACTGTACATCACCAAAACGCACCGCGTCGTGGTGACGCAGGATATGTGCTTTGTCAGCTTCCAGCCGCGTATTGTTCACAAAGGTGCCGTTGGAACTGCCCTTATCGCGCAACATATAGGCTCCGGCATCGCAGAAAATCTCGGCGTGCAGCCGCGAAACCGAGTTATGTTCCAGCAAGAGCGCAACGCCCTGTTGCCTGCCTATCGTCACCACAGCGCCCTGTCCATCTCTGTTCAACTGCATTGCGCCGACCGCCAGAGAAACTTTAGGATGTGGAACAGGCACGAGAAACGCATCCAGGTCAGATGCCAGAGCATGATGCGCGTACTCCTCGCCGCTCAGTGAGGGAGTATCAACCACAACTCGTGTATAGCTTTCATTGCCTGTACTTTTGCTGATATTCAATAGCGGCGCGGGAATATTTTGCTGGTCCAGCCACGCATCAAGATCGAAGTCTTGCGCAAACAGGCGGTCAGCGACGGTGGCAAGGTTGACGCGATGATCTATGGCGCGTTTGAAGGCCAGCGCCTGCTGGCGCTGTCCCAGCATCAATGCGCCCACCATCACGCCCTGCCTCAAGGTCGCTTTGCGATAGCTACGCGCCTGTGCTTCCGCGACTAGCTCTGTAAAATCGGGCGCATTGATGCGTGTGGTGATGCCGATAGAAACGAAGTCCAGCCCGTAGAGCAAGGTCGCGTTGTAGTAGTTCAGATAGGACGAGCGGGCCGCGTGTTGCGAGCCGGGATAAAACGGGTGCTGCGGGCTGAGCAGACCGAGCATATTATAGGCCGCCACCTGCGCCTGCTGGATGGCTGGCATCCATTGACCGATTACCCGCGTGCGCCCGGTAAATTCATCGCTGCTTTCGATTACATCACCCGCCGCAAAGATGTGTGGATCGCTGCTGCGCATACCGCTATCCACTTTGACGCCGCGCCCGCAAGCGATACCACTGGCGCGGATAAAGTCAACCAGAGGTTCGATACCAACGGCGATTAGCACCAACTCGCAGGCGATATACTCGCCCCTGGTCGTAATCACCGCGCTTACCTGCCCGTTCTTCCCCACAATCTCGCGTATCTCTTCCCCGGTGCGCACATCGATACCGTCGCGCCTTTCCTCCTGCAACACCATATCAGAGGCAACGGGATCAAGTACCTCCGACCACAATGTATTACCACGCAAAAGGTGCGTCACCTCGTAATCACGATGCCGCAGCGTCTCCGCGCTTTCCAGCGCCAGCGTGCCGCTGCCAACCACCACCACGCGATTAACTGATGGCAGACGGCGCAAGATTTCCTGGTAATCAGCGATGGTACGCAACGTCGAGACGCCCACCAGGTCAAGGCCGGGACAGGCGAGCGAGCGAGGGCGCGCGCCATTAGCCAGCAGCATCCTGTCGTAAGCAATGCGCTTGCCGTTGTGCAAGTGCGCGAGATGTTGTCGCGTATCAATGCCCACGATACGCCCCGGCACGAAACGAATGCGCTGCTCGCGGTAATACGTCGCTGGCCGCGCCCACAACTTCTCTTCCGGCAAACGCCCGCCCAGGTAGTCCTTGAGCGCGGGACGATAATACACCGGGTAAGGGTCATCCGCTACAATCGTAATCGAGCAGGCCGCATCCTCAGCACGTAGCAATTCGGCAGCAGTAATCCCCGCAATACCGTTACCGGCAATTACATACGATGGCTGTGTATTCACGCATAACTCCTGCCCAAAATATATTAGGATACTTGCGACCCCGGTTGCTGATGAATATGACACCCCAAATTAGTAATACTGCCAATAATATGAATCGTCCGTCCCCGTCCTGATGAATTTTGCCGAACGAATGCAGCAATCGTCCGTCCTCGTCCCCTTTCCTCATTCCCCGATTCGGTCGTCAAAATTCATCAGGACGGAGCCACACCCCCTTATCGATTTTGATCGTCAAAATTCATCAGGATGATGCCGCACAAATTGCCGCATCAGACCCCTGGAGACCTACCTTATGTAGGGTACCGTATAGCCGCGTTTCAATCTACTTATCGGTACTCTTGTACTAGAGAAATCAGAAACGATGACGATGAAACGATTTGATACAAAAGTATGCAACTTGATTGTGGTTAAGATGCAATCAACCATGATACCCCACTTGTCCTATCGCAAGCGTGGCGCATTGACGCAAATCAACTCATCTATGTAAACTGCCAACTGATAAGGGATTGATTTACAAAGGGGAATTGCATTATGCAGATGTTACGAGAAGATCAGCTTACCGGAAAAATGCTGGGGGCATATCAAATCGAGCGGCTGATAGGACACGGGCAGTTGAGCGCGGTTTATATTGCGCGTCACAGGTCGCAGGGACACGCGGTGATGGTGACGGTTTTCAACTATCCTCCTGATGGAGCTTTGCGCAAGCAGTATGCCGCGCTCTTTGCCAGGGAAAGCGCGGCGCTGGTCGGGCTTCAACACCCGCATATTCTCCCCACCTATGACTATGGCGAGCAAGATGGGTTTCCCTACCTGGTAACAGCATACGTCAAAGGCGCGTCGCTAACCCAGGCGCTCAAACAGCAGCAGCGTTTCACTGTTCAGCAGACCCTGAACATACTCAAGCAATTAGCCTCTGGCCTGGACGAAGCCCATAGCAAAGGCGTCACACATGGCATTTTAAGCCTCTCCAATGTATTGATGAGCAATGAACTTGTCGTGCAGATAGCGGGTTTCGGCCTGAAAACCATCCTGGAGATACAGGCCAATACACAGAGCAGACAGCCTCAGGCGCATCTTTTCAGCGCAAGTGGTACCTTCCTGGGCAATCCCGCTTACATCTCACCGGAGCGCGTGATGGGGCTGCCCGTCGATATGCGCTCGGACATCTACGCACTCGGCATCATGTTATTTGAAATGTTGAGCGGCAAGCTGCCATTTCAAGGAGCAAATTCCCTCGAAACCGCGCTTATGCACGTCCAATATCCCGTTCCATCGCTGCACAAAGTTGCCCCCGACATTCCATCATCCTTCGATCTGCTCATTAACAAAGCATTGGAGCGCGACCCCGCGCGACGCTACCAACATGCCAGCGAGGTCTCAACCGCCTTTGAGCGTGTGACGAAAATGCTGGACTCCAGTAATCAGGCGGGCGCTGCTTCCAGGTCGCAGGCAGCGCATGACCCGCAGATTACCTTGCCGCCAACCGTCAACTGGTTTGACGAGGATGAAGATCGCCTTAGCACGGGCAAATGGCAGTTGATGCCGCCCATCATTACCGGACACCTACCGGCGGTATCGTCCTCTGCGTCCTCCGATACAACGGCGCATACTCCCACAAATAGCAGGCCAGCCCAAACAGGCGCGTTGCAAAATCCACCCATTGGCACAACTTCTGCCAGGATGCCAGCCATGCCTCCAGCAAATCAGCACGCGGACTCAATAGCAGGCATCGATCCTTTCGCCTGGTGGGCCGGCAAAACCGCAAAGGTGCAGCCACCCACGCCCGGCACATTCGCACAACATCCGCCGGTGCGCCTGTCAAATGCGCGCTCGCGCCGCCAACCCGCGCTACAAGACCGCAGGAAAGCGGTCAAATTGATCGCTACAGGCGGCGCGGTCGCCGGTGTTCTCGCGGTGGGCGGCATCAGCTTCGCCCATTTCGCGCAAAGCCTCAAGCACTCGCAGGCTTCGTCTACTGCCGCGCCAACGACTGCCAATAGCACAACTCAAACCGCGCCGGGCAACAAGCCCACGACCGCGCCAACGCATGTTACGCAGAAGACCCCAACCCCTAAAGCCACGCAGCCATCACCAACCGCACATCCAACGCAACAACCGACGCCTAAGCCGACACAGCCGCCTGCGACACCTACGCCGCCAGCACATACCGGCACCGTAATTGGTCACACCAACATGTCCAACAATAGCTCGCTCACCTTCAACAATCCTGCTGATGGTCAGGGCAGTCTGCTTATTCGTCTCGCCAACGGTAATTTTGTAGCCTGCGAGCGTTCCTGCACACACGAAGGCGTAGCAGTCAACTACGACGCAAACCAACAACAGATCGTTTGTCCCGCGCACGGTGCCATCTTCGATCCCATCAACGGCTTTGCCCACCTCTCAGGCCCCGGCAACGGCCCGTTAGCGACTGTAAAGATTCGCATCAATGCCGATGGGACAATTACGACGGGATAAGCCAGTTATAAAAACTTGACCGCCTGCGTAACTTGCGTTATAGTTGTTGCGAACTCACCTTAAACTTTTTCTTCGTAACGTGGAGGAACAATGTCAATTACCAGCCAGGCGGAGGGTACTGCCAGCATGATACCTGGTGATCTCTATGATTATCTTGTCTCGCTTACCAGACAGGCAACCGCGAGTTACATTGCTCAAGAAGGCATCGCCATTGAGCTTGAGCAATTACCCATAGATTTGCGTTTCTCGGCCAATGCCAGTTTTGGCGATTATTCTGTTCCGCTCATGTCCTGGGCAGGCAAAAATAGACTGGGCCGTCCCCCTATGACTATTGCGCATGGCATTGCTGCCATCCTGCACGATATGCAGCCAGTAGGCATCGCGGAAATCAGCGTCACCCCTCCTGGCTACCTCAACTTCAGGCTGAATCGCCCAAATGTCGGGCGCAATGTGATCGAGCGCGTGCTGGACGAGGGGGCAGATTTTGGGCAGAACGATGTTGGCGTGGGTACCAAAGTCGTAGTCGAACACACCGCCATCAACAGCAATAAGGCCGCGCATGTCGGGCATTTGCGCAACTCCTGCCTGGGCGATACCCTTGTGCGTATGTTGCGCTCGCAAGGATACAACGTCGAAGCCAACAATTATATCGACGACACAGGCGTACAGGTCGCAGATGTCGTAGTGGCTTTCATCCTCTTGCAGGAAGGGCTGCTGGAACTCCCCGGAGGCAATGAGCAATTGCCGGATGAGCCTTTCGATTACTATTGTTCGCGGCTCTACGTGGCCGTTGGCAGAGCTTACGAACGGCGACCGGAATTATTGGAACGGCGCAAAGCGATGATGCGCTCGATTGAGCATGGTGAGGAGCCTCACGCGCAGCTGGCCGCAGACCTCTCACACAAGATCGTGCGAGCGCACCTGGCAACCATGGCGCGCCTAAACATCTCGTATGACCTGCTCACCTGGGAATCCGCCATCATCGGCGCGGGTTTGTGGAAGCACACCTTCGAGATGCTGCGCGATCGCGGCGTATTGGAACACCCAGAGGAAGGCCCGGCGGCTGGCTGCTGGATTGTGCCATTCGGCGATGGCGACACGCAGACCGACGAGGGCGAGCGCATGAGCGACAAGATTCTGGTCAAAAGCGACGGCACCGCCACCTATACCGGTAAAGACATCGCCTACCAGCTCTGGAAGTTCGGCCTGTCAGACAGCCTGGGCGTAGATTTTCACTTCGTCCCCTGGGGACGCCAGCACGACGGGCGCTTGTTATGGACCATGCTTGCCAAAAAGCCTGCCGATGACGTAACGGAAGCCGACCCCAGACGCTTCGGTCACGGCAAGCGCGTCATTACTGTGATCGACGTGCGCCAGTCGTACCTGCAACAGGTGGTGTACGAAAGCCTGCGCCGCCTGGGCTACGTCGAGCAGGCCGATAACTCAATCCATTTTGCCTACGAAGTGGTCACGCTGTCAGCAGCCACTGCCGCCAGCCTGGGCGTCGATACCTCCGATGGTCATGAGTCTTACACCATGTCCGGGCGCAAAGGCATCGAGGTGAAAGCCGATGACCTCATCAACAAGGCCATCGCCAAAATGCAGGAAACCAAACCCGACCTGTCTAACGAGACGGCGGCGCAACTCGCGGCCTCGGCCATCCGCTACTTCATGATCCGCTTCAATCAGCAGCAGATCATCACACTGGACATGGACGAGGCATTGCGCCCCAACGGCGACACAGGTGTATACCTACAATACGCTTATGCCCGCGCCAATAGCATCCTGCGCAAGCTCGACGAGTCGGGCTATGCCATACCCGATCAGCTTGAGATGCTACCCGACCAACTAGAGCAGAGCGAATGGGAACTGCTGCGTCAGATCGACGCCTACCCGCGCGCGCTGGCCGATACCGCGCGCCAACTGGCTCCGAACATGCTGGCCGCCTACGTCTATGACCTTGCCGCGCACTTCAGCGACTTTTATGAACACACCACGCCCATCTTGAAGGAGTCAAACGAGCCAGTCAAGGCTTTCCGCGCCCAACTGGTGCGCGCCGCCGTACAAACGATGGCAAACGCGCTCCGCCTGATGGGCTTCGTGCCATTGGAGCGAATTTAGCGCATCAGGCGGGACAACCCCGCCTGTCATTCCTCGCAGGCGACCGCCTGGGGAGGTCTGGAAGAATCTCTGTGGGCGAGTGAGATTCTTCGCTGCGCTCAGAATGACAGCAAAATTTCCAGGCAAACAAAGATCTCAAATTATCAAAATATACGTTTGCCAAAGGCACTGAGAATCAGTTCTGTTGCCATGATAGCGGTACGATTCTCGTGATCGAGCGTGGGGTTGACCTCCACAATTTCGAGCGAAGTCATTTTACCCGAATCCGCAATGAGTTCGAGTGAAAGATGCGCTTCGCGGTAGGTCAGCCCGCCCGCCACGCGGGTACCAACGCCCGGCGCGAAATCGGGATCGACGGCGTCCATATCGAAGCTGATATGCAGGCCGTTGGTATCCCTGGTGGCAAGCTCGATGGCCTGCTCCATCACAGCAGCCAGCCCCAGGCGATCAATCTCTTTCATGGTAAAGACGTTCACGCCAACCTCGCGCAAGAAGGCTTTTTCACCGGGGTCGAGGTCACGCGAGCCGATAATGACCACGCGCGTCGGATCGACCTTACGAGCAATTCCGCCTATCTCCACCAGGCGCTTATCGCCGATGCCCACCAGCGCCGCCAGAGGCATACCATGAATGTTGCCACTGGGCGTCGATTCAGCCGTGTTGAAATCAGCATGGGCATCGATCCAGATTACGCCAACGGGTCCGCGCGCTTTGACCACTCCCGCGATTGAGCCTAGCGCGATGCTGTGATCCCCGCCAATCACCAGGGGGAAATCCTGCGGCCCGCAGTGTTTTTCCACCACAGTCGCCAGTTGCCCACACACATCAACAACCGGCTCCAGGTAGCGCAATCGCGTATCATGTACCTCTTCAGATCCGATCTTGAATGTGGGAACTTTAATATCCCCCTCGTCGATCAGTGGATGACCAAGTTTGCGCAACTGCTCATCAAGCCGGGGGGAGAGATTCATACCAGCATAGCGAATGGCCGCCGGGCCGAGGTCCGCGCCATGTTTGCTCGCGCCGAGATCCAAAGGGACGCCTATCAAGTGAATGTTCATGCCTGTTTCTGCTTCCTCTCTTCTTCGTCGAATCGTGGAATTCTTTTTCAACACCAGTATACTTTTCGCATTACGGCTTGTCCAGTAAGGGCAACCCGAACCCAGGTTGAATAGGAAGCGGCCCGACCCCACCCCGGACGCCCGCCAGGAGCGTCCCTACATGCCAAATACGCCCCACCCACAACCGACCGTGTCATGCTGAGCGAAGCGAAGCATCTCTCGGCCTGGCGAGCGAGACCCTTCGCTTCACTCAGGGTGACAACCGGTGGTCGTTCCTGTTGCTGGCAAATCATACCACTTGTCAAGATGAGCTGACATGGCGTAAGATCACAGGGAAAGGAGAACGAAGTATGTCAGCATCTTCACGGCCAACATGCAGCGTCATTCGCTCTAAAGAGAGCTACGAGGGCAAGCAGGGCCTCACCTATTTCGCTGGTATATCCGCACAAAGCGCTGGCGCGCAGGCCATCTGCCTGCATCTCTTAACATTCCCGCCCGGAGGCCGCGCCCATGCTCACCTGCATGAGAATCACGAGACGGCTATTTATGTCATCAACGGGCAGGCGGAAATGTGGTATGGCGAGGGACTTCAGGACTATGTGGCTGTCGATGCTGGTGACTTCGTGTATATCCCGGCGGGCGTGCCACATCTGCCGGGCAATCGCAGCCAGACCGACTCATGCCTTGCTCTTATCGCGCGCACCGACCCAAATGAGCAGGAAAGCGTCGTACTGCTCCCCGAACTGGACGAGATGGACCTGCAAAGGCCAGAAGCTGCTCTCACCGAGGAGTAACGACATGCAATTGCCCGGCTACGAGGACTGGTACGCCCAGGTGAAAGCATACACGACGCGCCTGGTCAATATTCGCAGCGTCAGCCCCGGACAGGGAGAGATTCAGGTAGCGCGCGAAGTCCTGAACATGTTGCAAGAAGATGGACTGGAACAGGGCTATACCGCTATCAGTCTTGACCCACTGGTTGGCGATGCCTGCGGGCGTCAGAATGCCTGCGCCTTCTTGCGCGGGCAAAGCCCTCAAACGATTATTCTGCTCGGTCACATTGATACCGTTGATACAAAAGATTACGGTGTGCTGGAACCTTTCGCGCTCGATCCTGATACGCTGGCGACTCACCAACAAACGCTGGCAACCATGACGCCGGGGCTAGCGGATGATCTTAGAGAACATCCCGGCGACTGGATGTTCGGACGCGGCAGCATCGACATGAAGTGCGGTGTAGCGGCCAATATCGCGGTTATGCGCCATATGGCAAAGCTGGCGCGAGCGGGAGGACTGCCCCTGTCGGTTGTTTTGATTGCCACACCCGACGAGGAAAACGAGTCAGCCGGAGTGTTACAGGCTGTAAGATACCTCTTACACCTGCGCGAGGAACATGGGCTGAGCTATCTTGGAGCCATCAATACTGATTACACTACCGCGCTTTATCCTGGCGATCAGCGTCGCTATATTTATACGGGTTCGGTTGGCAAATTACTGCCCACTTTTCTGGTGATCGGCCACGCCACCCATGTGGGCGAACCGTTCGACGGCCTGGACGCGAATCTGCTGGCGGCGGAACTCATACGCGATTTGAGCATGAACGATGCCCTGTGCGATGTGACGCGCGGCCAGCAAACGCCGCCGCCCGTCACGCTGAAAGCCAGCGACCTGAAAACAAGCTACGACGTGCAATTACCCTTTGCGGCCTACTTCTACCTGAACGTACTCACCCTTTCGACCACACCCGCGCAACTGCTCGAACGGCTGCGCACCTATGCGCAAGCGGCGTTGGCGCGAGTATTACAGCGTATCGACGAGGCGGAAGAGCGGTGGGCGGGCAACCGGCGCATAACACGCTCATCACGCTCCGGCATCGTGCTAACGTATCAGGAACTCTATACAGAGGTAGAACAACATATTGGAACAGAGCGCGTACAGGCCGAAATCGACGCGGCCTGGAACACCATGTCGGGCAACCTCGATTCGCGCGGGCGCTGCCTGCACATCGCGCGTCATCTCTGGACGCTCAGTGGGAAAAGCGGGCCTGCCGTTCTGCTCTACTATTCGCCGCCCTTTATCCCGCACATCGCCGAGGCTCCTTGCCTGCTGCATTCGATAGCGCATACTATCGCGGAAGTTCACCCCGAATTGCAGCTTGAAGTGCATGAATACTTCCCGTTCATCTCGGACATGAGCTACCTGCGCCTTGATCCCAGTATAGAGACGGCAGCCCTGACTGCCAACATACCCACATGGCAGGAGCAGGCAACCACCATCCGCGCGGGCAGCTATCACCTGCCGTTAGACGCCATACGGCAACTGAACCTGCCCGTCATCAACCTGGGGCCATACGGTAAAGGAGCGCACCAGACAGGCGAGCGCGCCCTGATGTCCTATTCCTTCGGCATCTTGCCCCAACTACTTTGCGAGGTCATTGAACACCTGGCGCAAAATCCACAGTAACGATGCCCTTGATAGGTACCAACAGAGGATGAGATGAAACCGCAAATCGCTTTCTTGCGTGCCAAATACATCTATCTCAGCCGTTTTTATGGTAATATAGCAGCCATGTTCTTATTTTGAATTTTGTCTTTTGGAGGAGCCAATGGGTAGTACTTCCAATCAACAGGATACACAGCTCCCGGCAAATGCTACAGCGTCTAAGGCAAAACGAGTGAATGTAAGGCTTCGTCCTTTTCCTGTCGCGTTATTTGCAATCGGCGTTATCGTCTTAACCATCTCCTCGTTCTTCGTACATGCTCACCCCCGACCTTATCCGATTGATCTGCAAACCACCGATGCGGTCCAGGCAATGACACTTCCCTCCATCGTCGTGAGTGCTATCGACTTTGTCAGTTCAATCAATAACCCACTCCCCTCGATTATCGCACTTGGTGCCTGGCTAGTCGGTCTTATCATCATTGGACTAATCGCCCGCCTCAGAGGTAAATCGCCAGTGAAGTGGTTTGAGTCCGCGATTGGCATTGTAGCAACCGTAGGCATAGTCAGCGGTATCAATTACCTCTATAATATTCTGGTGAATCGCCCGCGCCCCGGTTCTTTCCACGAACACATCCACATTCTTAGCCATATTCCAGAAAAAAGCTTCCCATCCGGTCATACCGAACACGATGTCGCCTATTACGGTTTCTTGCTTTTCCTCAGCTTCACGCCTCCGGTACGCTCATGGAAATATCGCTGGCTCCTCATTCCATTTCAGATTTATTGCGTGCTGGACATCCTGACCATCGGCTACTCGCGCATCCTCGAGGGCGAACACTGGCTGACCGACGTGCTGGCCGGCTATCTCTCCGGCGCGATCTGGCTGCTCATGTGCATCTTCCTCTATCGCTGGATCACACAATGGATCGCTCTGAAATTGGAAGGCCGGCGACAGGCTGCCGCATAGAAACTTAATGTTCTTTTTCCGCGTGCTATCAGTGAATACGTCTCCAACCCGTCTGCGTATGGGGGAATAAGTATACTGGCAGTAATAAAAGGAGAAGAACATTATGCGTAATTCACCATTACAATCGACACTATCTCAACACAGGACCCTTTTTGGATATAGCCTGCTGGCGCTCTACTTGATCGTCTCTATCATCGTCGCGCTGATGGCGCCGCATAAAGATTTGATAGGTCTTTACGTCAACATCCTGGCAAGCCTTGCCATTATCGGCGGCCTGTTAGGTTTGCTCATTTATCTTGCGCGTCAACTGCACTGGCCTTTGCCCGACTTTCTACAGATACCAGAGGGAATGCGCGATAGTAGCTGGCGTCTGCTTGCGCTATCACTGGCTGCCATCGCCATGCCCCTGCTCCTCATGTTCACCCGCAGCGTGCTATTGCACCAGTAACTATCTGATGATTTTTGACAATTGAGTGCATCAATGAGGGAAAGGGGCGTCCTCGTCCTGATGAATGTTGACGACCGAATGCGGGAATAGGCCAGCTTGAAATTCCCTTGATATGTGCGATACTTAATTATAGCTTCCATCAAACTATTGAATCAGTATGTGAATCAGGAAGGTGTCGCGCGTATGGCAACTCCAGTTAGTGAAGGGATGCTCCTGTGGGAACCGGCGGAGCAGGTGAAAGAACAGGCCAATATGCAGCGTTATATGCAGTGGCTTGAACGCGAAAAAGGGCTGCATTTTACGACGCCCGGCGAATTGTGGGCATGGTCAGTAGATAAACTCGAGGATTTCTGGGCTTCGCTGTGGGACTATTTTCATATCAAGGCATCTAAGCCATATGAGACGGTGCTGGTTGAACGGAAAATGCCGGGGGCGCAGTGGTTCGCGGGCGCGGAACTCAACTATGCCGAGCATGTCTTTCGCAATGCCACGAGCGACCGACCCGCCGCGCTCTTCAAGTCCGAAGCGCGGCCACTGACGGAAATCTCGTGGGACGAACTGTATGGGCAGGTACGCAACGTCGCGGCTGCCCTGCGCGACATGGGCGTGCAGCGTGGAGATCGCGTGGTCTCCTATATGCCCAATATTCCACAGTCGCTCATTGCCTTTCTGGCAACCGCCAGTATTGGCGCAATCTGGTCGAGCTGCGCGCCCGATTTTGGTACGCGCAGCGTGATTGATCGTTTCCAGCAGATCGAACCCAGCGTCCTTTTTGCCGTCGATGGCTACCAGTATGCCGGAAAGATTATCGACCGGCGCGCCATCATCGGCGAACTTCAAGAAGCGTTGCCTACCCTGCACAAAACGATTGTGGTTCCCTATGCCTTCAACGAGGTCGATATTACCGCATACCGCGATGCCATACCGTGGCAAGATATACCGGCCAGTACAGCAGAGTTGGTCTACGAACAGGTGCCTTTCGATCATCCCTTATGGGTACTGTATTCTTCGGGTACGACGGGACTGCCCAAAGCCATTGTACAGGGGCAGGGCGGCATCTTGCTTGAACATATGAAAAGTCTCCATCTTGACCTGGACCTTAAACAGGATGACCGTTTTTTCTGGTTCACTACCACCGGCTGGATGATGTGGAACTTGCTGATAGGCGGGTTGCTACTCGGCATTCCAATTTTGCTGTACGATGGCAGCCCCGGCTATCCCGATATGAACGCGCTATGGCAGTTCGCCGAACAGTCCGGCATGACCTTTTTCGGTACCAGTGCAGGCTACATACTCTCATGCATGAAAGCAGAGGTCACGCCGGGCAAGACTTTCAACTTGAACAAGTTGCGCGCACTCGGCTCGACCGGCTCACCTTTGCCGCCAGAGGGGTTCCAGTGGATTTATGAGCAGATCAAACCCGATCTGTGGCTGGCTTCGGTCAGTGGCGGCACGGATGTATGCTCGGCCTTTCTGGGCGGCTGTATCTTGCTGCCAGTGTATGCTGGAGAACTACAGGCACGTTCGTTGGGCGCGAAAATAGAAGCCTTTGACGAGAGCGGCCATGCGCTTACCGGGGAGGTCGGCGAACTCGTCATCACCGAACCTATGCCCTCCATGCCCCTTTTCTTCTGGAATGACCCGCAGGGTCAACGCTACCGCGAGAGCTATTTTGAGATGTATCCGGGCATCTGGCGGCATGGCGACTGGATCAAGATCACCCCGCATGGCAGCGCCGTGATCTATGGCCGCTCCGACTCGACCATCAACCGCAAGGGTATCCGTATGGGCAGCAGCGAAATCTACCGCGTAGTGGAGGACACACCCGAAGTGCTGGATAGCCTGATTATCGGCGTCGAGCGGCCAGGCGGGGCCTATTACATGCCTCTCTTCGTGGTACTCAAACCCGGCGTCGAACTGGACGACGCGCTCAAAGCCAGCATACGCGCCAGGATTCGCGCCAACCTTTCGCCACATCACATACCCGACGAGATCATCGCCATACCTGAAGTGCCGCGCACACTCAGCGGCAAAAAAATGGAGGTACCCGTGAAAAAACTGTTCATGGGCATTCCCCTGGAGAAAGCCATTAGCGTCGGCGCTATGAGCAACCCGCAGGTGATGCAATACTTTATCGAGTTTGCTAAATCCCTGACGAACAGTAACAAAAAGAATTAATTTGGAGGAAACAATGATGAATATGCAAGACTCGACAGCCATTACAATAGCACGAGCCCATATAAACGCCTGGAGCCATCATGATTGGGATAAGACAAGAGAGCTACTCGCACCAAATGTACACGCTGTGATAACAACGACGCAGCCCATGAAGGCTACCACAGAATTGACAGGCATCGACGCTTACATAGAGCCCAAGATAAAAGCCGCGCAGCTTATCGAGCCCGGAAGTGTTCATGAGATCTCGGCAATTGGCGATGAACATAACGCACTAATAATGGTAACTTTTAGAATAGGTCTGGGTCCAGGTGGGACGATGGTGACCATGGCGAGAGCTATTCTCATCTTGCTAGATGAGAACAAGAAAATCAAAGAAGAACGGGATGAATACTTCATTCTTTCACAATAGTGCGAAGAGGGACTAAGCGGCAGATTCTTCGCTGCGCTCAGAATGACATTCCCGACTCTGGTTAGTACTATTCATTCTGTTTTCCACCAGGCATCGAACGGGCTGACGGGTACATTCCGTTTATGCTCGGTGATGCTATAACGGTGTTCGATGCGTTGCGCTATTTCAGAGGGAATCTCTTTCCCTTCGAGATAGGCATCTATCATTTTGTAGCTGATGCTGAGTTCATCTTCATCAAGTTGACCCGGATTATTATCAAGCAGGCCGGCGGTAGGCGGTTTTGTATAAATCCGTTCATCGGCCCCAAGATATTTCAGTAATGAGCGACCCTGCTGTTTAGTGAGTCCGGTGAGTGGAGTCAGGTCTACACCTCCATCGCCATACTTGGTGAAAAAACCTACTACAGCCTCCGCTGCGTGGTCGGTACCCACCACCAGGGCATTAAACTGATGTGAGAAGCGATACTGAACCGTCATGCGCTCCTGTGCCTTCTGGTTCCCTTTGTTATAGTCTGTCATAGTGAGACCGGTTGCTTTTTCAAATGAAGCGACCGCACTATCTACAGCAGGCTGAATATTCACGGTATACGTTTTATCGGGAGCAATAAATTGCAAAGCGCGTTGCGCATCCTCTTCGTCCTGTTGCACACCATAGGGAAGTCGCAGGGCGATGAATAGATAGTCTTTGCCTGTTTGTGTACGCAGTTCCTCTACCGCCATCTGGCACAAACGCCCAACCAGACTCGAATCCTGGCCGCCCGAAATGGCGAGAACGAAACTATTCATACGTGAATGTGTCACATAGTCTTTTAAGAACTTTACCCGGAAAGCCACTTCTTCCGCCGGATCTATTGCCGCCTTTGAATGTAATGTTTCAATAATGCGTCCCTGTTGCGTAGTTGTCATCAGAAAAACCTCCTTACTGGCATTTGTGCATTTTGCGAACTCCATCCAATTATATCTGCCATCGCGTACAAATGGCTAGCACCTGTAACCCGGCATAACAATAGTATGGTATGCTGGTATATGTATATCACAACTAGCAGCGCGGAAGATACGTATAAGGTATATGTCACACAAGCTGAGAGAACGTGATAGAATAACCACATGAATAACAAGTTGTTTGCTATAAGCGCAGGGAGTTGCGGATGAAAATTGGCCTTGTATCACCGTATGATTGGAGCTATCCTGGGGGAGTACGGGATCATGTATGGCATCTCGCGGAACAATTCATATCGATGGGACATGATATACGCATCCTTGCTCCCGCGTCGGGAATCCAGGGCAAGAAGCCCGAAAAGTTCATACTCAAAATGGGGGGAACGACTCCCATCCCCATAAATGGCTCTATCGCGCGCATTAATCTCGATCCCTCGCTCTCACAACGGGTGCGCGCGGTATTGCAGCGCGAGCGGTTTGATGTCATTCATGTGCATGAACCCCTCGTGCCGGGGCTTTCGCAGCAGGTACTGCGCAGTTCCCGCACGTTGACTGTGGGAACGTTCCATACCGCCTCGTATTCAAATATCTATTCCACCTCGCAGCTTGCCTACGCATCGGCCTATCCCTTGCTGCGCCCGTTATTTTACAAGCTGGATGGACATATAGCGGTTTCAACGGCGGCGCGCCAATTTATTTCGCGCTATTTCCCCGCCGATTATCGCATTATCCCCAACGGTATCAACCTCGAACGCTTTAGGCAGGGTCAACCGCCAATGCCACATTTGATGGACGGGAAAAAGAATATCCTGTTTGTGGGACGCTTCGAGAAGCGTAAGGGAGCAAAATACCTGTTACGCGCCATCCCCGCTATACGCGAACGGCACTCTGATACCCGCTTCATTTTCGTAGGCGAGGGCCGCTTGAGACCGGGCTTCCAGCGCTATGTCGAGCGCAAGGGCTGGCAAGATGTGATCTTTACGGGCTATATCTCTGATGAAGATAAACCACGCTATTTCACCAGCGCGCATGTGTTTTGCGCGCCCGCCATCGGGGGTGAAAGCCTGGGCATCGTGCTGTTAGAGGCGATGGCGTCCGGCACAGCCATCGTAGCATCCGATATCAAGGGCTATGCAACCGTTGTCAACCAGGGAGTCGATGGCATATTGACCCCTCCACGCCAGCCCGACGAACTGGCCGGTGCCATTAGCCATCTGCTCGAAAACGAACCTCTGCGCCAACAGTTTATTCAGGCCGGACTGGTTAAAGCGCGCGATTACGCCTGGCCGCATGTAGCTCGCAGCGTCATGGACTATTATTGCGAATTGCTTGAGACGTACCACAGGGCGTCGCGCTCCTATCCACGCGCCCTCTAATGGGCATTGCTAGAGAAGAAATGATACATATGGAACATACACCGCTTGAAACCGAACAACATACATCGACTGCGCAAACGCTCACTCCCCCAACCGGATATAGTCGCGCCGATCTGCACATGCATACCAACCTGGGCGACGGTTGGGCCAGTCCCGCGAAGATCATCGAGGTGGCAATCGCGCGCGGACTTGACCTGATTGCCGTGACCGATCACGACCATGTCGAGGGTGCGAAGCGCGTAGCTGACCTGCTGGCGCAGGGCAATTACCCGCTGCGCATGATTACCGGTGTTGAGGTCTCGACGCGCCAGGGGCATTTGCTCGGATTGTTCGTGAAGAAAGCCCCCAAACACTTGCGCCCGGTAGAAGAGAGCATCGACGCCATCAAAGAGCAGGGCGGACTGGTCATCGTGCCGCATCCTTTCGGGCGGCTGGTTCCCAGTTTGAGTCGCGCCAAAATCGAAACGCTGCTGGCAAAGGGCTATCCAATCGATGGCATTGAGGTATTCAACCCCACGCCCGCCAATTCCGCCATGCGTCCGGCGGTACGCGCCGCTAATCAGGAGTGGAAACTAGCCGAAACCGGTTCGAGCGATGCGCATTTCTGGCAGCATATCGGCTCGGCCTATACGCTTTTTCCCGGCAACAGCCCTGAAGAATTGCGCCAGGCCATCCTCGATCGTACCGTGCGCTCTGGCGGCCAGGAACTCCCAACGGTGCATCTTTCGCCGGGCATCTACGTGGCCCAGTGCGCGTGGAGCTGGTTCGTTGACCCACCACGCCGCGTCATGCGCAGAATGCGTGAGAAATAAACACTATACCAACGCC
>JBOGTO010000249.1:0-11632 GCA_050695155.1 Ktedonobacteraceae bacterium
CGGTCGCCTTGCCTCTTTCCTCGACTTGTAAATCGCCCTATAAAGCGGGTACGATTGGAATCACCTTCCCACTCTCATTCCTGGGAAGAACAGCCACATGCTCAATCCAGATAGGCGGAACACTCACTCCCTGAGCCGCCAGCGCCTGCCGCAAAGCCTGAAGCAGCGCCTCCTCTTGTAATGTTCCCTGGCCTCCGGCCAGAAGGAGGCGCAGCCCCTCGCTCTGCTGCACGAGTTGCCACCCATGAGCAGAGATATTGTCCAGGGCCTGTGAGAAGATATGGGGATTCACCATCACTCGCTCCCCTGAGGGAGCCGAGAACGATAAGTGATCGGCGGTGCGGCCCTGGATGCCCTTCAGCAAGCTGAAAGGACGCCCACAGGAGCAGAGTTCTCGCACCGAACGGCACACGCTATCGCTCAGCTCGTAGCGGATCAGGGGTTGGGTACGCCGAAAAAGCGTGGTGAGCAGCGCTTTGGCTCCATAGGTACCTGGCGGCACCGGCTGATTGTGCTGATCGACGATCTCCAGGATCGCCAGATCTTCAAAGAGATGTAAGCCCTGGTGTGAGGCACATTCCGCCGCGAGTACGCCACACTCGGTGGCGGCATAGATGTTGAAAGGCTGAACCTGCCAGGTGTCCGCGAGCCGCTGCCGGGTCTCGGCGCTCAAGGTTTCCGAGGCGCAGAAGAGGAAGTGGGGAGCGATGTGCAAGCGGCCCTGGCGTTGCTCCTCGGCCAGCACCCGCGCGATTGAGGGATAGGTTGCCAGTCCCTCGGGTTGCCATTCGTTGAGGCACCGCACGAGGGACTCCACTGGTTCGCTGGCCGACAGGTGGATTCTGGGCAGAGGCCGACCATGCAACAGAAAGGACATACTGGATGACATATGCCTGGGTATGGTCGAGGCGATCGTTGCCATTTTGGTCGAGGCTTTCAGCCCGGCCCAGAGAAGGAAGCGGGAAAAGGTGGCCGCGACCATCTCTCCTTCCTCACGGCTAAAGAGAAACACCCCTGGTTCTCCGGTGCTGCCCGACGTGGACATGACGCGGTATCGACCAAGAAAGAGCGCTGGTTCGCGCACCCCGGTGAGAAAGGGCTTTATCTCTTGCAGGTGGATTGCCCGATCTGTGACGATCTCATCAAAATGCTCCATCATTAACGTTTTCGTCAGCACTGGAAGCTCCTGTAACGGATGTTCGGTTAATCCCTGATGGAAGCGCTGGTAGAAAGGAGAGTGCGCATAGGCATACTGCCGGCAGGCCTGGAGCGCGCGGGCCTGGTAGGTCTCCAACTCCGCGCGTGACCAGTGGTCGTGCTGTAGATAAGAAGCTGTATCATCCATTTGCTGAGAAGCAAGATTATTGATCATTGGACTTTCCTTTCCAGATTCTTCTGGAACAATGGGTGCCTGCCGCCCGTGCTACAGAATCATGCCTGGGTTCATGGGGTGAGGCGGTGGAAATGCGCCGGCATATGCCCGGCGATGAAGGTCTGCGAGCGTAGTGCCTGCCTTCCATGCTGCCATTAGCTGTTCGGGGTCGAGGTACGTACCCATCGTATTTTGATGAAATTCGGGCGAGGTGCGCACGTACTCGGCTGATTTGTCCCAATCCCCGAAGGTATCGACAAACAACTCCACACTATTGCCGTCGGGGTCCTGGTAATAGAAAGCGATGGTCATGCCATGATCCGTTGCCACAACTGGTTCAATCTCGAACCCCTTGAGGCGCTCCCAGGTCTTGAGAAGGTCGTCGATAGTTGCATACTCGAACGCCACATGCTGGAGTTTCGCATGAGGACGCCTGTCTGAGTCATCTTTGAGACCAGGCCACGCGATCAGTGCCATGCGGTGATGAGCCTGATCGTTAGAGAGAAAGGCAAAGGCAATTCCTCCTGTCATCGACTGGAAATTCGTCCTCATCCCAAGCACCCTGGCATACCAGCCGATCATCTCCTCCAGGCGCGCGGTCAACACGCCGAAGTGGTGGAATGTCGGGCGGATACTAGCGTTCTGCTCAGATTCTTGTGACATAGATCGCTCCTTGTTTATTCGAGAATGATTATTGTTGCCGGGTAAGAATAATTGCCCGTTCACGCTCTTTTTTCAATATGTGGATACTATAAAGCAAAGAGCGGCTGAAGACTTAGCACACACTTATCATCCATTTAACAGACAACTGCTCTGGCAGAGGGTCATTACCTAGGTGAAGGAAGGCGAGCGTGAAAGCACCGAGAGGAGCTATACGAGGTCGTGTTCTTGTGCATAGAGGAGAGCAGCATGGCGCGAGGAAATATTCAGCCTGGTATAGATCGAGCGCAGGTGCGCATCAACCGTGCGCGGGCTGATGGTCAATTCCTCAGCAATCTGGGAATTGGTCAGTCCGTTTGCGATCAGGCGCAGCACCTCCAGTTCCCGGCTGGTGAGTCCATCAGGGGAAGCTGGCGATGCTCTCTTTTCCTGGTACTGCCTGGCTTGCGTTTGGAGACGAGCAGAGAAGAGGGACTGCTTTTGCAGAGCGAGTACCTGCTCCAGGGTCATTGTCCGTCCTTCGGAGAACGCCTGGATAAAAACCTGCTCACCGAGGATGCTACGGGCAGTCTTCACGGCGCGCTCATAGCTTTCATATTCGACCGCTGTACGGACGAAAAATGCAATAAAAGGATTCGGATGAGAGACGACCCTGGGAAACGTCTCTGCAGCCCCCCAGAGCTGTGCCGCCCAGACCATTTCTCCCCGGCTTGCCACCAGGCATCCCCAGTGCTGGAGGAAGAGGCGCACGTCCTCGTTGCGTCCGGCTTGTTGCGAGAGGGTCAGGCTCTCCTCCCACCACGCGCTCGCTGTGGAGTAGTCTCCCTGTAGAAAAGCGATGCCTGCCAGTTGGAAGAGTACATGCGCCGTGTGTTCCCGCAGTCCCGAAGCTCGCAGGAGTTGCAATGCCTCTTCAAACAGAGCCAGCGCTTTCGCCACTTCACCCTGTGTCAAAGCCAGTCGTCCCAGGAGATACAACGCGCTCGTCGCCCCCAATTTGCTCTGTAGCTGTCGGAAGAAGTGCAGGCTGTTTTCGACAAGGACACGCGCACTCTCCTCCTCGCCCTGGACAAACAGAATAGAGGCCAGGCGCAGGGCGTTCCAGGCGATCTGATTGTGGTTGTGCTGCTCGTGAAAGAGCGCCAGGCTCTCCTCCAGCAGAGAACGGGCCTCGACGTATTTGCCTTGCTCGATAGGAGTCTGTGCCAGGAAATAGAGTACCTGGGCAAGAGGCTGTGGGTCGCCAGAGTTCTGGGCGAGCGCGCGACTCTCTTCTAGCAGGAAGCGCACGACTGCTTCGTTGTGTTGCTGCATGGTGAGCCAGGCGACCCAAATTAAGGAAGAGGCCCGGTCTCGCATCGTCATGTGCTCTTTAGATGCTCGATATTCCCATAAGCACGCTTCTCCTAGCCGCAGAGCTTGCTCCATCTCGACGTTGGTAAAGGCGAACCAGGCAGCCCCACCCAGGACTTTGACCCGCGCAGGCTGATTGCTGTGCGCGTGCCGGGCCAACGCGTACTCCAACCAGCCACGTCCTTCATTGCCAGACCCGCGTACTGCCCAGAAATACACGAGCGCGCCAGCCAGACGTAAGGCCGTTTCTTCCCCCTGCATACTCTCTTGTTCTCCCGCTTGCTCCAATGCCCAGCGCAGCGCAGCGCGTAGATTATCCTGTTCGCGCTCGATCCGATCAAACCAGCGCAGCTGTTCTTCCCCGAACAGGTTGGCTTCAGCCTCCTCCGCTAAGTGGAGATAGTACTGCGCATGTGCTTGACGAGCCTGATCCAGTTCGCCGCATGTAGAGAGACATTCCCAACCATACTCGCGAATGGTCTCAAGGATGAGCAGCCGCCTCTCCTCGCTCTCCTGCTTGTCCTGGTACAGCAAGTGCTTGTCGAGCAGGGAGGTGATTCCATCTAGCACAGATATATCTCTGCCTGTGAATGTACTGGCGATAGTTTCCATAGCCTCCAGGGTACATCCCCCGGAAAAGATGGAGAGCACGCGAAAGAGGCGCTGTTCTGCTGGAGAGAGCAGATCGTAGCTCCACTGAAGCGTGTTGCGCAAGGTCTGTTGCCGTTCTGGCAGATCGCGCGGTCCTCCGGTTAAGAAAGGGAGCCGGTGTTCCAGGCGCTCTAGCAGAGCAGGCAAGGGAAACAAGGCGAGCCGGGCCGCCGCTAACTCAATCGCCAGGGGTAGCCCATCGAGGCGGCGGCACGCCTCAGCAATAAGCGGGGCAGTGTCAGATGTCAGCGTAACAGTGGGATCGATTTCCCGCGCCCGTTCGAGAAAGAGGGTGACAGCTTCGGAGCCTGCCACGACCTCCTGGTCAGCGAGATGCTGCGGATCAGGAAGGGCTAGCGGCTGCACCACAAGAACGCGCTCGCCACGCACATGCAGCGCCTCGCGGCTCGTGGCGAGTACCTTCAAGTGCGGGCAGGCAGCCACGAGTTCCACCAGCGAAGGAGCAGCTTCGATCACATGCTCGAAGTTGTCGAGTACGAGCAACAGGCGCTTCTCACGCAGGAATGTCTGGAGCAGCTCGAGCGAAGAATGTGTCCCACTGTCTTGCAACCGCAAGGTCTGAACAATGGTGGGCAAGACCAGTCTGGCGTCAGACAGAGAAGCCAGTGAGACCAGGCAGGCTCCCTCTGCGAAGTCCATCTGTAGGCGATTGGCGCTGTGCAGGGCCAGGTGTGTCTTCCCCACACCTCCAGGACCAGTGAGCGTGAGCAGAGGGACTGCTGGCTGCTGCAACAGCGAACGGATGGTCGTCATCTCAGACTCTCGTCCGATAAGCGAGGTGAGCGGCCTGGGGAGAGGAGCGAGAGCATACGCAGCGTACTCTCCTGGCACCGTTTGAGGAGAGGAGAGGAAGCCCAGCGCTTCAGGAGTGGAGCCAAACAAAGCGCAGAGTTTCTCACGAAAGTAGAGGGTCGGGATCGCCGTCCCCTTTTCCCAGCGGGAAACCTCTACGTCGCCTGTGCCGATCATGGTGGCGACGTAGACCTGCGTCCAGTTCTTCTTCAGCCGCTGCGCTTTCAATCGCTCATTGGGTCGGCGGGCCGTTTTTGTACGGCCCGGCTTTGATACTCGCTGTGCGTTGCTCAAACCATTATTCAAGCCTGCTCTTCTATTCTCTGTCGTCCGTGTGTGTTCTCCGATGTCTTCTTAACATTAGAGATGGCTTTCAAACCAGCCCAGGATGTGTTTCAGGCGTTCCATGCGCAGTTTGGGATGGCCGCCGCGTGACATGCCGTGACTCTGGCCCTCGAAGCGCACAAAGAGTACCTCGCGCCCCATGTATTTGAGCGCCGCGAAGAGTTGTTCAGCCTGCTCTATGTTGCAGCGCAGGTCTTGCTCGCTGTGGATGATGAGCAGCGGAGCGTGAATGTTCTTCACATAGGTAATGGGCGACATGTGCATGTATTTTTCGAGGTTTTCCCAGGGCGTGGTATCCAGTTCATCATCGGCGAAGGTCCAGCCGAAATCGCCTGAGCCGAAATCGGAGGCCAGGTTGGTGACGCAGCGGTCGGTCACGGCCACTTTGAAGCGGTCGTTGTGGCTGATGAGCCAGTTGGTCATGAAGCCGCCGTAGCTGCCGCCCGTGACGCCCATGCGCTGCTCGTCGATGTAGCCCTGTTGTAGCAGCGCGTCCACGCCCGCCATGATGTCGAGCGAGTCTTTCTCGCCCCAGGCTCCGCGCACCGCCAGGGCGAAATCGCGCCCGTACCCGATGCTCCCGCGCGGGTTCGTGTAAAGTACGACATAGCCAGCCGCCGTCAGCAATTGCATTTCGTGGAAGAAACCATAGCCGTACTGGGTAGCAGGACCGCCATGTATCTCAACGATCAACGGGTATTTTTTGGATGGGTCGAAGTCGCGCGGCTTCATGACCCAGCCGTCCATCGGCCAGCCATCCACGCCGGTATATGAGAAGTATTCGGGCGTGGAGAGGGCAAATTCGCTGAGCAATTCTTCGTTGAAGCCTGTGACGCGGCGCAATTCACCGGAGGCGCTGGTTGGGCGCACGAAGATTTCCTGCACTCGTGTCGGGCTGCCGATCAACAGCGCCATTTTATCTGTAGCGCGGTCAATGCTAAAGTCGCGCACCTGCAAATCGCCCGGTGTGAGCGTTTGCGGCTGCTTGCCCGCTCCACTGGCCGGGAAGGTGAAGATGCGCGATGCGCCCCGGTGGCTCGCCAGCCCGTAAAGCGTCTTGCTATCGGCTGACCAGGCAGGCGGCGGCGCGAGGTGTTCATCGCCAATATCGCTATTGGTCCAGTCCTGAAAGCTGCCCTCGAAATCCCAGGTCAGGCAGGTTGCCGCGCTGCGGTCTGCATTAGCTGCGATGGTGTAGATGTCGGTATGGCCACCGGAACGCAGTTTGAGCGCGGCGAGGAACGCGATGGTCGAACCATCGGGGGACCAGGATGGAGTGCTACATGCTAGCGAACCATCTGTGAGGCAGCGCAACTCTCCCGCTTTGTCTCCGTCGATTGCCAGCGTATAGACATCAGGGCTGGGCATACGCCAGCGATCTTCGGCGCGGCTGGAGGTGAAGGCGATGCGAGCGCCATCGGGCGACCATGCCGCCTCGTTATCGTCCCAATCGCCCTCGGTCAGTTGCGTAGCTTCGCCACCGTGCGCGTCGATCAGGAAGAGGTGGCTGCGGCGTTCGTAGATGTAGCCGACGCCATCAAGCCGGTACCAGAGGCGGTCGATCACGCGCACCTTTGGCAGCGGTTTGCCATCCTCGCTTTCTTCGTCCGCCGGACCAACCGGAGAAGCGAATAGGATGCGCTTGCCATCCGGCGACCAGACCGGGCTGGACGCGCCGTGCTGCATGAAGGTCACTTGCTGCGCTTCGCCGCCGTCGGTCGGGATGATCCATATCTGCGGTTTGCCTTTGCCCAGCTTCTTTGCATCTTTTTCGTTCTTATTCGCCAGGTCGCCTTCGCGCTCTGAAACGAAGGCCAGCCAGCGACCATCGGGCGACCACACCGGAGTATGCGCGTTGGCCGTGCCAGCCGTGAATTGCTGCGCCTCGCCGCCCTCGACCGAAACCATCCAGACAGAGGAGCGGTACTTATAGTTGCGTTCGTCGGTGGTAGTGACGACGAAGGCGATGCGTTTCCCATCAGGCGCAATGCGCGGATGGCTGACGGGCTTGTACTTATACAGGTCTTCAATAGTAACGTTGCGTTGGCTTGCTGACATGCGGTTTTCCTTCTATTGGACATTACAGATCAGTTGTTGTCACTTAATGGTAAATCAACTTCTGCTGTTACGTCAAGGGTAAGTCCCTTGCAGCATAGTGTTTCTGCTTGTAGAATACAAGAGTAACCCCGATTGTTTTATCATAGCTTGAAACGTTCATGCATGGCACAGGAGGTACGTACTTATGGAAGGCTTGATGATGGACTATCCCCTGACGTTGCAGCACGCCTACGATCGCGCTGTGCGTCTTTTTGGGAAAAAAGAGATAGTGACCCAGACGGATGAAGGATTGCATCGTTACACGTTCCGCGAGTGGGGCAAACGCACGGCGCAACTTGGCAATGCCTTGCGTGCGGCAGGTGTCCAGGAGGGAGACCGCATTGGCACGTTTGCCTGGAACACCTATCGCCACCTGGAGCTATATTTCGCTATACCTTGCATCGGCGCGGTGCTGCATACCCTGAATATTCGCCTGTTTGCCGATCAACTGGTGTATATCATCAACAACGCGGAAGACTCGATCATTTTCGTGGACGGCGACATTGTACCGCTTCTGGAAGCTGTCGCCGATCAACTGAGCGGCGTCAAACTCTTCGTTATCATGGGTGATGCGCCAAAAGCGACGGGCAAGTTACAGCCCTCGGTTGAGTACGAATCGTTTATTGGCAGCCAGCCTGATACGATTGATTGGCCGACTTTCGATGAGAATACCGCCGCCGCCATGTGTTACACATCCGGCACGACAGGCAATCCGAAGGGCGTTGTTTACAGCCACCGTTCCACTTTCCTGCATTCGATGGGTGTTGGTATGGCCGATGGCATCGGCATGTCGGAGCAGGATACTATTTTGCCCATTGTGCCCATGTTCCACGCCAATGCCTGGGGCTTCCTGCACGCGGGCATCATGTTTGGCAGTAAAATTATCCTGCCCGGGCGTTTTATGGACCCTGTGCGTCTTTCGCGCGTGATGGAGTCGGAGCGTGTGACGCTCGCGGGTGGTGTGCCAACTATCTGGATTGGCCTGTTGAGCCTGCTCGAGAAAGAGCCACTTGACCTTTCCTCTGTACGAATGCTGATCTGTGGCGGCTCTGCCGTGCCAAAATCCCTCATCGAAGGGTTGCAGCGCCATAACCTGAACATCGTGCAGGCGTGGGGTATGACCGAAACGTCCCCGCTGGCATCGGTGAGTAAGGTACGCAGCTATCAACGAGACCTCCCGATGGAGGAGCAATTCCGCCTGCGAGCGCGGCAGGGAACCATCGTTCCCGCCGTCGAATTTCGCGTCGTGAATATTGAAACGGGCGAGGAAGTTCCCTGGGACGATAAGACGTTCGGCGAATTGCAGGTGCGCGGCCCCTGGATTGCGCGCGCGTACTACAAGGACGCCGCCACCGGCGAAAAGTTTCTTGATGGCTGGCTGCGCACCGGCGATGTGGCGGTCGTCGATGCTGACGGCATCATCCAACTGGTTGACCGCACCAAAGACCTGGTGAAGTCTGGCGGCGAATGGATCTCCTCGGTTGACCTGGAAAATATGATTATGGGTCATCCCAAAGTGCTGGAAGCCTGCGTGGTTGGCCTGCCACATCCAAAGTGGGATGAGCGCCCCTGGGCCTTCGTAGTTGCCAAACCCGACTACAACGGCCAGATCACGCCCGATGAGATCATCGAGTACCTGCGCCCGCAAGTGGCGAAGTGGTGGCTGCCCGACGGCATCGAGTTTGTAGAGGCCATCCCCAAAACCAGCGTGGGCAAGTTCGATAAAAAGGTGTTGCGCAGCAAATATGCGATGCATAGTCTCCACCCCTGACGCCCACAAGGGGCGTCACTACAGGTCTTCTGGCCCCCTCCGCCGCTCCCCTCGCCAGGCGAGAGACGTGGCGGAGGGGGATGGTGGTTTGCCAAAATGTAGGGATGCCCCTTGTGGGCATCCGGCCCTCGCCACGAAAAAATTGCCGGGGAGAAACAGCTTTTACCCTTTATCCCGCCGCCAGGGCGTGTCCGAGCGGCGCATCCAGCGGCCATCATAAAAGAGATAGGTATCTTCACGATTGAAGAAATCGTCGGTCAGGTCGCATTCCACCCAGAGTGTAGATTCTGTGATGATGTGCTTCGTCAGGTAGGTAATAATGGCCGGGCCATTGTCCAGGTCTACGCCGGGGAATTGTTCCGCTTCGATATCGCCTTCTTGTTCGATGGCATTGTCCGACCGCGTTCCGCGCAAAACATAATAGACATACATCGTCGTTGCCCTCACTGTTCTGTTATGAGTACTTTTTGGTAGTCCTTATCATAGCCTGAATCGTGGGAATTGTCACCTGCCTGTTCGTTGCCTTACAAATATTTTGCAAAATCCTAAAAACCCCATGAAATACGTTGAAATGTTTAGTGGGTCTGTGGTATACTCCTAAATAGAGAAGATGTAGAAAAGTTGTCCTAAAACTAACGTCTCGTCTCTTGCGCTTATCGGTTTGCCGTGATCTGATCGCCTGTCAGGAGCTGGTATACATGGCCTTCATGCTCGCCACATTGTTCGCTTTCGCGCTGCTCGTCACGTTAGCGGGCTTTTTTCTTTCCTACAAATCACATGCTCATGACCAGAACGTAACATTTACGCAACGCCGCCCGGCTCCCAAACGGCGCGTTATTGAAAGTCAACAGCGAGTGGCGAGCACACCACGCACTATTTCTCGTTATGATATACCTCAATTTGAGCGTGCCGGGCGCATGGTAGGCGCTCGCTCAAATCCCGCCCTTTCCATCCCTTCGCTGGGCGGGCGATTGCGGCGGCGAGAGACTGGAGAGCCAGTTCCCTGGAGGGTGGTTGTAATCGGCGGCGTCTCGATATTTGTGCTTGGTCTGTTTGCGCTCAATCTTGTCTTGCCACATAATCCGGTATTTAACCTTACCTGGCTCTCCAATAGTTCACCGTCTCAGACCACCCCTGCCGCCAGCCCGCCAAAGCTTTACGGCGCGTCGCAGAACCTGGCGCGCCTCGGGCAGCTTGATCCGGGCCAGTATAACTCAACAGCGGATTACAACCTGTGGGCCTACTCGGCCTGCTCGACGGCGGCTATGACCGAGGTTATCAACTCTTACGGGCATCATTACCGCATCGCCGATGTTTTGAAAGTGGAAGCAGGACTGGGTGAGATTACTCCATCGCTGGGATTGGTTGAGGATGTAGGCGTTGCTCGCACAATGACGAAATTTGGCTTCAATACAAGCTGGGGATATAGCTTATCATACGATCAGGTAGTCGCCACAGCTAATAGAGGCCAACCGGTCATTGTGTCCTGGCCGCCATCCCGCTATGACGGTGGACACCTGGTAGTCGTTATTGGCGGCAATAGCCAGACAATCATTATCGCGGATTCTTCTCTCTATAACCGCCATTCCTTGAGTCGCGCCCAATTCATGAAATGGTGGGCAGGCTTTTCAGCCGTTGCCACTCCCCAATAAGGGTGCAGGGGCTTAGCCCCTGCCGGGGTTTGGGTGTCCCCAAATTAAAAATCCCTATTCCTTATTTTCTTCTTTCGGTACATAGAGTTTGATCCTGCGGAACGCCTCGGCGTACTGCATTTCCAGACCCTTTTTCTCCTTTGCCTCTTTCGCGGTTTCTTCGCCCCAGCGTTTAATCATGTCGAGCATATTAGTCTCTGGCCCGAACTGGGTAGCGTGGCACTGTAGCCCGCGCGCTTTGAGTTCAATCGTCTCACTGATGTCGATAAAGGTGTTATCCTTGTCAGAGAAAAAGAGGTAGAGTTCATGCACCTGGAATGGTGGAAATCCTTCGGCCAGCAGTTCGCGGTAGGAGCGCGGGTTGCCAACGGCGGGAAAGATGGCATCCAGCACGATATTGCCGGTGGCGCGATGATCGGGATGGTTGAGGTAAGCAGTATCTTCTGGCTTCTCGTCGGGATCGGGCGCGAAGATATGCTGCGTCGGATCGTGCGTGATGACCACGCGCGGGCGATATTTGCGGATCAGGCGCACAATAGCTTTACGCGCGGCTTCGGTGTTGGTGAGATGCCCATCAGAGAAGCGCAAAAATTCTACCGCCTGCACGCCCAGCGTTTCGCAGGCCATGCGCTGTTCCTGCTCGCGCGTCAGCATCAAATCGGTGTCAACCAGTCTGGGAACCTCACTGCCTTCTGCGCCATCGGTCATGATTACCCATACAACTTTTTTGCCCTGTTTCGCCCATAATGCGCTGGTGCCAGCCGCGCCAAAATCATCATCATCGGGATGCGCCCCAATCACCATCGCTTCGTAATCGGGAGTCTTCTCGACCTGGAGCGCGCCAGGAGCTTTTCTATCTGCCATGTGTTAGAACCTCTCTAGTAGTTTAGTTCAAATTCAGTCCGTTCAGTATAGGCC
>JBOGTO010000250.1:0-30153 GCA_050695155.1 Ktedonobacteraceae bacterium
CAGCATGACAGGCGAAGCGAAGCATGACAGGCAAAATAGCTCATCGAAGATTGACAAACTACTACGATATGTCTACCGTTCGCGTCTCGGTGACATGCATGTCATATTTCGCCAGTTCGCGGAAGAATGGCTCGACCGGAACGCAGAGTTCTGGGCCGAGCGCGCCACGCCGCGTAATCTCGCCGTTCGCCAGCATACGTCCGGCGATTGCCAGAGGAACGCCGGTATCTAGCGCGCCCGCGCCCACATTCCAGCGACGATAGGGCAGCACAACCACCTGGTTCGTAATCTCAACCTGCTGGCCTCCCGTCGCGCCACTCGTTACTACGCGCAGCACGTCACAGTCCTGCGGTTCCACATCCTCGACAGGGGCCATCTCAAGCAACTTTGCCAGCGTTTCGCGGGGCGAAACCTTGACGCCGCGCACTGCAACTGGCTCATCGCTGCCAAAACCCAGGTCTACCAGGAATTTGAGCTTCGTCATAAAGTCGGTTGGAAAAGCGATCTTAAATGAGACATAACGGATACCCTTGTCCTGGAATGAGACCGGGAACGTGGCGCATTCCGAATGCAGCGAATAAATGGCAGTGGCGCGACCCACTGGTAGCGGGAAGATCATCTCTTCCTGCCCGCTCAAAGGCTGTTGCGGATACCATTCGCCGTCCTTGAAGACCTGCGGCTGTTTCGTGAATTCGTCAAGGATGGTACGAATGGAATAGGGCGCGACCAGAGGAGCCGTGGAAGGCGTGGAGTCGCTGCATCCCAGTTCCACCTTCATACTATCCACGCGGTCGAGCTTATCGGCAGCCGCGCGCGCTAGCACATTGGTAATGCCAGGAGTGCCACCCATGCCCATAATAGCCGTGATGCCCGCCTCTTTCACCTCTTCATCCAGAGACATCAGCTTGCGCGTCATGTGGAAGAGGCCACCCAGATCGGCATAATGCACCCGCTCCGCGATACACGCCTGGAGAATAGACAAATTGAAACGATAATCTACCGCGCTCAACACAGCATCCGCGCCGCGAATCAAACGGCGCAATTGCTCTTCGTTGGTAACATCGATCTGGCGCGCCCGCACTCTGCTGCTTTTGAGTGAGGCAGCCAGTTCTTGCGCGCGCGCCTCGCTATAGTCGGCGATTGTCACCAGGTCGATGTCATCATATTCGCTCAGCGCGCGTACCGTGACGCGCCCCATGGCTCCTGCGCCGCCAGGCACTACGATATGCATAAAGAGATACCCCCTTGTACCAGTCGTTAAGCGACGGCGGCGCTGGAATCATCGTTAGCAACAAGATTTAACGCATTCTGTGTAGGAGCAGATGGCAGACCATTAGTTCCATCCCATTCATCAGGCACATCCGGCGTTGAAAGCGAGCTGCGCAATTCGTGCAGCGTATCTTCCAGGCGATTGAGGATGGTATCGATCTCTTCGCGTGTAATAACCACCGGCGGCTCGACGCGCACGACACGCGAGTTATTGAGCGTACCAGAGATGAGTACACCACGCTTGAAAAGCCCCGAAGCGACCGCGTAGCCAACATCATCATTGACAAAATGCTGACCAATCAACAACCCCTTGCCGGTAATGTTGGTGTACACATCCCTGTGACGCTCAGCAATATCTTTCAATTGCGCGATAAAGTATTCACCCTTTTCAGCCGCTTGCTCAGGGATGTTCTCCTCGAGTGTGACGTTGATAGCAGCGATGGCGGCGGCACAGGCCAGCGGATTGCCGCCGGTCGTAGAAGTGTGAATAAACGGGTTGCTATTCATGACGCTCCAGATTTTGGGCGTGGACATGAACGCGCCTATGGGCATGACGCCGCCGCCCAGGGCTTTGGCTGTGGCGATGATGTCAGGCGCGACATCCCAGTGTCCTACTCCCCACAGCTTACCTGTGCGACCCATACCCGTCTGCACCTCGTCAGCTATCAGCAATACCTCGTATTCATCACAGATTTGACGCAGGCGCGGCCAGAAGTCATCCGGCGGCACGATTGCGCCCGCCTCGCCCTGAATCGGCTCCATGATAACGGCGGCGATGTCGTTGCCCACTTCGCGCGCGATACGCAATTGCTGCTCTACCGCGTCGGCATCGCCGAAAGGCACATGGAACACATTGTTTTGTGGCGTCATGGCCGGGCGGCGGAAGATAGCCTTACCCGTCAGCGAGAGCGAACCGGCGGTCTTGCCGTGAAAGCCGCGCACCGAAGCGATAAAGCCGCTCTTGCGCGTATAGAGCTTGGCGATTTTCATGGCACCCTCGACGGCCTCGGTGCCACTGCTCACAAAGAAGCTGTATTGAATGTCGCCCGGCGTAATTTCGGCGAGCAAATGCGCCAGCATACCGCGCAGTGGATCGAGCAATTCCTGCGTCGGCAACGGGCTTTTCTGTAATTGCGCCTGCACGGCCCCCACGACCTTCGGATGCGCCCAGCCCAGGTTGAAAAGGCCAAACCCACCCAGGCAGTCGATATATTCGCGGCCCAGCACATCCCTGAAGGTTGCGCCATGCCCCGTCCATTCGACTGCTGCGAAGTCTCCTGCTTCCGCGACCGACTTGCGATACTCGATAAAGCCACTATTATAATACCTGGCGAAGTTGTTGACCGTCGTATCGATCAGCCATTCCGCCTCGCTCTTGCCCAGCACTTGTTTCTGGACAACATCGAGATACCGCTGCGAATCGTTGAGGGCCTGTCGTAAGCCATCGGTACTCATAAAAATCCTTTCTGGTTATGCGGCTTCTAAAAAGGCATTCCCACTCCGGCCCGCCTACCGGTTGCGCTCCGTTTCTATCTACTACACGGAATATGCTGCACTTGTGGGTATGCAATCACCTATCCCTGGGGATAAATGCCATGAAACACAAATCAAAGGACGCTTGCTACTACGTAAAGCTTACCCGATCTGAAAAATTTTAATAAGCAGTGGTTGCTGCAATCAAAGCAAGTGGGAAGTGGAAAAGCAAAGGCAATAGCACTTCACCCTGGCACAGACCAGGTATTCAAGAGGGCGAGAAATGTCAGGGGTAACAGGTGGACAGGTGGAAGCCACGAAATACGTAGTATTTCGGAATGTAACGGCCTCGTTTTTTACCGGGTATGTCAGTGACTTTCACGAAAAACACCAGGATTCTGCGCTCTGGGTACGAATTGTGTTTTCTTATGTAACCAGTATAGCCTATAAACGGGGTAGAAAGCAAGTGAAGTTAGCCAGCAAGCCTGTCTGTTTGCTTCATATTGGCATTGTAAACAAATGCGGCCTCAATTTGTTCTCTCGTAAGGTGGGGATAAGAGCGGAGAATTTGCTCAATGGTTCTTCCTGCGGCATATTCATCCACGAGCAATTCAACGGTGATACGTGTTCCCTTAACAATCGGCTTTCCACCAGCTATACCAGCGTTTGTAGTAATCAAGGGATGATCCATATGTGTGTCCCTTCCTAATCAATTCGGAAAATTTCTCTCTTACAAACGTACACTCGTTATAATGTTTTGTCAATGTTACCAGAGAAAGGGATAACTCTAATTGCGTTATCTATCTAAAGTGGCCGAATACGTACATCATCTGAGTCCAGCACCGTGAAGGCTCCAGATAAGGCGTTACCTGCTACTCTGATAACATTAGAGACCCGATTCGCCTGCTCCAGATGCGTCATTGCATTTGGAAGCCGAACTAACAAAACTCCTGTAGTCGGTAAATCATCAACAAAAATGAGCTTGCCAAAATCAGTATCTTTTGTGATTAGTACCTCTTTACGCCGATAAGCAATAGCCAGAACAACGCTATCTACAACTCCTGCGTGATGATCACGAATATTGTAAAGGAAATGCCCATCGACGTAAAGCTGATCAATGATTTCGCTGCTAATATTCTCATCAATTACGAAGCGGATGTGTTTGACTCCTCTAAACTATACAAAACAATAAAAAAGGCTGAGGGTCGAATTAGAGACCACAGCCTTGTTTTCAAGGTGTTTACTAGTACTCGTCAATAGGCGCGGGCGAACCGCGACTCCAGGTAACGCGCCAGGATGGCGAGGGGGTAGCAGATGCAGAAGAACATGACTGCTCCGAAAACGTAAAAGAAAAGCTGTAGGTTGGCATCGGATGCATTGGCGGTGGCAGCTGTCGTGACTAATTGCTGTATTTCGAGAACACCACCAACGACAGAGAGCAGTGCGGTATCTTGTACTAACGTAATAAAATAGTTGGCAAAGGGAGGAATGGTAATACGGAAAGCCTGGGGCAATACTATTTTGCGCATAATCTGGCGCGAGTTCAGGCCCAGGCTCAAGGCAGCTTCGGTCTGCCCGATTGGTATTGACTCGATACCTGTACGGAAGACCTCGGTTAAATACGCGCCATAGTTGAAGCTAAGCGCGATGATACCATAGAAAGCGGCATCGAAGACGTTAGGAGGGGGTACGATACTGTTGTTTTGCAGCAAGGTCATGAAATTATACGCGATGGTGTAGGGATCAAAGCCGACGCCTTGGAGCGCGGCTCGAATACCAAAACCCCAGAGCAATAATTGTACCAGAATTGGTGTGCCACGTATGACCTCAACATAGATCGCGGCAATGATACGAAATGGCGCGAAGCGCGAAAGACGACCGAGCGCACCGATATAGCCAAAGATGGTCGCCAGGATCATACTGGAAATCGTGAGAAAAATGGTTAAACCTGCCCCTCCCAGGAATATGGAGAAATAGAGGCTAACAGAATCACGAAAGTGATAGAAGTAGAAAGCTAAACCCGCCAGCACCGCTACAATAGCTGCATAAAAAACATAATCTAAAAGCCCCAGCCAACTGCGCGGCTTGCGTTCTATGTTCGACTCTGTAAATGTTTGTTGCATACCCGATTCCCTCCAGACTACAACGCCGCGCGTAATTTGCGTTCATACCACCGGGCAAAGTACGAAGTTGGCAGGCTAAGCGCAAGGTACAGTATCATCACGAGTAAAAAAAGCAGCACAATATCGCTGCCAAGGCGGCTACGCGCGGTTTCGAGCGCGGAAGTGAGTTCGAATCCAGCGATTACGCTCACCACAGCAGAATCCTTCAGCATGTAAATCAGGTCATTGACGAAAGGCGGGATCATCAACGGAATTGCCTGGGGGAACACAATGCGAAAGAAGTTCTGCCGCGCATCCAGACCTAAAGAGTAAGCGGCTTCTGTTTGACCGCGTTCGACCGAATAGAAACCGGCGCGAAAGACTTCCGCTTCATAGGCCGAATAGTTGATCGCCAGCGCGGCAATACCCGCCGTCCAACCATTGACATAGACAGCCAGGTTCAGACCTCCCAGATAACCACTGATGTTAAATAGAATGGTACTCAGACCATAGTAGATGAGAAAGATTTGGGCAATGAAAGGTGTCGCGCGAATAACCTCGATATAAATACGTGCCGGTCCGCGCAGCCAGGTAAAACGCGAACTGCTCATGAGCGACAGAATAACCCCGAGCAGCAAAGCCAGCGGAAACGAAACAGCGCAATAAATGATGGTGTTTAATGTTCCCTGCAAAAAACTTGGTAGTACTTGCGGGAGAATGCTAAAATCCATACCCTCACCCTTTCTCAACACCTCGCGGCGATGATCCGTGTGAATTCTGTTACACCAGCGCGATAACAAGGCCAATTTGCAGGGGTGCTATGTATCGCGTCCCTGCGAATTGGCCTTTACCTGTCTGTACTAAGAGCCGGTCATGACACCGATGTCCTTCTGGCTGTCATTCCAGAGCGACCACTTCTTGTAGATTTTGTAGAGCGTTCCATTGGCTTTAAGGATCGCAAAGGTTTGGTTTATCTCAGGTAGAAGCGTGTTAGCCCTGGGACTGCTCTTGTTGAAACCCACGAAATAATCATCCTCATCGAGGGTTTTCCCCAGCAGCTTCAACTGGGGAATAGGCGTAGCGCCTGGGCCAACCCCCAGCACGTAGTAGGCTGCGATTGGGTAGTCCAGGAAGAAGGCGTCGAGCTTATGCTGTACGAGGTCGCTGTACGCGATGTTGCCCGCGTAAGAACGGACGGTGATTTTCTTAGGCGGGTTGGTTGCATTATAATTATTCATGATGGTTTCGGCTTTATAGCCCGAACCAGTGCCGACGGTATACCCACCCAGCACCGAAACGTCGGTTGGGTCTACACCATTGAAACGGGTATCATCCACGCGGATGATGATCTGCTGACCATAGCGGTAATAAGCAACTGAAAATAACTCGGTTTTCTGGCGGTCAGCGGTTTTTTCCCAGCCGTTCATCACCATATCGACCTGGTTGCCCGCCAATGCCTGCTCCAGATTGCCATAGCAGACTTCGATCTGCGTTTGATTTATGTGCATCAGATCAGCCATTGCCTGGGCGATCTCCACCTCGAAGCCGATGATGTGCTTCGGGTTGGTCGGGTCTTGAAATACGTAGGGCGCGCCTGAGACGTAGTCCGCGCCCCATTGCAGATTACCCGGCGTCATAAGTCCGTTACTGGTGACGGTTGTTGCGCCCGCCGTAGGCGTAGTACCTCCGCCTGTTGATACATTGCCGCCACATGCCGCGAGCAATGATTCGATGCTGCCACCGACGACGACCAGCCCACCGAGTTGACCGGCGCGTTTCACAAAAGTTCGTCTGCCAATGTCTTCGATCATAAATAATCATGACCTTTCCGTGAATGATCCTGGCAATTTCGGGTTGAGCCTACCTTCAGAGCATGGTAGAAAGCACACGTTCCAGGAATAGCCGTGTGCGCTCATGTTTGGGCTGCTTGAACAGCTCAATGGGATCGCCCTGTTCCACAATCACGCCATCCGAGATAAAGACGACGCGATCAGAGACATCTCGCGCAAACTGCATTTCATGCGTCACTACTACCATCGTACTTCCTTCGTAGGCCAGGTCCTTCATAACCTTGAGTACCTCGCCTACCAGTTCGGGATCAAGCGCCGAGGTTGGTTCGTCGAAAAGCAAGGCACGCGGTTGCATCGCCAGCGCGCGCGCGATAGCAACGCGCTGTTTCTGCCCGCCCGACAACTTATTTGGATACACATCACGCTTTTCGGCAAGGCCGACTTTCGCCAGCAATTTTTCAGCTTGCGCCACCGCCTGATCTTTAGGCGTTTTTCGCACGCGCATAGGCGCTTCGATAATGTTCTGAAGCACGGTCATATGGGGGAAAAGGTTGAAATTCTGGAAAACCATACCCAATTCGCTGCGAATAGGGCTAAGTTGCTTTATCGAAAGGTTGGGATTAAGCAGGTGTCCATGAATGTAAATCTGGCCGCTGGTATGCTTTTCCAGGCCGTTGAAACAACGTAGCAGTGTACTTTTACCTGAACCGCTGGGGCCGATCAGGGCCACAACTTCCTTTTTGTGTACTTCAAAATCAACATCTTTGAGGACATGTTTATCACCGAAATACTTATTGACCTTGATCGCACTAATGATGACTTCATCTTCAATGCCATTGTTTTGCGACAGGGTACCTGAGTTGGTGAGCGGGACAAGTCCGTCATTTGAGAATGACTGTTCGGAGTTCATGTGTTACTCCTTCGCTTAACTGCGAGCTTAGTGACGCCTGGCAGCTAGAATCACTTCCAAAAATAGTTGCGGATGCAGATAAAGATATTGGGATACAGTATAGTCATCAGTAATGAGCCTGTCAAGCTTTTCGCTAACCATGACTGAACTTATTCAGGCCAGCAGTAGCAACAGCTCTGGTTTGTAGATGTTATACTGTTAAGAAGCGCATCAACGCCAGTCAGTCTAAATATAGGTGAACAATGCCATTCTTTTCAACAACGCATACCACAATGTACTACGATATTTTTACTTCAGATTTCACCACACCGGACAATCATACTTCTCAACCCAATCTGCTGCTTATTCATGGCTTTGGCGGCACGCCCGAAAGCGATTTTGCCGGGCAGTTGCCGCTATTACGCCAACGATACCGCGTAATCGCTCCGCACCTGCACGGCTATGGGCGTTCCACTCATCGCCAGGCATATAGCCTGACGTTTTATCAGGATGACGCGGCAGACCTGGCAGCTTTGCTGGATATGCTGGGCATCGAACAAACGCTGGTAATAGGCTTCAGCGATGGCGGTATTGTCGGATTGTTACTGGCCGCTCGCTACCCCCGGCGCGTAACTGCGCTGGCGGTGACGGGAGCGCAGCCAACCATCAATACGCAAAACACGACCGCCATCCGTCACTGGCTGCTCGAAAAGCCTCTGCCAGAGGATTGGCAGGCCGAACTGGCAACACTGCATGGCGATCCTTACTGGCGCACGCTGCCCTCTATGTACGTCGAGGGGCAGGACGCGCTGGTCGCGGCTGGCGGCGTCATTATCAGCGAGCAAGAGCTGGCAAACATCGCCTGTCCCACCCTCATCATGCACGGCAAACGCGACCGCATCGTTCCCGCCGCTTATGCCTCCATCCTGCACGAGAAGATCGCTGGCTCAGAAATGATCTTATTCGACGCAGGACACGCGGCCCACCTGCGTTGCGAACAGGAATACACCGCGACGGTGATGGATTTCTTGCGCAGGCACGAGCAGAGCGGTTCAATTTGACCTTGCTATTTGTCAAGCGATGTGGTAATATGAATAAGCGTTCCCCGTACTAACAGGATGGGGTAAGCATTACCTGGGGATGTCGGGTTTCGACAGACGAGCAGGTTGATGAATTGCAGGTCGAGGTGTCGGTATGCGTTCTCGTAAAACAACCGACAAACAACAAATGCCAAACCGGCATACAACTACGCTCTCGCTGCTTAATAACCAGTGATGCGTCGTCCCCCCGACTTTTTTCTGTGGGGTCGGGACCGGGCGTCGAAAACACGGGATGCTATGGTGAGTACCGCCTTCTAACCGCCATTTAAGACCAGAGGGCCAGCGTTGACGAATCCTGTCGATGGGAGTCTGAGACGTATAAGAAAAATCATCGACTAAACTTGTAGCATATTCATCGATGGGTTTGTTTGGACAGGGGGTTCGACTCCCCCTCATCTCCACCACTGAAACCGCCTGGGAACTGGCTTCTCAGGCGGTTTCGTTTTGCTACTAAAGCTGTCATAAGCTACCATGAGAGCAAAAGTGGTAGCAAAACCTCTACGCTCCCCGAAACCGCGTAACCACCCATCGTATATAATTCTGTCGAACGAATATAGCCGCCCGCACCGCACTCGGCTATATATCCCCCCAGGTAGTTCGTCCTGTGTTTGCACTCGCAGGGTGTCTCCTTCAATTTGCCATCCTGCGAGTGTAGCTTTACATGGAACTGCTCACTTCACAAATGCGCTGCTGCATCTTACAGTGTATTCGTATTATGCTTCTACTACGTATTACAAAAGAGGTTCCCAAATCCTCAACTTCGCGGCTTTACGATTTGTGATAGCACATCACCGCCAAACGAGCAAGGGGAATCCTCTCAAGTGAGAAAGGAGTCACATATGAATACACAGGAACAGGATTTTTCGGATATAGTAGGCGTCTTCAGAGAACGCTCTAACGCGGATCAAGCTGTAGACGAACTCAAGCAGGCCGGTTTTGCAGGAGATCAGATACAGTTGACCGAGTATGAGCTACAGGGCGTCGTCGAGGCAGCTACTCCTTCTTTACAGGCGTCTAATAAGCGCGTCATCGTTCATGTAAAGGCCGAGGGTAGAGAGCAGGAAGCCGTTGGCATTCTGGTGCAGCATGGCGCGAATAACGCTGATATACCAGCCGGTACGAAGCTCGTTCACGGGGTGCTTGCCAGCTCGAATGCGGTAACACCCGACCTCGTGCCTGGACAATCAAATGAAGATAATGCTTCCAATGGCTTATTTGGAGAAGCAAAAACACCCGGCCATCCCGACGATATCAACATCATGGATAGATCAGACTCACCACACGGCTAAACAAGCAAGGGCGACCGTGAAAGGTCGCCCTCTTTTGATTTACTACCGCTGCCCATTCTGGCTATTATTAGTATTAGGAGAGGGCCACTGCTCCTGAGATGGAGGTTGCGCGCGCTCCCACCCTTGTTGCTGCGGGGGAACAGGCTGTCCCCACCCCTGCTGTTGAAACGGCTGCGGAGGCTGCTGAGATTGCGGGGGAACCTGCTGTCCCCATCCTTGCTGTGGGGGCATAGCTGGCTGACCATTCCATCCGTGTTGCGGCGGTCCCCATCCATTCTGCTGAGTGGGAGCTACTTGAACCGGAGGTTGGCGCTGCTGGAATGGCGGCTGTACGGGTGGTTGTCCCCATCCTTGTTGCTGAGATTGCTGACCCCAGTTACTCTGCATTAAAGGCTGCGGTGGGGCTACCGGGCCAGATGCGGCTACGGCATGTGCGGCACGTGCCTTGCGATCATTGCGGATATGCCGCCAGATGTAGAGAGCAACCAGCACGACGACCCCAACAATGATAAAGATGTCCAGACCGTGGAAGATGGGAGCAAGCTTTGTCAGGTTGCCACCAATTAAGGTTCCGACATATGCCAGAAGCAGGCACCAGGGGAAGGAGCCGAGAAAGCTATATACGATAAACTTGACAAATGGCATTTTGGTAATGCCGGCAGGTAATGAAATGTATGTGCGCACAACGGGTAACAGGCGCGAAAAGAAGGCGGTGGCGCTTCCATACTTCTTGAAAAATGCATCGGCTCTATCAGCATCGTGCTGGGAGATCAGCACATAACGACCATACTTGAGCATGAGCGGTCGCCCGCCCGCGTAGCCAATGCCATACGCGACAGTCGAGCCAAGCACACACCCCAGTGAGCCAACCAGAGCAATCAGGACTAAAGCAGGCAGCAGGCCGACGCCACTTAAAATCTTTCCCGTTGCCAGCATTACGCCGGCGAGTGGCATAACAATTTCACTTGGGAGAGGTATACAACAACTTTCAATTGCCATAGCTAGCAATATACCAGCCAGACCAGCATGTACATATAAACTGGTTACAAAATTTGTAATGGACGTAGTAATATCAGCAAGGTACACTAAAGCCTCCTTCAAATATCTATGCTTTGCTCACCTATAGTAGCATATTCAGCGCGAAGGGGCTAGTGGTTATAGGACTGATGTTTACTGATCTTCATCGAGAGACAGGTAGCGAGAGGCGCGGCGCGTGATCGGTTTATCGATCTGCTGCGACAACTCCTCGCGCAGGGGGTCATCTTCGTAGAGATAAGGAGCGCGACGCACTACTGGATTGCGCAAATTGCCAGTTGTGGCCTCGTCTCCACTGTATTGCTCACCCACCTGCCGGTTGCGCGTAATCTGGCCCGTCTCTGGGTTCAAATGTATCTGTCCGGTGGTTGGATAGAGGGAGCGATCGCGTATCGAATCGGTTTGCATCTCACGCGGACGCCCATCGCCACCGTTGGACGGTCTCTTTGCACCGCGATTGGTCCCATACTGGGAGCGACCTTCATCCGCTGGGTTCCTTCTCTCGCGCTCCTCTTGCAGGCGCGAGCGATTGAACTGAATGGACTGAGGGGGAAGATGCCGCGTAGTGGCAGGTCGTTGAACCGGACCCGTAGAAAGTTGCTCAGATCTTGGCGAACCCTGCGCGGCCTCCTGTTGAGCGGCCCTGCGCGCGGCAGCCTGCTGCTGAGAGCGCAATGACCTGGTGGTATAAGGTGTGCGGGCCGTACGTTGATGACCAGTCTGCTGGTTTTGACGTGATGATGATCTCTCGCTTCTTTCACGATCAATCGCTAGCTCGCGCGTTGCTTTACTCGAAGTCTGGAATGAAGCTGTATTCTGTGTATTATTCAAAGCGCGTTGTTTCGCGGCAGCGCGCGCCGATGACGACGCATAGCTTTGTCCGGCAGCCGGCAAGCTGCGCATTTCTGGCTGCCGACGCCCGCGTGGCACCTCATATTCATCTTCATCATCCGGTAAGTAGTACGCCTCTGCTTCGTAGACCCGACCATACTCATCGTATTCGTCGTAGCTCTCTTCATCGTCGTAGTACTCTTGCTGTTCCTCTTCCTGATAGGCCAGGTCCTCTTCTTGTTGCAACAACATCTGGGCGTAGAGGCGCTCATCCTGGCGACGAGCTAGCGATGCAAAGATGATGAGCGAGATAGGAATACTAATCAGGAGCGCGGCTAAACCGCCGATCAAGCCACCCAGCACCCAGGAGTTCAATGTATTCGCAAAGATAAGAACAACAGCAGACGCAACAATTAGTACTAATGCCAGCGCCGCAACTTTCATGAACACCGTTCCCTTTCTGCTCTTCCACACCATGATGACGGGTTGGAATACATTGACATATTTTACTACAAATCATAGTGTAGAGTATAGCAGATCATGACCATTTCTACAAGGGGTATTTGCAACGAAAGAGGCAAAAGATGCTCTTCAATACAAATACACCGGAGAAGAGAAGAAGAATTTGTGATTCTCTTCCCCGGTGTGAGGTGTTCTACGCCCAATGCTTTATAGAATCAGGCCGAATGGTGTGTACACCGTAGACTAAGCGGCATAGCACTTGCGGAATATGGCGATTACCTTACCCTGAATCTTCCACTCTTGATCCCATTGTGTTCTGGTGATAAAGATGGGATTCATGGTGGAGTTAGCGGGTTGCAGGCGCACGCGGTTTTGCTCTTTTTCTTGATAGAAGCGTTTCAGCGTGGCCTGACCATTGCCCTGTAAGTGAACGGCGACGACGATATCGCCATTTTCACACGTCTCCTGCGGCTTGATGACCACATAGTCCTTGTCGCAAATGTGATCTTCGATCATCGACTGGCCTTTAACTACCAGCGCGTATGCCCCCTGCTGCTCCAGTTCGCGCCCGGCCTCGATCACTTCATCAGGCTCAGTATACACCTCGAGTGGCTCACCTGCGGCAATACTGCCAAGTACGCGAATGCCCCACAACTGCTGCTTGAGCTTGATGCCGCGACTCTTTTTCGCTTCGCGCTCAATCATATGCTTCTTTTCCAGCATGGTCAGATGATAATCGACATGACCGGTGCTGGCAATTTTCATCGCAGTGCCAATCTCGCGATTGGTGGGCGGCATTCCCTCTTGCTTGATATAGTTTACGATGAAATCATAGATTCTCTGCTGAATCTCGCTGGTATGTTCTGAACCCATACTTATAACTCCTGCCTTTCTACGTAGGCATACCAGACTAGATCAGTCTGGCCCTATTCGCTGGTTGTAGAACAGCTATTCAAAGCATAACAGGGTCATTGCGAGATGTCAATAGATTTTTGAACGAATTTTCGGAAAATATATTCTGTTGCCCGTTTTTTCGAGAGAATGTGTTAGCGCAAAGAGGAATTACTCCTATCTTTTGCCCGGTAACTATAGCCATCTGCATGATGCAAGATAGCACAAGAGTAGTAACTTATCCCTTGAACCCTTCCCCTTTGGGTCCGTATATCGAATAACCCTGTTGCTCGTATGAGTACTCGTCCTACATGGACACCTGCATATTTGCCTTTTCGGACAGTAGCACGAACCATATCTCCTGTTTGAAATCCGAAGAAACGCTTGTGGCGTTGGCGATGTCGCCTGGGAAAACCATATTTATCAGTGCCACACATTTGACGGTTGCCATGTCCATTGGCATCAATTAGCAAGGGTAGTACTCCACTGATCTGAAGGATTTCTGGAGTACTTGCGCCAACACATGCAGCATCTATCCAATGCGCTTTCTCAAGCCCTCGCACGGTTCGGTTAAATTTCGTCCTTCCACCTGTACTACACTCTACTGGCAGGCCCAGCATCTGTAACCTTCGGTATAACTCCCATCGCGTTGTATTGACCACGGCTGCACCTCGTAATGATACCTTAGCCTGAGTAAGCACACGTATGAGCACATCTGGCTTATCTTTGAGAAATTCACATACATCTCGCGCGCCCTTGGCGGTATTGCAAGGTTCACAGGAAAGTGTTAGGTTACTGGTCCGACTCGTTCCACCCCTTGCTCGTGCGATGATGTGTTCGATCTGCAAGGGGGCGTTCTCTACGCCGCAGTACGCGCATTTTCTGCCCCACTTCTCTAAAAGGTACTCACGAAGTTCATAACCTTGCAGCGTGCCTTGCTGATATTGCACACCGCTAATTTCAGGATTCTGCATGGCCTGCGTATCAAACTTGACGAGTTCTTGGCTGATTGCCGTAATGAGGCAGAAGCGTGTAAGGCGACATGCCCACGTCTCTACATTGGCAACTCTACTCAGGAGCGAAGGTGGAAGCCATCCTTTTGGCTTACGCCGATTGAGAAAGCGCGGTTTGCGATAGCGTGTTTTGCGCTGTCGTCGGCTATTACGAACGGCACGGCGAGCATCCAACGCTCTTTTGATTGACTCTCCTCTATGAGTGAGTTCAGCGGCCCACACCACTTCACCGCTTGCATCGTTGACAATGGCAAGTCCTGTCGTCTTGCTACCAGGATCAATCTTGAGACGCAATGGCTCTACAATGGGATTTTCTACCCCTTTCTTCAAAATGATAGTGAACGGATAGCGGCGAAACACGGCCGCTTGCCCTGATGAAAGCAGCGTCCTTGCTCTTCCAGGATGGATAGGATTCAAAGGTCGCTTTGTTGTATCTATTACAAAAACTTTGCTCAATTGAGCCTCCTATTGCTAGGGTAATGGTGGCCTCGACAAGGTTAGTGAGCGGTTTATCGTGAACAGCACTTCCTTAACCAGTTACAGATGCTTGACCATTCACCGTAGAGGTTGGGGCTGGCCTCGCACCCCAACGTACCTAATTTCGCTCCTAACGTAGCCTCCGAAGAGGCTGAGTCTGGTCATGTTCGACATGCAGGGAAGCCACTAAGCTGCCCGCAAGTCCCCGCTTTCAAGCGGGTGGTTCATGACAGTAATAGCACTTGGAATTGGGCGTGTTCTTTGCTAAAGTAGCACAAAACCTGACGATTTATGAGAGCCATCTCTACGACCTTGCCAGGACAAGTCCTGCGATGTGACTTCAATCCACTGCTTGCAATACTTCCATAGCTAACTTCCTGCACATGTGATTAACGGGGGTCTCAGATGGTCTTCTCCTCTCTACAGTCGCTATATGCCGATCAACATCTGAAAGTGAATATGCGCCGGGTCTGGCGGGAGTTTGTCCGGGACCATTGCGCGAGTGAGGAATCCTGTCTCCAACAGATACTTTCGCGCTTGCTGGGGGCTATCCCCGGCGATCTGCTGGGCTAAGAACTGCTCGTAATCGGGTGACAAGATAGAGACCCACAACCCATGACACAACACGATGAGCGGAGCCATGCTGACCAGTTGGACTTGTATCTTACCCATGAGCTGATAATTGGTGCCGGGGGCGGTCTGTTGCCTAAAGAGCACGGTGGCTTGCTGGTTCATCTGTTCGCTGTTGTAGGCGATGCCGGTGCAGGTCTCGGTGGCATGTACCGTAACGGTTTGCGCCTCGTCTCCTGCTCGATGATTGGGGGTCGCGTTGAATGTACAGTTGGTCGGCTGGACGGCCTCACCCGGACGCAACGCGAATGCTGGCGGGAACTGCTGACTCAGAGTGTTCTGGAGTGTCGAGGTCACATGGTCAAGATCAGCCTGGGCAACCGCCTGAAAGCTCCTGGCATCTCGTCCTCCACTGAACGGGCCATTTTTGACCAGCACGCCGCTTGATACGGTCGTGCTAATGTCTCCTGCGGCGATATTGCCAGTGCTGCCAGCCTGGAGTGCCTGAGCGTCCACACTGGCCTGTCCATAGCTGGGCGGATTGCCTGCGGGAATTGTCACGGCGGCCTCTGTCGCTACCTTGATGCCATCGGCTCCGGTAAACACTGTCCCAGTAGGGATACTTTGTGTAGTAAACAGGCCGTTGTACAAGGTCAGGCTTCCGGTCGCCGCCCTGGCGTCTTGATGCCCTGTTCCGGTGGTTGGGACGGTTTCGGCTTTGGTCAACGTCACAGGCGCAAGCGCGCGCGTCGGGAGCGCAAGCGACGTGGTCCAGGTGATGCTTTTGCTCACGGGTACGACATCAATAGTGACGGTCGGGTAGGTAAGGAGCGCGAAGGCCGTTCCCCCTGCAAAGGACACCAGGAGCAACACCGTCAAGCAGACCAACGGCCAGCATACGCCTTGCGACTGCGGGAGTGTTGGGAGGGGTTGGGTGTCAGTCTGGGCGATCGCGGTCAGAAATATCTCGTCAGGATCGTCGTCCCTGTCGTCTGCTGGCTGCAAAACAGGTACAGATGATAACGGTGTGCTGGTAGGGTCGGCATCTCTTTGTGTTCCCTGTATCTTTGACTCATGTGCTAATTCCTGCATACTGGCTTCTCCTTCTTGGGCAGAGGAAGTGGCATCGCCGCCGCTTCCTCTCTGACTACTGCTGTTGCGGTGAGACAAATTTCGTCCCATCGTTGCGAAAGACAATCACCTGATCGCCAATGTGCATGTTGAGATCAGGTTTGCCATCGCCGTTGCGATCTTCAAAGGACAGCGTGACGGGCATGAGGTCTTGCCCGTCTTCCAGCAACACCGGGCCGAGATAGGTCACGGCTTTACTGGCATCGCCGCCGGGCAACTCGATCACCAGCACCTGCCGACGCAGGTTCAGCGCGATGAAGTGGCTGGGATGCTGCGGGCTGTCGTGATGCCCGACGACGTGGTCGATCTGGAAGGTGCGGGGGCGTCCATACATCCAGTCGTTGGTGGTGGTCGTCCACCAGTTGCCCAGCCAACTAAGCGCCATGAACCCCATCAGCATGACCAGTAGCGAGAGTCCCACCACGATGAGTACCCGCCCGCTCCTGACCTGGCGGCGCGGCAAGACGCGCGTCTCGAGCGGATGGCGGTCCAGGCGTCGAGCAGTGGTATGCGACTGTGTGCGCCTCGGTGTATCATCGCCATAATCCGCATCGGCAAACACCGCAGGACGCGGCTGGCGCTGAGACCGCGCTATTTGCGGCGTGAAGTCATCCGTGCTGTACGGCACATCTTCGGGATGATGGTTGATCGAATGCCCGGCGCGGTGAATGCTACCCGCAGGCACGCGATAGCGGTCTGAGGTGGACGACCCGCCCGGTTGGTCAAAGCGGATCACTCCCCCGGTAGAGAGGGGAACGCCTTTTTGCTCCTTCATTGCGCTTCCCCTCCTTCCTGCTCCTGTTGGGGAAAGAGTCGCTGCATCTGTTCACCCAGCAAGGAATGCGCAATCGCCCAGACGCGCACGCGCTGCGAGAGGGTGTAGCCGATCAGCGTCTCTAGCTCCAGTGCGGGTGATTCTGTCTGCTCGTCATGTTCGCTCGAAGGAGGCTGACCTGCCTGCTCGACCAGAGCGCGCGCGGCTTCAAACCAGTGGGTGGCCGCTCGGCTCAGAGATTCGATAATAGCTTCCTGCGTCACAAACAGCGTGAACGAAGCGGGATCAGCCGCGCTCGTGCGTTGACAAGACTGCGGCCAGACAGGGGCCAGCCAGTTCAAATTGTGGAGTGCTTCCCGCTCGTCGGCTAACGCTGCAAAGGCGCTACTGGCGGCCAGCAAGGCTTCGCGGCTTGTAGCCTCTTTGCCGAAAGCCGCCCACAGTTCGGTTAAAGGTCCAAGCGGCATCCAGGGCGCAGGTGGCACCGAAGGAGGTTGGGATGCTGCTTCAGCATGGAGGGAAGCGTGAGGGGAAATGGTCATATCTGCACCTCCTGCTGCTGCCTGGGGGTATGCTTTGTGCAAGAAAAGGGCTGTGCGTCCTGCGGTGGATTCGAGGTGCAGCCGGGGCAATAGCCGGTGATGCCGCATTGGGTACAGCACTTTGCGCCTGCGCTGTCGGCTGACTGCCAGCCATGGCCGTACCACTGGCAATCCTGCGCCGAGAGATCAACCGTCATGTATATCAGATGGGGCCGAGGTGTTTTCTTCGTCGTATGTCCGATGAGAATTTCTTCATCTCGAAAGGTACTCATGAATAGCTCTGCCTTTCATGCATTGACAGGCAAAGGGATTCGTGGCATACTACCACTAGACCTGAGCCTGTCCTGACAGAATAAAGCAGCACAAACTGCTCTGATGCTGTCACTGTGCGACATCAGTAAAAAGGCTGGTAATTTTGATGTTTTGTACTGTGTGAGTTGCAAGCCAGACAGTACTCAACAGACGTGTAAATGGTCTCCATGAACGCTCGACCCTTTGGTGTCTGAGCGTTCATCGGTATAATCGTGTACCCTCCTTTCTAGTGAATTTCTTTCACTCAAATATGACAAGATAAATGGAAACAACTCAGACCTCTCATGCCTGTCGCTAACAGATGAGAAATATGCCAATGGCACAATCCCGACTAAAGACGAACATCCAATCCTTCGATATCGCGGTAGGTGATGATACGTCCTAAAGCTTCACTGAGTGCTTCAGCAATGCTTCTCGCAACGCGTGCAGAAATGCGTTGACCACTTTCTGCATTTCTGACTGTCTGTGCATCAACATTTGCACGCCTTGCAAGTTCGGGAATACTCATTGGAATGCTCTCCCTGTACTCCGTTAACGTCATGACAAAACTCCAAAGAACGATTTCTGCTTAAATTATAACCGAAAATCACCGAAAGTCAATGATTTTAACAGGTATTTTCAAATTTTGAAGAGTAGGATGGTAATATCTTGGAGTCTAGGACCTTTCATAAGAAGCCAGCATATGCTATATTTTTTCAAAAATCTTTGCTATACTCATTGACATAGGAGAATAAAGGGCAGTTTGCGCAGACCCTTTGAATGGGTGTACAATAGAGTCGTCAGACATCGAGGAACCCGACCGCTATAGAGGGAGTCAGACAATGATTGAGATGACAGTGGAAAGCGTGCGCATTAATTTGCAGACAACGCAGCGAGTGGTCATCTTGAAAGCAACAAAGCAGGAACGCTACCTGCTCATCTGGATAGCGCCGGCAGAAGCCTATGCCATCGCTATTGAATTGCAGGGGACAAGTTCGCCGCGACCACTTACACATGATCTACTGAAAAATGTGATTAATGACCTGGGAGCCAAAATCGTCAGTATCGTTATATCCGATCTGATTGACGATATATTCTATGCGCGTATTATCCTGGATGTAGCAGGTAGGCATGTCGAGGTAGATTCGCGCCCAAGCGATGCTATCGCGCTGGCGGTACGCTCCAAATCACCCATTTATGTCGAAGAAAGCGTACTTGAACGCGCGGGCGTAGCATTAGAAAACAGCGATGAGGCGATTGCTCCGACTGCCGAATCACACAAAGAACACGAGCCAGAGATGGACAATCTGGATGCATATAGAGATTTTATCAATACCCTGGATGTGCTAGACGAGTTCGGCAAAGAGTGAGGCGCGTAAACGCATCTTAACGTGAGTTTAACAGAGCTTTAAGAAAACGTACCAGAATACGCGCCAAAACCCCATACAGGAGAATAGCGATCAACGCTGCCAGGTAGTTTATCAAATCTCCCCCAATTTGTGCTGGAAGATTTAAATGCTCCAAAAGCAGGTGCAGCGGCCATGCGAGCAACGCGCCACCAGCGTACACGAGTTCAACCACAATATTACTATTGGGAACCCCGAAGAGTAACAGCACCACGCGCGCCAGTAAGACGAGTTGCACTACCACAAACACTATCCCCACAAATGTCGGAAACGAACTGTTACGCGAGCGAGAACCAAGAGGCCGCGCCCTGTCACCTGAGAACGCTGCGCCGCCGGGCGGGCGTCCATTGCCATTGAAACCAGGCGCCGGTGGCAAGATTGGATAGACGCCCGGCGTTTCAGGCAGGTTTGCATACGGAGCGACTGGTTGCCCGTTTTGCGGAAAGGGCAACTCTGGCGGCAGCGGCGCGGGGATAGTCTGGAAATTATAGCCTTCCATACCATTTCCGGCTCCTACGGGATAGGTAGGAACAGAGTGCGGCGACAGGATAATGGCCGACATAGGCTCGGTCGGTGAATTATGCTCGTCGAAATCTTCAAATTGAGGTTCGGATACTTTGCGCATGGAACCGTACTCCGCAATTCACTGTGTATCAACATGTGTCTATAGTATTATGACGCGCTACTTGCTCGCTCGTCAAAAATCGGGTAGCGTCTAAGTAAATCTTCGACAGTTTCGCGCCGTTCCATAAGTTGCGCGCCGCCTTCATCCACCAGTATAACGGCGGGACGCGGCACCAGGTTATAGTTGCTGCTCATCGGCAGCGCATATGCGCCCGCAACAGGCAACGCCAGCAACTCGCCATCATGCATACGCGGCAGCATAATCTGCTCGATCAATATATCGCCAGACTCGCAATAGCGACCCGCCACGCACACAGTTTCTTCTGGCGGCGCAAATCCTCGCTCAACGGCCAGCGCGCTATACTGCGCTCCATACAGCGCGGGACGAATGTTATCTCCCATACCACCATCCACAAACAAGAAGGTGATCCCACCCGCCGTCTGCTTGCGCGTCCCGATACGATAGACGGCCACCCCGGCCCGCGCAATGATCGAGCGGCCCGGCTCAATCACCAGCGTTGGAGCAGCCAGCCCATAATCATACGCGCCCAGTTGTCGCTCCATGCTCACTTGCAGCGCCTGTGCCAGTATATCGACGCCTGGCGCATCCACGGCCCAGCCGCCGCCGGGGCTGATCTCCTGCGGCCACCACTCTGTTTCTTTATACACTTCAAAAGCAAGCGTAAAGAGACGTTCGATGCATTCTTCATAGGGGCGCGTTTCGCGCAACATGGTACCATTATGAGCGTGGAGACCCACCAGCCGCAGTTGGCCTTCTGCCAGAATGCGCTTGATAGCGGCTTTCGCTTCGTCATTGCCGAGCGCAAAGCCAAACTTCGAGGCGGCGTGGCCGGTTTGCAGGTAGCGGTGCGTATCGGTCTGCACGCCGGGCGCAACGCGCAGTAGCACAGCCGGTTGCTGACCAGCCGCACGCGCAAGCCCCGTCAGTTCCTCCATCTCGCTCCAATTATCCAGCACAATATGTCCCACGCCAGTTTGCAAAGCCAGCCGCAGTTCTTCCAGTGACTTATTATTGCCGTGAAACGCAATCCGCTCCGCCGGGAAATTCGCCTGTAACGCTACCCGCAACTCGCCGCCCGATACTACGTCCAATCCCATGCCCTGCCCCGCCATCAACCGCGCTATCAGAGGCGAGAGATACGCTTTTGAGGCATAGAGAAAACGTACCGGCGACGCCGTATAATGCCGCGCAAAGGCTTGTTGATAGCACTGGCAAGCATTCACAATAGTAGCGCGGTCAAACACATACAACGGCGTTCCATAGCACTGCGCCAGTTCAGGTACTGAGTGATTGGCTATATGAAGCACACCTTGCGGCGAAAAGGTGGCGCTATCGGGCAAAAGATGTGCGAGCGGATGCAAATCCATGTCTGGCTTTCCTTTGTATCAAATTCTGCTGATACATCATAGGACAAAATGACCTACTTCACAACAGCCATACATTTCTACCCGATAGTTGGCACGCTATGCTAAAATAAGACAATATTCGTAGAATGTTGAAGAGGAGTACTTATCTTACTATGACCCAGACTGATGATCGTCTCGAGGAGCAGCCTGTGATGCCTGCTGGCAAAACGCCGCGTTTGCGCTTTGCGCCCAGCCCCACGGGATTCCAGCATATCGGCGGTTTCCGTACTGCGCTGTTTAGCTGGCTATATGCGCGACATACTGGCGGCGCGTTCGTTGTGCGCGTTGAAGATACCGATACTGCCCGCACGATTGAGGGAGCGGTTGAATTTCTGCTCGAGGGCTTCAAATGGCTCGGTATGGATTACGACGAGGGGCCACTGGTTGGTGGACCGTTCGGGCCATATTATCAGACGCAACGCCGGGCGCTCTACCAGCACTATGCTCATCAGTTGATCGAGTCTGGACACGCGTATCGCTGCTATTGCACGCCGGAACGGCTTGACCAGATGCGCAAAGAACAGATAGCGCAAAAGTTGCCGCCGCGCTACGACCATCGCTGTCGCTTCCTGAGCGCGGAGGAACGCGCCATCAACGATGCCGCAGGCATCTCGTGGACGGTGCGCTTTGCCATGCCGCTTGACGGTGACACGGTTGTGCATGACGAGCTACACGGCGATATCGCTTTCAAGAATGCCGACATCGATGATAGGATTATCCTCAAATCGGATGGATTGCCGACCTATCATCTCGCGCATATCGTTGACGATCATTTGATGGAGATTACGCACCTGCTACGCGCCGAGGAGTGGATTTCCAGCGCGCCGACTCACATTCAGCTATGGAAAGCGCTGGGCTGGCAGCCGCCCTTGATCTATCATGTGCCGGATGTGCTGGGCAAAGATAAGAAGAAACTCAGCAAGCGGCATAACGCCCCTTCGTGGAAGACCTTTCAGCAGCAGGGCTTCTTGCCCGAAGCCGTTTTTAACTACCTGGCCTTAATTGGCTGGTCGTATGACGATAAAACCGAGATTTTCACACGCGAAGAGTTAATTCACGCCTTCTCGTTGGAGCGCATCGGCGTCTCCGGTGGCATCTACGACGCCGAAAAGCTGGCCTGGATGAATGGCATCTACATTCGCAAACTCACGCTTGAGGAATTTACGCGCCGCACGCTACCCTATATGGAACGGCCAGAGGCGGAGGGCGGCCTGCCCGATAGCATCGCGCGCCCGCTCGACTTCGACTACACCTCGCGCGTACTCAACCTGGAACAGGAGCGGCTGCGCACACTGGGCGAGGCAGCTCCGGCTGTCTCTTTCTTCTACGCTGATGAGCGGTACGACACTTCCCTGCTGATCCAGAAAGGTATGGATGCGGAGAAGACGCGCACTGTTTTGTTGCGAGTACGCGATGTGCTGACAAGTCTTGAAACGTGGGATCACGAGGTAATGGAGCCACCCATCCGCGCACTGATACCCGAGCTTGGCTTGAAAGCGGGGCAGGTACTTGGCTCCATCCGCGCCGCCGTCAGTGGTCGCCCGCATACGCCGCCGCTCTTCACGATGATGGAAGTGCTTGGACGCGAGCGGGTCATGCAGCGCATCGACCAGGCCATCGAACGTCTACTCTAGCAGATGCCAGGGCTTTTCCCGCCCTGGCAATTTTGAATGATTGAAAATGCGAGAGAAAATCTATGCCACAAAGCGATTATATTCTGCGACTGGCTGAGCAAGTGGGCCGCGCGCTGGCTCAAATTCTCTATAAACAAGAGCGCCAGGACTATGAGGGCGCGTTCATTTTTATCGATGAGCAGTACAAACAAACGCTTGGCATGGGCGCGGGCTTCATTCACTCCGCCCCGGAAGAGACGCTGCTTGCCATGCTGACCTCTGTGGGCGAACTGGACACTGAGAAATGCTGGTTGCTTGCCACGCTACTGAAAGCCGAAGGCGAAATTCACCAGTTGGAGGAGAACGAAAACGACAGTTATTACTGTTTCCTGAAAGCCCTGAACCTGTATCTTGAGGTGCTATCAACAGACACCTCCTATGACCACATCGACCAGCTTGCTGAAATCGAAGGACTTACCTATAAATTGGCAGACTATGACCTGCCACAGCACACGCAAGAGATGCTCTTCCGCTACTTTGAACGCACTGGCCGCTTCTCGCAGGCCGAAGACACGCTCGATGAAATGCTCGAAGCAAACCCCGGAGATCGGGGCATTGTAGTCAAAGGCATTGCATTTTATCACCGCCTGCTACAGAAAAGCGATGCTGCGCTGCTTGGCGGAAACCTGAGCAGGGATGAAGTAGAAGAGGGATTGTCCAGATTGACTGGCAAGGCATAACTATTGGTGAAAGGAAATCTGCATTTATGATTCTGCCAAATTGGGGGCGTAAGCTCTTTGTGCTTTGCTGCATGAGTCTTCTTGCAACGATAGTGTTAGCTGCCTGTGGTGATCTCACCTCGTCTGGAACGCCTGCAACGCCCACAGCAAACCCACCCAACGGCGCAACCGCGACCGCCGCAGTCGAGGCGCTCATCAAAGAGATGACCCTGGTCGGAACGCCCACAGCGAAGATAGTCTCTGGCACTACCTTTGAGGTGGACGGGAAGATCAAGAATGGAGATAGCAAACAGCACGATATTTATATAGAGGCGTCATTGCTTGATGCGTCAGGAAAGACCATCGTGACAACCGCCCCTTTCAACGTGGACGACGTAGCCGGTGGGGAAACCGTACCATACTCTATTCAGGGGACGACCCCACAACCAACATGGGCAAGTGTTAAGGTGACGATCGTTACGGTTAAGGAGAATGTGAACGGAACGGGTACAGATTAGCAGCTTTGTAATGTTTTTCTGCTCATAAGAGGTAAACGAGTGTCCTCGATAAAATCGGCGCAGGTTGCGCGTTCGACGGTCAGGGATACATGGCGCTGGCTCTGGCCCGATGTACTGATGCGCATAATCCCACTTGGCGCGATCCCATTTCTGTATATTGTGGTGTTTCACCTGCCGCTATCTTTCCTGGGATTGACACTGCACAACTGGCCTTTACAACTCGCACTGGGATTTGGCATCGGTCTGGCGATGACAGCCTTTGCAATCGGCTACCGCGTAACCATTGTCGGCCCCTGGTTTCGCTGGCCGACGCTCACCGATCATGCACTACAAAGCTTCTACTACCTGATTATCAACGGTCCAGTTGAAGAACTCTTTTTTCGTGGCTTCCTGCTGGCAGCGGTCGCGCAGTGGACGGGCTGGATCGGCTGGGGCTGGCTGGTCAGCACAGTCGTATACACCCTTTATCACCGCCTGGGCAAGTGGAGCTGGCGCAGCGTAGGCGGCGTGGGGCTGGCCGGTCTGGTTTTCAGCTTTCTCTACATCCTTCAGCCCGACCCGCGCTCATTACTGGCAGTGGTGATTGTGCATGGCTTTACCACCTGGGGCTTCCTCAGCCTGGGCGACGAGTTTATGTACCGTCGTTGGAAACGCAGACAAAAGGTAGAATCATAATTTACGAATGTTCCTGGAACCTCGCGTCCTTACAAGAGTAAGCTTTTTGAAACGCACCATCGTCAGAGGCTGTCATCCTTCGCTTCCCTCTGTCATCTTGAGCGCAGCGAAGGATCTCTGGAATGCATTTCCATATCTCACACATCTACTTCGACGCCTAGACCCAAATAGCGAGCGCGATTATAGACGCGCAAGGCTACAGCCACGTCCTGTACGGCATTGCCCACCGATTTGAAGACGGTTATTTCCTCCGCTGATTGACGGGCGGGACGCGCGCCCCGCACAATCTCGCCCAGCTCGCTCCATGTTTCCGAGCCTGAGATACGCCCGGCGGCTAACGCCTGCAACAAATCGCCTGCTTCGGCCATAGCGGACTCGCGCTGGTCAACTACGATACGCGCGTGGGCTAGCGTCTCCGCGTCGATCTCGCACATTTCGGGAGTAAATGCTCCCACCGCGTTGATGTGTGTACCGGGCGCAATATCGCGCCACTCAAAAAGCGGGGTAGTCGCGGTCGTCGCGCAGGCCACCAGTGATGCGCCGGACAGGGCTTCGCGGGAAGACTCGAGCGAGAAATGCTGTAGCGGCGGGCAGTCGTTGCCCAGCATGTGTTGAACCGTTTCCACCAGCGCGTGATAATGCAGCATGTCTCGATTTACGACGCGCACTTCGCGTAGTGGACGCGCGGTATGTGCCGCCACAATCTGCATAGGAGCCTGCGCGCCCGCGCCGAAAACGGTCAATATAGCGGCATCCTGACGTGCGAGAAGCGCGGTTGCCAGGCCAGATGCTGCGCCTGTGCGCATAGCCGTCAGCCAGCCGCCCTCCATAATCGCCAGAGCGCGTCCCGTCGTATCATCCAGCAGCAGCACCGTCGCATAGATACGGGAAAGTCCGCCCTGCGGATTGCGCGGCATAACCGTCACCACTTTCAAACCAAAGGCATGTTCTTGCGACGTTTGTATAAGTGAGGGCATTAACAATGCCACGCCTTGTTCGGCAAGTGGGACGGCGGCTCGCTGCGGAACCAGCGCGAGTCCATCGCGCAACGCGCCGAATGCGACGTTCATAGCCTCAATCGCATCACGCATGGTCAGGCAGCGTTGCGCATCGGCGCGGGAAAGAATGAGAGCCATGAAGAACTTTTCCTTTCGCTAAACGTCATACTAGTAGAAGGTAAATATGCTCAAGCGGCTTCGCCAGCTATCCTATTTTCGTTACCTTTGAAATACCGGTTCGTCTGGCATTAAAGTATTATATATCGCGGGCTTCTGGCAAGCGTATGGTTTTCGGCATTACCTGACTTCGTCATCACCCTGGAGGATCACTTCTTTGAAAATTGTTGTTACCGGTGGGGCTGGCTTTATCGGTTCCCACTTATGCGCCCGTCTATTGGAAGACGGACACAGCGTACTGTGTGTTGATAACCTGCTCACAGGTTCAGAACGTAACATCGAACCTTTACGCACTCATCCCCATTTTTCATTCTTAGAACACGATGTCACTCAACCCTTTACCTTTGAGGCGGACGCTATTTATCACATGGCTAGCCCTGCCAGCCCGGTCGGCTACATGGAACATCCCATTGAAACGATTCTGGTCAACAGCCAGGGAACGTATATGATGCTCGAACAGGCTCGCCAACAGCAGGCTATGTTCCTGTTCTCTTCAACTTCGGAAGCTTACGGCGATCCCCTGATGCATCCACAGCGCGAGGACTACTGGGGCAACGTAAACCCCATCGGGCCACGCGCCTGCTATGACGAAAGCAAACGCCTGGGCGAAACCCTGACGATGGAATTTTATCGACAATACCGGCTTAACGCGCGTATTGTGCGCATCTTCAATACCTATGGTCCCAATAGCCAGGCCGATGACGGCCGCATGATTCCTAATTTCATCACCCAGGCGCTGCAAAACAAACCCCTGACCATCTACGGGAATGGCAGCAAGACGCGCAGTATTTGCTATGTGAGCGATCTTGTCGAGGGTCTTGTACTCGCCATGTTCAAACCGTTCACGGCTGGCGAAGTCATCAATCTGGGCAACACCGAAGAGCATACTGTGTTGGAATTCGCGGAGACGATCATTGGATTGTGCAATGCAACCTCTCCCATTGTATTTGAGCCGGGCCGCATCGATGACCCGGAGCGCCGTCGCCCCGATATTACCAAAGCGCAACACATGCTGGGCTGGCAACTACAAGTGAGCAAAGAGGAAGGACTGCGCCGCACCATTGAATGGTTCAGCAAGCAGCTTCCTCACCTGACGACAGTTTCGTAGAAGTTCATACGAACTTCCTGAGAGCGTGAATTATTCATATGCAGATTCCCGAAGCGGGCGAGTTACAACAAACCCGCCGCGATTCATGGCGACAAACGATATGGGATAGAGGTCAGGAGATCATCACCACACCAAATGTGGTGGGAGTGATCGCCTGTGCCGCGCTGCTCTTTTTGCTGCTCGTCCCGCCGTTGCCCTGGAATATCCGCCTACCGCTGTATGGGGCGGCACTGGTATGGACGATCTTGCGCCCGCGCACGGCCCTCTACCTGATGCCTTTAGCTGTTCCCTGGGGATCGCTCGACTACATCGATGTGAGTGCGTTGCGCCTTAATAGCGCGGATATACTGGTCATCTTTCTCGCGCTTGGCTGGCTAATTAACTGCGGATTGGCCGCGCACACGAAGCTACGCGACCGCGAAGCCGCGCATGTACCAGTCTATCTGATAGTCGCTATGCTGGCTCTGGTAGCCACGATGTTGCTCTCAATGAAGGTGGCAATCAACGTCAAAGATAGCCTGAAAGAGATCAGCAAGTGGCTGGAAGTGCTGGTCATTCTGCTGTTGGGCAGCCAGTACCTGCGCGCGCGCCGCCAGGTGTGGACCATCATTGTGCTTATCTGCATTGCCGGGGTGACGCAGGCTTTCTATGCCTATAGCCAGGCGTACCTTAGTCTTGGCCCCACATCATTTATACGCAGCGACATTTTGCGCGTATACGGCACGTTTGGGCAGCCCAACCCTTTCGCGGCGTACATCAACCTGCCGTTGAGTATCACGCTTGCGCTCACTTTGCTGGGACGCGGCTGGCTGACCCGCGTCCTGGCAGGAACAGCTACTGTAGCGTTGGCACTGGCCGAGTACCTTTCGCAATCGCGCGGGGCTGAAATCGCGCTCGCGGCTGCACTCGTCTTCATCGTACTGGCCGGAATGCCTGCCATACGTAAACTGTGCCGCGTCCTGATTATCCCGCTGCTGGCATTCATCGCGGCATTGCTGGCCGGTCTGGTGCCACAATCTCTCTTCAATCCCGCGCTGAAATTCCTGGGGCTTACAGGCATTTCACTGGTTGAACCAAATGACGCCGATTTCTCGACAGCCGAACGCCTGGCACACTGGATCGCTGGACTCCGCATGTATTTCGACCATCCTATTCTCGGTGTCGGTATCGGCAACTACCCCGATGCCTACCCGCCCTATCATATTACGAAGTTCCTGGACCCACTGGGACACGCGCACAATTACTATATCAACGTTGCAGCCGAAATGGGGACCATTGGCCTGATCGTCTACCTGTTCTTCCTGTTCGCTATCTATTTCGCTGGAATGCGTATCTTAAAACGTATTAATAACAGGTACTCGCGCGCTAAAGCCTTACCTGTACAGGATCAGCCACCCATTCAAGCACCGATGGGTATACACAACAAGCTTTCATTGCTCTGCCGTCCTTTCAGCCTGGTTCGTCATTACAGGCAACAAGGGACGATTGAAACCGTCGGGATGCTCACCAATGATCGCGCGCTGGCAATCGGTCTGATCGCCGCGTTGATTACCGTAAGCGTCCATAACTTCGTCGATGATGTGTATGTACACAGTTTGACTAATCTCATTGCGTTACTACTCATCGCGCTTATCCGTTTAGAGAGAGTAACGCCCGATGTACAAAAGTAAGAGGCACCTGGAGGATAAATTGATAACCCCTAATACCAGTTCGAGTAGCGCGTCCACCGACAACACGCTCATGGAAGCCGATTCGCCCACCGACGGCATAGAGGAAAAAAAGGCGCAATTATTACAGCAGGAGACCAACCAGGAGCCAGAGATTACCCGCGAACAGCTCTCCATCGGGAAACGTCTGCTGAACTGGCGCACTATTATTCCCCTGATAATCGTCATTGTAGCGCTGGTTTATTTCGCAAAACAAGAGCATATCAATCTACAACAAACATGGGCGGCTATCCGGCACGCGAACGCCTGGCTCCTGCTCGCCTCTTTTTGTATCTATTACCTTTCATTCCCAATTCGTACTCTACGCTGGCAGTTCTTACTACAGAACGTGGGCTATACGAAAGCGAATGGTGTGCATCTGCCCCGATTCCCGAAGCTGCTGGAAATTCTCTACATCTCCTGGTTTGCCAATGTCATTGTTCCCGCCAAGTTGGGCGACCTCTATCGCGCTTACCTGTTGCGCACAGAAACAGGCCTCCCGGCCTCTCGCACCTTCGGCACCGTGTTGGCGGAACGTTTGCTTGACCTGTTCGTGCTTTTGATGCTGTTCATCCCGGCTGTCATTATCAGCCTGCACGAAAATCTGCCGAGTCAGTTAAGAGCAGGTCTGATTGTGACCCTGGCTCTAGTGGTGATTGGCGCTGCCGTACTAATCGTGCTGCGCATCTTTCCCAGGCAGGTTGAACGCCTGATACCCGCCCGTTTTCGCGCTCATTACAACCACTTCCAGGAAGGCACGCTCGGCTCATTTCGCCGCGTTCCCCGCCTGGGCGCTTTAACCGTAGGGGTCTGGGCCTGCGAATCGCTACGTTTCTTCTTTGTGGCCCTGGCCTTTGGGCTACTGACTGGCAGCATGTTACATATTGTGGCCGCCTCGCTATTCATCGCGCTTGGTGAAGCGTTGCTAACCGTTGTGCCATTCACAGGCGGCGGCGTAGGGCTCGTCGAAGGCGGCATGTTTGCCATGATCGCCCTCTTCAGCGCTAATACTAGCGTGGCCGCTGCCGCTATCCTGACAGACCGCACCATCAGCCTGTTCAGCATCCTGGTGTTCGGCTTCATCGTCTTCATGGTCGCCTTCGGGCGCGACACACGCAAAGCCGCCCTGAAACTGAAACAAAAACCAGCATAAAAAAACCAGAGGATAATACGCGCCTCTGCCAGGGCAAGAGAGGCTGTAGGGGCGGGGGTGAGGCGGAGTGGGGAGGGGACGCTTGCGTCGCCCTGGGT
>JBOGTO010000251.1:0-9290 GCA_050695155.1 Ktedonobacteraceae bacterium
CCCTTGCGGTCGCCATGTCCCCCACGCGGTCGCCATGTCCCCCACGCGGTCGCCATGTCCTCCCTGCCTGACTCGACTTTTGCGTTATCCTATCTACATCATATAAATGCTTGCGTTTTGGCACGAAATGTGTTTTATTATATCAGCATATACCACTGCGCGTGGTGGTACCGGCAGGCTGTGGAAAGGGCATATTGGAAAAATGAGACGTTGTCACGTCTAGCCAGGTAGGGAAGTCTGAATCTATTGAAACACCGGGACGGCATGGACACCTGAGGAGGGACTATGGAGACCAAACGCTGTCAGCGCTGCCATAAACTGTTGCGCGTGGATGCGCAGACATGCAGTCGGTGTGGTGGCTATGACTTTTTGCCGGTCACGCAGACAAGAACCCGGCATTCTGGCTCCTATGCTTCCAGCGAAGCGCCCTCCGTACCCTCAAATCCAACCTTACCTGTTCAGCTCTCGCCGCACCGCGCGGGTCATTACTCCGGTCTGCACCCTGAAGATGAGCCGTACCAGTCGAGCTTTTTGCCGGTGCAGCGTCCTCCTCTCTCGGCGCAACCCGCGCTCGAAGTAGAAGAGGTGGAAGACCTGACATTCTCAACGGTGCCGGATGCGTCTATTGTGTCCGCGCCCGTCGCCATGCCGAAACGACAGGTAGCGACTTTCACACCTTTGCCATCGCCTCGCCAGCAGCGCAGCACGCAGACCTATCGTGCTCCCATGATAGAGCAAAGCACGACAGAGCGCGACCTGGCAGCAACCTATGCGAACATGTCTGCTCCTACCATTGTCAACCCACGACCGCTGGCGACGCGCCCTCCCAGACGCCAGAAGCGAGGCAACTCTGTTCCCTTACTTTTAATTGTTTCGTGCCTCCTGTTTATCGTGGCAACCGGTATTCTGGCCTTTCTCCTGCTCAGCAGCAAGCCAGTGACGCAATTAAAGTCTCGCTTGTTCACTGACCAGACGGGTCTGTTGCGCGTGCATGATACCCTGTTGCTTTCCGGTAGCGGGTTCGAGCCGGATGCCAGGGTGACATTTACACGCGATGCCGGTGTGCCGGTACTGGATACGAATGGGACCCCTTTACAGGTGCGTACCTTTAACACGGGCAACTTTTTTGTCTCCATTACGATCTCAGAAAGCTGGAATGTAGGTAAGCATGTCATTTATGCGACGGACCAGCAGGGCAATAAGGCCTCCTTCCCCATTATGGTGCAGCCAACACCGAGCGCTGCGCCGCAGTTGCAACTGACGCCCAACCATATCGATCTGGGCGTGGACAACGCGGGTGTAGTTTCGCATAAAAGCATTACGCTTACCAATGCTGGGGGCGGCGATGTAAACTGGCAGGCCAGCATCAATAAGAGCGACTCGTCATGGTTGACACTAACGCCAGACACTGGCAGTTTCGCGGGCAGCGAGGGCATAGTGATTACGGTCAATCGTGGTAATCTCGCGCCGCAGCCATACACAGGCCATATCAACTTTACTCAGGTGGGAAGCAACCATCCAGCCCTGGTACTGACCGTGACGATGGGAGTGAATCCTGCTTCGGCTACCTCGGCTAACCTGGTACTCTCGAATGCCGCCATTATCTTTACTGGCGATACGGCAACAAATCCCGCTTCGCAGCTCCTCACTATCCAGAATACAGGCGGGCAGAGTCTCAACTGGACGGCATCGCTGGCGACCACGAGTGGCGTAAACTGGCTGGCGCTCTCCTCCACCTCCGGCTACCTGGGAACCGGAGCCGCCGCTACCATGACGGTAAGCGCCGCTTCCGCTGGCTTGAGCGTCGGCACTTATCAGGGAACGATCACTTTTAGCTACGCGGGAGCATCCGCGACGCCTGTGACGGTCACGCTGACCGTTAACCCGCCGCCCGTCGCCGCGATAGCGATCTCGCCAGGGGGATTGAATTTTCAGGCGCTTATGGGTCAGAGCGCGCCCGTGCAGAGTTTCACTATTACCAATTCTGGCAATGCGCCTTTGAACTGGGGTATTGTCGAGGATGCTAACGGCAAGACGTATGCTCCTGTCTCGCCATCGAGCGGCACGCTAGCCCCATCTAAGAGTATTGCCATTACCGTTACCCCCACCATCTCGCAGGCAGCCGCAGGCACGCTGAATGGGCTGATTACTGTCATCGATACTGACGCGGGAACGCCCGTTAAGAGCCAGCAGGTTAAGGTGACGTTTACTATTGTCAACCAGGCGGTTATCAGCCTCGATCAGAGCCAGCTTACGTTCAATCACGCCAGTAACATTCCAAGTTCGACACAGACAATCATGCTGACCGATACTGGTTCCGCGCCGCTGAACTGGGCTGTCACCATCAACAATTCGTCGCCCATTGCATGGCTCTCGATCGATAACTCTGGCGGAAATGGGCTTAACCCCGGCGGCGTGGAATTCATCAACGTGACGTGCGATAGCTCGCACCTGTCCCCAGGCACCTTTACCGCCTCATTGACGCTGCGTGATACCGACGCGGGAACGCCCGTTGCGCCCCAGACTATAAACGTGACGGTGATTGTGACGCCGTAGGGGCGGGGGCAGTGTTGGGATGGGAGGGGGCCTTTAGGGCCGCCCGCGTCCTGTTCATTTTGCCCAAATGTTGGGAAAATATGATTACATCTCCACGAGCGGGTGGCCCTAAAGGCCCCCTCCCCACATCATCGTCCACCCCCGCCCCTACGGGCATCCAGGTTATCCGTAGGGGCGTCACTACAGAACTTCGGGATTGAGGATGTTGGGTGGCCTTTTTCCGTGAAAATGCGCCACGATGTTATCGCTTGCCATCGTCGCCATGAGCGTGCGCGTTTTGAGCGATGCGCTAGCGATGTGCGGCAGCAATACCACGTTTTCCATAGTGAGCAGTTCTGGTTCGACGGCTGGCTCGTTCTCGAAGACATCCAATCCCGCGCCCGCGATTACCCCCGCTTGCAGCGCTTTGACCAGCGCTTTTTCATCGACAATGGGGCCGCGCGCCGTATTGATGAGAATGGCAGTGGGTTTCATCAAATGCAGCTCGCGCTCGCTAATCAGGTGATGCGTGGAGGGCATATAGGGCGTATGCACGCTGACGAAATCGGCCTGCTGCAATACCTCGTCCATAGGCAGGTAGGTCATGTGATATTGCGCTTCGTCTTCAGGCGACATGCGGTACACATCAAAGTAGAGCGTTTTCATTTCGAAGCCACTGGCGCGTTTCGACATGATCTTGCCAATGCGTCCCGCACCAATCAGGCCGAGAGTGGAATGATGCACTTCCGCGCCGCAGAAGAGCAATGGACCCCAACCGCTATACTTGCCGGCGCGCAAAAAGCGTTCCGCTTCGGGAATACGGCGAGCGGTTGCCATTAAGAGGGCGAAGGCCAGGTCGCCGGTGGTGTCGGAAAGCACGCCGGGGGTGTTGCTCACGGCAATGCCCAGGCGTGTAGCCGCATCAACATCGATGTTATTGAAGCCGACCGCCATGTTCGCCACCATTTTCAGCGCGGGTGTGCTGGCGGCGCAGGTCTCCAAAAAATGCGCGTCGATGTTATCGGTGAGCAGGCTGTAAATATAATCATGGCCGGGGCCGCGCCGCAGGAGTTCCTCATGGGGCCAGATGACCCCTTCTTCCATGTTGGCTTCTACATCGCCAATGGCTTCCAGCAGTGGATAAGCCGGGTCTGGCACTTTCTGCGTGACCAGAATCTTCGGACGTGCTGACATAGTGACCTCCCAAAAATAGTTTTACATCGCTATTGTATCATTTTGGGAGGCGTTCAAGAATTTGGGTAAGAAGCGCCGTGTGTTCGTCGAATTTTGTTTCGAGCCGGTTCAGACGAGCGGCATGTTCATCGAATTTTGTTTCGAGCCGGTTAAAGCGCGTGTCTAGTTGATTAAGCTGGTGTCCTAAAGTATTGAGACTTTCATCCATCGTTTCCAGGTGCTGGAAAATTCTCTTAATATCTTGCCCTTGATGCCGCATAACTCCTAGCATGATGGTAGTATTTTCGTCTATTTCCTGCATATGCGCGGCGGTTTTTTGCTCTAGCGCCGTTAATCTTTCTTCTTGTGTCGGCATAGGGAGTCTACCTTTCGCTCTCTAAAATAATTGATGATAGTATACCATCCTTTGGGAATCAACGGCAGGGTTTGTCCTCTCGGAAGATTATTTCGGGACGATAGTGGTATGCGATTCCCGCACTTCTACCTGAGCAGGGGCGGTATAACGAAAGCGTTTAAAGAAACGGCGGCGAAAGAGCATGGCGAGGGCGGGCCAGCCATCCTTAAAAGGTGAAAGCTTTTTGGCTTTGCGCGGGGCATAGCTGATCGGCACTTCCAGGATTTTGTAGCCTGCCTGCACGATGCACGCGGTGATCTCTGGCTCGATTTCAAAGCGGCGGCCCTCCATGGGCAGCGCGCGCGCCAGAGCGCCGGGCATCATTTTGTAGCAGGTCTCCATGTCGTGAATGTGGCATCCGTAGAGCAGATTGGTGATGGCTGTGAGGAATTGATTGCCCCAGCGCGTGGTGCGCTTTTGTGGCGACAGGTCGCGTCTCCCATAAACGGCGACTTTGCTATCGCCCGCCTCCTGCCATTTGCGTACAAGTGCGGGCAGGTCCTGCGGGTCATATTCCATGTCGGCATCCTGCACCGTCACTATATCGCCGCTGACCAGCCCAAAGCCGGTGCGCAGACCCGCGCCTTTGCCCTGGTTCTGCTCGTGGCGCACAAAGCGATAGCTGGCAAATGCCTCGCGCGCGCGCAGTTCTTGCAAAATCTCCCAGGTACGATCGGTCGAGGCATCATCGACGACAACTACTTCAAGATCAAGCGGCACCTTTGACAATGACTCAAGGACCTGTGCTACCGTCTCTTCCTCGTTATAGACGGGGACAACAACCGAAATACGCATAGCGCTCAAACCTCACTTCTCTGGGAGTGCGTAAAAAACTAAGATGATCTCTATGGGAATCACAAATCATACATACAGGAACGAACGGCGAGCTAAATAGCAACAAATCTATGCTTGCCATATCTGGATTGTACCATCCGTGAGCGCGACCAGCAGTTGCCCCTCCGCGAAGCGCAACGCGCTAATTTGCCAGGGATGGTAGAATTTTTGCGCGATCTGCCCGCTACTTGTTGACCACAGATCAATGACGCCCTCGTTGACCTCGCTATCCTCGCGCGCCACCGCTACCCATTGCGCATCAGAGGACACCGCCAGCCGGGAACTTGCTCCCATCGTTCCGCATTGCAATTCGCTGAACGTTCCCGCCAGCGTATCGTACAGGCGGATGGCTGTTCCTGCATAAACAAACGCAAGTATGCGTGTATCTGGGGTAACAGCATAGGGAGGCGTGCAGTCGGCGCACAGGCCAGCGATCAACGAGACGGTGATATGCGGTTGGGCGCGTTCGCGGAAGCGTGTTTTAGCGCGCGCCTGCATATCCCAGCGCCGGATAATCACCATTTCCTGTTGCTCGCCCGGCACATGGGCGCAGGACAGCGTGAGCAGGGTACGCGCATCTTGTGACAGCGCCCGCAGGCGAATCGCCCAGAATTGGCGTTTCTCGATCTCGTCTTCCGCGCAAACGAGCGGTTTGCTCAACTCAAACGCATCTGCCCCTATCGTGTGCGTCAGTATGTCGGTTCCGCGCACGCTTTGCGCGCGCGGGGCGCGTGGGTCTTCGCGCAGCAGTGGCAGGGCCATCCAGACAATTTGCGCGCCGCCCGGCGTTTCTGGCATTACCAGGTCAAAGGAAAAATGCGCTGAGACGGCGCGTTGCCCCAGACTATAGCTCCACAGCAACGCGCCCGTTTGCGCGTCCCAGACATGTAGGCCAAGCCGACCCCAACCCGCTGCCAGACTTCCGCGCTCGGATAAGCGCATCTCGCGCAATGACTCAACGGTAAACGAAGGATCAGCGGCAAAGCTGACGGGCGTGTTCTCATGCGTGTCCTCTGCCCGCCAGATTACCCCCTTGCCGTCCAGCGACCCGGCAGCTACCAGCAATCCCCGCGCCGTCTGCCTGCCATTCAACGCGGAAATAACGCCCAGTTGCGTGCGCAGCTTTGGCCCGGCATGAAATGGCCCCCGCGTACTAAAGATGCTGAGGCCGGAGAACTCCAGGTCGCTGAGATCCTCCATTTTGCGTTGCACCGGGCGCGGGCGCACGATACCACCCTGGCGCAGGTCAATCACCCCGCCAATCACAGTATCATAGTTCAAACGTTTCTCAGGGTCGCTAAGCACATCATAAGCGCGGTTGATGCGCTTCATCTGCAAGGCACCCTCTGCTCCTGCCAGGTCAGGATGGTAGCGCCGCGCCAGTTGGCGATACGCTCGCTTGATGGTGTCGCCAGTCGCGTCTATGGGTACGCCAAGTGTGGCGTAGTAGTTGTCGGGTGTGTCCATTGTCATGTCAGGAGAAGTCCTTACCCAATGACCGCTTTTTATAGCACTTCCAACTTAGAAACGCATAACATCACGGATGGTTTCAACCATATTTTGCCTTTTGAGTTCTTTTGCAATAAACGGTGCTTTCTTTTCCAAATGCGAAAAAGGAAACGGAACTGTAATGTAATCCCTTATCCAGTTCATTCTGGCTTGCAAGCAAGTTCCCTCATCATTTAGTCTTAGCCGTTTTATAGTCATTATTACTTGTTCTGCCTCTGCCGGTAATAGACCTTTGCCTGGGCGTATAAGTAGCGATGGAAAGTCGATTACAAACCATCCATCAGAAAGAGTAAAAGGATCAAGGACATCTTCATAATCGCCCTTTCTTCCATTCGGATTTCCAGATACCAGTCGAAAGTTCTCCCAACGGTAAGCCTCTTTGGGATACTTCTTTTTGGGCTTAAAGTGTTCAACGCTTTTTGATCCCGTATCAGGCGGTATCCAGTGACATGAATAGGCGCAAATTCCTGAATATGCTTTGTAGAGATCATCAACCACGCGAGTCCAATAATTATGTGTATACCAGTCTCTTGTTGTTGGATTCGGTTTTTTGATTAAAAAATCATGCCCAGGCTGCCGGACACGTTTAATGAAGTGGGGAGGTTCTGGTTGTAGTTGAATAGGAATCACAAATGAACACCTCGCTGTTCCGCAAAATAGGTCCACCGGGGCCAGAATTCATCATCTTGAGCTAAGACCTTTATGAGCTTTTCGGAGACTCGTTTTACATCCTCTGGCTTTGGTTCTGTAGTTAGCTGCAATTGTTTCGCTTCTTCAATCGTCTCTTCAGCTACCTTAGAACGAGGCTGTTGTAGGCCAAAAATATCTGACATAAGCCAGAGATCGACCCTACCTCGTTTTACAAAGGGAATGTCATCCAATTGTACTTCATTATTATTTAGATAGAGATGGAGCAGATTGTCTTTCTCCTGAGCAAAGCCAGTTTCAAGAGAAGCGAGTATCAGAGGGGAATGCGTTGTGAAAATCATCTGAGTTTGCGCCTCTTTATCAAGAACTTTTGCAACATCCATCAACGCGGGAACAATGGCTCTTTGCCATAAAGGATGAAGATGTAACTCTACTTCGTCAATTAAAAGTGCGATATTTGGTTCTGGGGCCTTCCTCATCAACCTGGATGTAACGACGTGTTCGTTCCATCCCCATACCAGCAAATAAGCCAGCATAGCTATGCGCTGAATACCGGAAGAACAAATGAGTATTGGCACTTCGCCATATGGAAATTTTAATGTAGGTATCATCCTGACATCTTCTGGCAATCTTACCGGTTCGCCGGGGATGAGCAGTTCTGTTGTCGGATGTGGAGAAAGCGCTTGAAGCACAGCACAGAAAGCCTCGAAACGTGCGGGATTTGCATTTTGCCAGTATACCCAATCATTGATCAGGCCATTACACAGCACACGCATTTTTTCTCCTTCGTTTACGGAAATCCCGTCAAAAACTTCGGCGGCAGAAAAATGTAAAGGAGAAGTAGGAGAGCGTGTATTTTCTAAACTGCCCACATTTAATTTATTTTCGCCGGATAGCGCATACTTTGCCGGGTCCCAAATAGTAAATGAGCCATCAACTTGAGCAAAAATTGATAAACCCGAAAACACGCTCCGTTTTGATGGTGTTACCCACTCTAATCGATCCCAATTGTAACGAGCCTGCTGGGATTTGTGGGGTTGACGCTCATCCAAAAATCGAAAGGTGATAGTTGGTTTTGTTGTATCTTGCCGGGGATAGGGTGGATAGCCTGCCCATGTTCCTGTTAATGCCCACCATGCGGACTCTAGCAGGAACGTTTTGCCCATGCCGTTATCGCCAGTAATCAAATTCAAGCGAGGAGCTAGATGCCATTCGATCTCTGGGGCAGGACCGACACCGCTTAATTGCAATAGTTCTAACATGGCTCCTCTTTACTGTGATTAGTTGCCAATGAAGAGTTTACTCTATAAGTTTGATACCTAAGTATCGCTTAAAGTTATCTAGTTTGCAATAGCTTTCGGAGTTTCTATGTCGGTTTTTTACAAAGATACGATACGTGTCTTTTCTCTCTTAGCGATGTTCATGGCGAGCCTGCGCGTTCCCCACATGTACCACGTTGCGAAGGTGCGGTATGGCCTCCATAACTCACCACGTTCGCGCAACTCTTTTGGTGTCGGGCGCGTCTCCAACCCGTAGGCTTCGCGCACACCCTCGAGGAAGCCCAGGTCATCGACGGGCAGCACGTCGGGTCGCCCAAGCGAGAAAATGAGCATCATTTCAGCAGTCCAGCGCCCAATGCCCTTGACTTTGACCAGCTCGGTAATCACCGCCTCGTCCTCTAAATCGCTTAATAGCGTGAGATCAAGCTGACCACTGCTGACGCGCTCTGTCAGATCGCGGATGTAGCGAATCTTTTGTGGTGATAATCCCACTGCCCGCAGCGCGTCATGCTCGAACGGCAGCAATGCTTCGGGCGTAATCAAGCCGCCGCTTTCGCCGATGGCGACCTTACGCAACCGCCCCATAATAGCATCGGCAGCCTTGACCGAGATTTGTTGCGAAATAATAGCATCCACCAGCGTCTCGAAGAGGTTGGGATTGGGCGTCAGTGTGCATTCCCCGACCCGTTCGATGGCCTGTGCCATGATGGGGTCAATGTCGCGCAGATATGTGGTGGCAGTGGCGATAGTGTCGTTCCACGTAGTAAGCGATGTCATGCTGAGTTCTTTCTTGAGTATAGGACGGAATAATGTTCTAATTCTATCATATACTGGCAAGAATAGATAAGCTTACGATATGCGAGCGATCAAAATGGCGGCTCTGCCGCCATTTTGAT
>JBOGTO010000252.1:0-3195 GCA_050695155.1 Ktedonobacteraceae bacterium
GGGTATGTAGCGTCAATTCAAGCTGTGGTAAGATGAGAGAGGAATAGTAGGCTTTTCCATCCACCACGTTTTTAGCCTCGGCTTTCAAGTGATGCGTGTGCATCTGGCAATAGTGGATGTAGTGATCGACCAGTTCCAGGCGTTGCGCCGGATGCAAAAGATCAAAGAAGCACACTTTAAGCCAGAAAAATTTCGAATATTCCCCTGGATGAGCAGCCATATCCATCATCAACCGGTGAAAACGCCTGCGCCCCTCATCTGTAATGGAGTATGTTCGCGCCTGCCTATCATGCTGCGCTACCTCATCCTTCGTCTCAGAGGTAATGATAAACCCCTCTCGCTCTAACGCCTTCAGTTTGGGATAGAGCGAACCGTGACTTACCTTTGTCTCTGGCCCGATCATATCGTTCATGATTTTCGCGATCAAATAACCATGCATGGTATTGCGCATCAACAGTGCTAGAATGAGTAGTTCGTACAAGTCGTCCTCTTTTCTACCAGCAGGTCAACACAAAGACAGGTCTAATAGAGATGTCAAATAAATATATGTGCTAGATATACTATGATCTATGTAGTGAAAATTGTCAATCGGGAAAGAGGATAGATTTATGGCATACGGAAACGCAGCTTCTTAGAATAAACGCTATTTCCCAGGAGCGTGGCAAGAAACGCCCCTGGGAAATAGTGTCTCTTCCTAATTAAGAGGAGCTAGCTAGCATTACCCATATTAGTAGCTTATAAGGGTGAAGCCATTTTTAATGGTAATGGGCGCATTCTTCTTGAGCGATTTCCAGGCAGTTTTGCTCATGTGGGCCTGATTGCGCAATTCAATGAGCAGGGCTTCTTCAAAATGTTCAGAAGCGATGATCACTGCTTTGCGCAATTCGTCGCGCCGGGCATTAATGAAATCTTCGAGTTCGGAGAGCCTGCCCGTATTATAATGCAAGCCCCGGATAGCGTGGCGCGCCAGGTTGGTCCATTCGAGGTAAGGAGCGCGTAAGGTGGAAAACTTGTTGGAGATGAACGAGGAAAGTTCCTCAAAGTCGGGAATCGATGAGTTGCTCGCCATGTGTGGTTCCTCCCATTCGACATAATAACTTCTGTGTATTGTAAACCTATGCAAAACCGGTTTACATGATCGGCGGTACAGCAAGCATAGCATAAAAAATTTATCATGTCAATCTTTTATCAAATATTGAGTTGTTATTACACTATGAATTATATTGGCGTATAGCAATATGAGAAAACATGGTAAGGGTCATAATGATACTGTAAGCGGCAATTTGAGACAACAAGGGGCTGGCTACTTACGGTAGCCAGCCCCCAATAAAAGGAGGCACAGATGGGTTTAAGCGTCGTAGTATAGCGCGAACTCCAATGGTGTAGGCCGCAGGCGCACTTCGTCCGATTGAGCGCGTTTCAATTCGACAAAATGTTCGAGCAGGTCGGTCGTGAAGACGCCGCCTTCTAACAGGAAGGCATGGTCATCTTCAAGAGCATCCAGCGCGGCGTCGAGCGAAGATGGCACTGAGCGAATTTCCCTCAATTCAGATGGCGGCAAGTGATAGAGGTCTTTGTCCACAGGGCCGAAGCCGTGATCGCTCGGCTCGATGCCCTTGCGAATGCCGTCCAGTCCCGCCATGAGCAGGGCTGCGAAAGCCAGGTAGGGGTTCGAGGTTGCATCGGGTGGGCGGAACTCCACACGTTTCGCCGAAGGGCAATCGGTCAGCGGGATACGCACGGCTGCGCTGCGGTTGCCTTTGGAGAAGACCAGGTTCACCGGCGCTTCGTATCCGGGTACCAATCGCTTGTAGCTATTGGTAGTGGAGGCCACGATACCCAGCAGGGCCGGGGCATGTGTCAGCAGGCCGCCGATATAGTAGCGTGCCAGTTGAGACATACCGGCGTAGCCCTCGCCGTCATAGAACAGAGGCCTTTCGCCTTTCCACAGGCTTTGATGCACATGCATACCGGAACCGTTGTCGCCAAACACCGGCTTGGGCATAAACGTAACCGTCTTCCCGTGCCTGCGCGCGGTGTTCTTGACGATGTATTTGAAGAGCAGCATGTTGTCTGCAGTTTTCAGCAGCGTATTGAAGCGAATGTCAATTTCTGATTGTCCGGGGCCGCCAACTTCGTGATGCTGTGCCTCGACCAGCACGCCGTTCTCCTCGAGCAACAGCGCCATCTCAGTACGCAAGTCCTGCAACGTATCGTTGGGCGCGACGGGGAAGTAGCCCTCTTTCGGGCGGTTGCGATGACCCAGGTTAGGTGTGCCGCCATTGCGCGAACTGTTCCAATGTGCCTCGTCGGAATCGACCTCGGCAAACTGGATATTAGTGGTCGAGTTGTAGCGCACGTTGTCAAAAATGAAAAATTCGGCTTCCGGGCCGAAGTAGCTGGTTTCCGCGATGCCGCTTGAGCGCAGGTACGCCTCCGCTTTTTGCGCGACGTAGCGTGGGTCGCGGCTATAGCGTTTCTTGTTTCCGCCAGGGCCGGGATGGGCAACATTACAGACAAGGCTCAGGGTCGGGGCCGCCGTGAAAGGGTCCATAATGGCGGTATTGGGATCAGGGATGATGAGCATATCGCTTTCATGAATCGACTGAAACCCGCGCAGGCTGGAGCCATCGAACGCTTTCCCTTCCACAAACGTCTCAAGTTCAAGCTCGCGCATTGGTACGCTGAAATGCTGCCATGTACCGGGCAGGTCAACGAACTTGAAATCAACCATTTTCGCGCCACGCTCTCTGGCAAATTGCAGTACCTCTTCTGGGGTCATACCTCTCGTCTCCTTCTCCTACTATCCCGGCTCCGTTGCTGGAATATGGACATCCTTCTAATTCAATACATTTATATACTTTACACAATGAAAACCGCTCAATGATTTTAACCTGAACGGATTCATCTCTACAACAATCATAGAAGGTTGTCGCCTTTGATGCTATGGATAGATTACCAGAAAGTTAATGCAGGTTATTTGTGCATATTGCACAAAGTAAAATGCGCAAAAAAAGCTTGACAGGACTTCGCAGGTGTAGTAGTATAAGCCATGTCAAGAACGACCGCCTGTATGCGCAGGTGAACTGGTGACAACAGCGAAGAGGGTACACCCGTTCCCATCCCGAACACGGAAGTTAAGCTCTTCAGCCCCGATGATACTTTGGGGGTAGCCCCACGGGAAAATAGGACGTC
>JBOGTO010000253.1:0-4837 GCA_050695155.1 Ktedonobacteraceae bacterium
ACTCTGATACGTACTCGCAAGCTCTCTCACTATCCATTCCATCTAGCCACACGATGCGTTTGTCTTTGCGGAACCAGGTGAGTTGGCGGCGCGTGAAGTCGTGGATGGCATATTTGAGGCGTTGCGCCATTTCGGCTTCGCTGGCAAATTCGCCGCGCAGCAGGCGGCTGGTGTAGCGATATTCCAGCCCCAGGCTGTCAAGACGCTCGTGGCTGATACCTTGCGCGAGCAGGTCGCGCGTTTCTTGAATCATGCCCTGCTGGATGCGTTCGTCCACCCGCGCGTCGATACGCGCGTACAATATCTCACGCGGCCAGTTGATGCCAAGCAGCAGCGAGCGATACAACGGGTCTGCCATAGCGCGTTGTTGCGAGAATGGTTGACCGGAAACCAGGCATACTTCGAGGGCGCGTATGACGCGGCGCGGGTTGTTGCGGTCAATAGTCGCCTCGCTCTGTGGGTCCAATTCCGCCAGTTGCGCCAGCAGTTCGGGTAGTAGACGCGCCTCCAACTGCGCTCGTAGCTCCGGTTGAGGCGCGATATGAGGCATTTGCAGGTGATCCACCACCGCCTGTATGTAGTGCGGCGAACCGCCAACCAGCAATGGCTGCCAACCGCGCGCCAGAATATCATTAATGGCCGCGATAGCCTCCTGCTGAAACCGCGCAACGGTATATACCTCACAGGGGTCGGCCACGTCCAGCAGGTGATGCCGCGCCAGCGCCTGTTCCTGCGGGGTTACTTTCGCTGTGCCAATATCCAGGCGGCGATACACCTGGCGCGAATCGGCGGACACGATCTCGCCGTGAAAACGTCGCGCCATTTCGATACCGAGCGTACTCTTGCCCGATGCTGTCGGCCCTAATACAACAATCAAGGGCGGCAGTTGTTCATTCATGGGGTTTGCTTTTTAGCCGCAGCAGGCTGGCTTTTCGCTATCAGGCGGCGGATGCGCAGCACCAGCGATATGCCGATGCCCACGCCCAGCAATGCGCCAAAGGGCGCGAAACACCCGTAAGAAAGGCCACTCGTCAGCCCAAAACCCAGGCTCCCGCCTACTATCACCGCTGCTCCGTACATCACTAAAGGCAGGCGCGTCATGAGCCAGGTGCCGCTCTTGATGATCTGTTCGCTCACTCTGGGCGCGGTGCCGATAGTGGCTCCTGTTGCCGTGAGAAGCAACATAACGAACAAATGCGCTGGCGGAGCGGAAAGCGAGAGCGCTTGCCAGCTTACCTCGCCCAATCCCAGGATTACCAGCGCTGTCACCAACCCGGTACACGCGCGGTTGATGGTATCACGGTTGGACAGGGAGCGAGCCAGGTTGATGATGAGCGCTCCCAGCGTGGAGAAGATCAACATACCCAGCAATACTGCTGTAAACCAGGGGCTGGGCGGCAGCGTCTGTATCTTTGCCATAGGCGGGATATGCGCCAGTAGCAGGTAAAAGAGCGCTCCCATCATCAAGGCGGCGGCAAAGGTTGTGGCGGTCTTCATCCATTTGAGCTGACGGGGTGAAGCATTCAACATTTCCCAGCCGCCGCTGCCTGGCACGCCATATTTGGCCTTGTATTCGTCAATACGTGCATTGGTGTAATTCGGCAACTGGCCTTTTTGCGTTTGCCCGGCCATCGTCTGTGCTGCCCCACTCGCGGTAGCCGTTGCCACCAGGTCGTCTTCATTCTCCGTAGAGAGCGCGGGCTGTGCTTTCGTTGTCTGGCTGGTGCGGTATGGCGGAGTTGATGATTGTGTTTGCCCGCCGTTGTAGCCAAGCACGTCCAGTTGCACCTGCACAGGTATCTCGCGTTCGCTATCTTCCGGCTGAACAATGATGGTACCGGTGTAATGGGTAGAACCCCGCAGGCGCGTACTATCGACGCGAATGCGTATGGGCGTGTTCATGCCGTCAAAGCTACTGACATCCGTTATAATCCATGACTCAACCGGGTGAATGGTGCCAGAGACCAGCGCCCCTTTTGCGCCTGTAATGGTCAATAATTGCGGAGCAGATAGCCCCGGATACACCTGCCCGAAATCAATGTTTCTGGGTCGCACAACTACCGCCGAATCTGGCTCCCTGTTGCGTCCCAGAATACTACGCGAAATGGTAGTGCCACTGCGGCTGGCGCGGCTGGTGGTGGGCGCGTCTGGATTGCTGGCGCTTTGCGTCGCGCTGGCAGGGCGTATTTGCGCGTTCGGCCCCATGATGATCTGCAAAAATTTGGTTACGCCCATTTCGGGGTCGCCTACAGTGGCGCGAATACGCTTGGCAGAACGTGCCAGGTCATTAGCACCAATCTCTTGCAGCCATGACTCGATCTCACCGGAAAGCAGGTAGTTGGACGCCTCATCGGGATAACGAGCACACAGTTCGGCCAGTTCTTCGGGCGTGGTGGCCTCGCCGCCATTTTCAAAACGGAAGGTATCAATGCCCAGCAGGGCGCGCCGGAACACTACGATGCTTTCGTAGCGATCTTCTACCCGCATGGCGGTGGCTTTCTCCAGCGCGCGCGCGACGGGCGGCGAGATATGCGGAAACTTGCTATGCACATCTGACAGCCCGAAGCCCTTTTCGGAGACCGAACACGTCATTAACTGATAGAGCGTCATCGCCAGCGAATAGATGTCTGAACGCTCGTCGGTCTGGGCGCTGCCATATTGTTCAGGCGGCGCGAAACCGGGCGTTCCCAGCAATTGTGTATCCTGCGAGCCGCTACTCCTGAACAGGCGCGCGATGCCAAAATCAATCAGCTTAATACGCCCGGTGCGCGAGAGCATCACGTTGCCCGGCTTCATATCACGGAAGATAACCGGCGGCTGCTGGCTGTGCAGGTATTCCAGCACATCACACAATTGCCTGGCCCAGCCCAGCACGCGCCTTTCAGAGAATGGATGCCCATTGCGCTCAAGTAAGTCTTCCAGCGTGCTGCCATCGATATATTCCATGACCAGAAAATGACGCGCATCTTCCGTGAAAAAATCGGTGAAGACGGGCAAATTAGGATGGTTCAAGCGGGAGAGAATCTTGGCCTCGGCCAGAAAATTTTGAATGGCCTGCGCCCGTTCCTCAGATGCAACTGTCGAAAGGCTCATCTCTTTAATAGCGCAGAGGGTACCTTTTCTGGTATCTCTCGCCTGGTATACAGCAGCCATCCCACCATGTCCAATGGTTTGCATAACCACATAGCGCTTATGCAGCAAAGTACGTGGATTTAGTTGCCCGGTTTGTGTATTGGATTTGCTATTGCCATTCTGCGGACTAATAGTAGTAGACTCCCATTAATATTCAGAACGCTCATATTAAAGACCTCGCCACCCGCCTGCGCGCGACTCAGAAAGGAAACGCGCCGTGAGCTTGCTCTCGTCAACTTCATGCCGCCATGCTTCCCATCGTCCCTCAGTATAGCATACTTCTAGCAGGAGATACTACCAAAATTACCTACCAGAAGCACGGATTTTCTACACTGGTAGCGCTGCATGATACAATCCACCTGATATGACGTAAATCTACGTTTATTTATAAAATTCGTTTAATATGGTCCTTCGTAGAGTTCCCTACAAAGATATACGTAAGCGCAAGGAAAATGGGCATAAAAGTACGCTTTTTCATCGTTTTTTGTATGGCTATCATCCTGATAGGAGGCGGCCTGACCCTGCTATCGAGCGCGCGACAACATATGCCTGCCCATGCCGCACTCGATCTCCCTGACGACGATCTCAGCGTAGTTGGTGCGCCTTCTCTGCCTGCCAGTACGGTCGATGCTATATTCGCGCGTATGGGTAGTCCTATGGTTGGTACCGGCGCGCTCGTGGAGCAGACATCCCGCCAGACCAATATTGACGATGCCTTTGCTCTCGCCGTCTGGTGGACAGAAACCAATGATGGCGCGGCAGGCGTGGGCCTGGCTGACCGCAATCCAGGCAGTGTGCGCGGCAGCACCGGCTATCCATCGGCTTACGACGGCTATACTATCTACCCCAGTTACGCTGCCGCCATCGTCTACTGGTTTCACATGCTCAATAACATCTACGTCGGGCGCGGCCTCAACACGGTTTATGCTATCTCGCATCCTTATGTAGGAACCTCAACCTCCTATTTGTGGGCTGGTAAAGTGGTTGCCTTGATGCTGCGTTATCGCGGAGAAGCGCCGCCCATGCCCACTGTCACGCCTGACCCCACTATTGCGCCCAACATGCTGGCGCATCACAAGCGCGTCGTAGACCCCGGTGTGACCAGAAAAGTTGTCGCTCAAGCGCAATCAATAGGTTCAGGAGCCGGACTTATCGCGCCTGCGCCAAAACAGAGCTTCGTACTTTCAGCAACCATAACATGGTTGATTGCCATGTGCGCCCTGTTGCTAGCTCTTGCCATCGCTCTCTATGCCAGACTGCTTTCACCGGCTAAGGTAGCCGTAGCTCCATTCACAGCGCCAGCCAATTATGGCGTTCAGCAATATGCCTTCTATCCCTCGGCTGTACAAACACCCATCTTTCGCCTGCCCTCGCGCTCACTTCACGAGCCACAAACGGATGCCCTTGTAGGGACGCGATTGATCGCGTCCTCCTCCTCATCTGCGTCGGTGTCCTCGTCCGAGACCGTCCCATCCTTACCCACAACCGGCAAACTACGCCCAACCCGCCTGATGCCACCGCGACCGGCTGCCGACCCACCAGAGAAAGTCGCCGTGCCAACTGGAGGGCGTCCCACGGGATTGCTCGCCCGCTACGGTAATACAAGTAATAATCAGTAGTGACCGCAGAGGATGAAGCAAAGCGACCGCAGAGGATGAAGCAAGGCGACCGCCAGAGGATGACGCAAGGCGACCGCAGAGGATGA
>JBOGTO010000254.1:0-3113 GCA_050695155.1 Ktedonobacteraceae bacterium
GGCGATACTGCCCGCCGCCTGACTTACCAGCAGGGGACGGTATGCCGCGTCAATGCGTGGCTTCCCTCGGGCGAAGAGATTTTGTTTGCCAGCAATGCCGGGCAGTTTGCCATGCGCTTTGAGGTGCTGTACGCCATTGCGCCGGATGGAGGTGAGCCGCGCCAACTGCCCTATGGCATGGCAAACGCTATCTCCTTTGGGCCGCGTGGTGGCGTCGTGATCGGGCGTAACATCAATACGCGCGACTTTGCTTACCAGAAACGCTACCGGGGCGGCAGAGTCGGCCATCTGTGGTGCGACGCCGAAGGTAGCGGCACATTCCGACGCCTGCTGCAACTGAATGGCAACGTTGCTGACCCCTGCTGGATTGGCGAGCGTATCTATTTCCTCTCGGATCATGATGGCGTCGGCAACGTCTATTCCTGCACGCCGCAGGGCGAGGATGTGCGCCGTCACACCGATCACAACGATTTTTATGCGCGTCACATGTCCAGCGATGGGCAACGACTCGTCTATCACGCCGGAGCGGATTTATACCTGTTCGATCCAGCAAGCGATAGCGGGCGTCGTCTGGATGCCGAACTGCCCAGCATCCGCACGCAGCGCAACCGCAAGTTTGTGCCTGCCAGTGCCTACCTCCACAGTTATCAACTCCATCCCGAAGGATACGCGATGGCAGTCACGACACGCGGCAAAGCCTTCACGATGGGCAACTGGGAGGGACCGACGCTCCAGCATGGCGAACTCGACGGTGTGCGTTATCGGCACCTGAACTGGTTGAACGATGGCAAACGACTGGTGGCTATTCACGACGCGCCAGGGAGAGAAAGCCTGATCGTCTTCAACCCCGAAGACGCCAGCGAACCGCAGACCTTCCCTGATGTTGAGTTTGGGCGCGTAATCTCGCTGGCCGTCTCGCCCACTGATGACGTGGTCGCCCTTAGCAATCACCGCAACGAACTGATTAGCGTTGATCTTGAGAGCGCATCCGCGCGTGTGCTGGATCGCAGCGATTTTGGCAGCATCCGGGGATTCGACTGGTCGCCCGATGGACGTTGGCTGGCCTATGGCTTCGCTCTCTCCAATCAGAAAACCGCCATCAAGCTCTGCAACCTGGAAAGCGGCGAAACCCATGTGATCACCGAGCCTGTACTTGAAGACGTTTGTCCCGGCTTTGACCCGGAAGGCAAATACCTGTACTTCCTGGGGTATCGCATCCTCAATCCCGTCTATGACCACCTGCAATTTGATCTGAGTTTTCCGCGTGGCGTGAAACCATATGCCATTACTTTGCAGCGCGATCTGCGCTCGCCATTCATGCCGGAACCGAAAGCCCCCTCTGATAAAGAGAAAGAAAACGGCAAAAAGGACAAAGATCAGCAGGAGAAGCCGGAAGAAAACGGCGCTGAGAATGGCAATGAGAGCGAAACATCGGAGTCCGAAGAGAAGCAGGAAAAAACCGATAAAAAGCCGCCCGCAACCGTGATTGACCTGGATGGTATCACGCGCCGCGCTGTGCCATTCCCAGTAGCGGAAGGTCTCTATCGTGACGTGAGGGGCATCAAGGGCAAAGCGCTGTTTCTGGTCTATCCCATTCAGGGGGCCATTAACCAGCCCGATGAAGACTACGAGCCTAAAGGCCATATCGACAGCTTCGACTTTGAGAAGCAAAAATACGAGGTACTCATAAACAATGTGAGCAGCTTTGACCTATCGCGTGATTATAAATACCTGGTCTATCATAGCAAAGGCCGTTTGCGCGTGCTGAAAGCGGGAGAGAAGCCGCCCAGGACCGACAATGACCGCGCCAGCCGTGAAAGTGGCTGGGTTGATTTTGGCCGTATCAAGGTGTCGGTGCAGCCTGCCGCCGAGTGGAAACAGATGTTTGCCGAGGCGTGGCGCTTGCAGCGCGAACACTTCTGGACGGAGGATATGTCGGGCATCGACTGGGACGCCATTTACGCGCAGTATGCTCCCCTGCTCGAGCGTGTTTCCTCGCGTTCAGAACTCTCCGATCTTTTCTGGGAATTGCAGGGCGAATTGAACACCTCGCACGCCTATGAGATGGGCGGCCAGTACCGTTCGCGGCCCTACTATAGCCAGGGCTTGCTGGGCGTAGACTGGAGGTATGACGCTGCCAATCAGCGTTACCGCATCGCGCATATCATCGTCGGCGATCCAGCGGACAGTAAATCCACTTCGCCGCTTACCAGTCCTGGTCTGAACATCAATGAAGGCGATGCTGTGCTGGCTATCAACGGCCAGCGCGTGGGGGCCAATCGCAGCCCGCGCGAATTGCTGGTCAACCAGGCCAGAAATGAAGTGCAGCTTACCATTGAAGACGCGGCGACTAAAGAAACCCGCGTCGTCACCGTCAAGGCCATTGCGGATGAGATGCCCGCTCGCTATCGTGAATGGGTCGAGCGCAACCGCTCCATCGTACATGAGAAGTCGCAAGGCAAAGTTGGCTACATCCACATCCCGGATATGGCGGCTCCCGGTTTCGCGGAATTTCACCGCAATTTCCTGACCGAATATGATTACCCAGCCCTGCTCGTCGATGTGCGCTACAATAGCGGCGGTCATGTCTCTGGTCTGCTGCTAGAGAAGCTGGCGCGCAGGCGCGTCGGTTATAGCTTCTCGCGCTGGGGTCAGCCGCTTCCCTACCCCAAAGAATCGCCGAGCGGTCCTATGGTAGCTCTGACCAACGAACACGCGGGTTCTGATGGCGACATTTTTAGTCATGGCTTCAAACTGATGGGCCTGGGGCCTCTCATCGGCAAGCGCACATGGGGCGGCGTGATCGGCATTACGTACCATCACGCGCTGGTGGATGGCACGCGCACGACCCAGCCAGAGTTCGCTTTCTGGTTTCGAGATGTCGGCTGGAATGTAGAAAACTACGGCACCGATCCCGACATCGAAGTCGATATTGCCCCCCAGGACTTCGCGCGCGGCGACGACCCCCAGCTCGACCGCGCCATATCCGAAGCTTTAAGGATGATCGAGGAGAAACCCGCCCTGGAACCAGAACCGGAGGAACGCCCACGTAAAGCGTGGAGATGATGAAACTGGCAACCGATCATGCTGGCTGGATGTCAGCATGATCGGTT
>JBOGTO010000255.1:0-3044 GCA_050695155.1 Ktedonobacteraceae bacterium
GTTCAGCCGCGGCTGAACAGCGCACATCACACCTTATAAAAAATGTTGTCAGTCTCCAATTATTGGGTTAAGCTATTACTGAGATAAAAGATATGATACACCTTTGTGAGGGTAAAACCATGAAAGAAGTTCAAGAAACCACAATTACTCCTGCCACTACACACACCACTGCTGTCAGGGGCAGCGAGCAACATCCCTCAAACGTTTTGCCACGCATCGTCATTGTGGGCGCTGGCTTTGGTGGTTTGAAGGCTGCCAAAGCTTTGCATGATGTCAACGCGCGCGTTACTGTGATTGACCGGCAGAATCATCACCTCTTCCAGCCATTATTGTACTGGGTCGCTACGGCTGGCCTGTCGCCGGCGGACATCTCCTCGCCCATTCGCTCGATATTGCGCAGGCAAAAGAACACCGAAGTGCTGATGGCGGAGGTAACTGGCGTCGATTTGGAGCAGCAGCGCGTACTGATGGGCGAACATACGGTGCCATACGATTACCTGGTGCTGGCGACGGGGGCGCATGACAACTACTTTGGGCATCCCGAATGGGAGCGTTACGCGCCGGGCCTGAAATCTATTACCGATGCTACATCTATCCGCCGTAAAATCTTGCTGGCCTTTGAGGCGGCGGAAATTGAAACGGACCCGCAGAAAATTAAATCGCTCCTGACTTTTGTGCTGGTGGGCGCGGGACCGACGGGCGTTGAAATGTCCGGCGCGATTGCGGAACTGGCGCATAAAGCTCTGGCTCCCGATTTCAGGCATATCGATACGAAGTCAGCGCGTGTCGTTCTGGTCGAGGCGATGCCCAGGATTTTGGCAACCTTTCCGGCGTCACTGGCGCGTAAATCAAAACGCAAGCTTGAGCGTATGGGCGTAGAGGTGCGCGAAAGCAGTCCAGTGGAACAGATTGATGAGTATGGAGTTATGATCGGTGGAGAGCATATTGAGACGCACAACATCATCTGGAGCGCGGGCGTGTCTGCCTCTTCCGCTGGAAAATGGTTGGGAGCGGAAGTAGACCGCGCGGGTCGCGTCAAAGTCGAGAGCGATCTGTCGCTTCCCGGCCATCCCAACGTGTTTGTCATCGGCGATACAGCCAGCGCCATGCAGGATGGCAAGCCGCTCCCCGGCGTTGCCCCCGTCGCCATGCAGGCCGGGCATTATGTAGCCTCGGTGATTGCTCAGCGCATAGCCGGGAAAGGGCCGCACGAGCCATTTCGCTACTTTAACAAAGGCAACCTCGCCACCGTAGGACGTTCCTATGCCCTGGTTGACCTGGGCAAAGTGAGAATGACTGGTTTTCTGGCGTGGGTGACATGGCTGGTGGTACACATCTTCTACCTGATCGGCTTTCGCAACCGCGCCGTTGCCCTCTTCCAGTGGGCCTGGACGTACCTGACCTATCATCGAGGCGCGCGACTGATTACGTTTGAACACAACCCGCAATCGTTGGATGGCGTGTAGGGATGCTATGCCGCTAGCGCAATTCCCCATGATATGATATACTCCAAGTCACCGCGAAAAGGCTGAAATTCATACACATAAAAGAATGTGCCAGGGATGGACTATGTTTTACGATCACACAAAAATATTCGTCGAGGCGGGTGATGGAGGCAATGGCTCCATTCACTTTCGCCGTGAAAAATTTGCCCCGCTGGGTGGGCCAGATGGTGGCGATGGTGGCAAGGGTGGCAGCGTTTATATTGAGGCCACGAACAACCTGAATACGCTGGTGGACTATCGCTATCGCCAGCATTTCAAAGCGACGCCGGGCGAGGCGGGCGCGCGTCAGAAGATGCACGGAGCGGCAGGTGAGGATATTACCCTTAATGTTCCTTGCGGCACCATCGTGCGCAATGCTGATAGCGGGGAACTTATCGCCGATCTGATAGAAGCCGGGCAGAACGTGATGGTGGCGCGCGGCGGGCGCGGCGGTCTGGGCAATGTGCATTTCGCAACCTCTACCCACCAGGCGCCGCGTGAAGCGCAGAATGGTGAGCCGGGCGAGGAACGCTGGATCATGCTGGAACTGCGCCTGATAGCAGATGTAGGGCTGGTCGGCTACCCTAACGCGGGCAAGTCAACCCTGCTTTCTGTCGTCACGGCGGCGCGTCCCAAAATTGCCGATTACCCGTTTACCACGCTGACGCCCAACCTGGGCGTTGTCGCAGTCGGTCAACCAGGCAGCGGCGATGAATTTGGCTTCGTGCTGGCCGATATTCCGGGACTCATCGAGGGCGCGGCCCAGGGCGTCGGGCTGGGTCACGAGTTTTTGCGCCATGTGCAGCGCACGCGCCTGTTACTACACATACTCGATGGCGCGTCGCTTGACCGCGACCCCTGGCAAGATTTCCTCGCCATCAACAAAGAACTGCATGAATATGATGAACACCTGGCAACACGTCCCCAGGTCGTCGTTTTCAATAAGATGGACCTGGCGGAGGCGCAGGAACGCTGGCCCGCGTTCAAAGCAAAAGCGGAAGCGCAAGGCTACACTACATTCGCCATCTCAGCCGCCGCGCACCAGGGAACCGATGAACTGATGGCCTTTGCCGCCAAACGCTTGCTTGAAATTAAGCGCGATGAAGAGGAACGCGCCGCCGCGCAAGTTGTCTCGGATACGGAAGGCACCGTCCTGCGTCCGCAGCCCGCCGATGCTTTCACTGTCACCAAAGTTGAGGGTGTCTACGTCGTGCGCGGCAAACGGGTAGAACGCACCGTCAGCATGACCAACCAGGATAGCGACGAGAGCATGGATCGCCTGCAAGTGACCCTTTCAAAAATGGGCGTTACTAAGACATTGGAAGAGGCAGGCGTCAAAGTCGGCGACCGTGTGCGTTTCGGCAAGGTCGAATTGTACTGGGGCGAATGAAAATTCGCCCCAGCATCTTGTGCTTTCTTGAATGCTCACCGCTGTGCGGTTCGTAAGATGAGAGAAGATGTCTGTAGTCTATGCGCCGCAGGCGCATAGACTACAGACATCTTCTCTCATCTTACGAACCGCACAGCGGTGAGCATTCAAGAAAGCACAAGATGCTGGGG
>JBOGTO010000256.1:0-6054 GCA_050695155.1 Ktedonobacteraceae bacterium
GCTGCGCTCAGAATGACACCTCCCACTCTGCTGATGTTTTTCCAAAACACCTACGAGTGAAAGGGGGGATGGGTGGCCCCTTGCGGGCATCTATTCAGATCGAGTTAAGCTGCGCCTTGATAATCTGTATGTGGTTGGTGGTGGGCGAAGTATTCGTGATGTTGCCACAGTAAATGGAGGCCATCTGAGCGGGAGTAGACAGGCCGGGGCCGTGATGCACATTGATGTACCAGCCGCTCGCCGCTATACTCGCCACATTGGGAATGACGGTGGTAGTGAATGCATTGCCATGCTTATCAGCTACTACATTGTTGAGCGAATAGACGATAGGACCCATGCTGGCGCAACTGCCCTGGCGGATGTGCGACGGATGGACGCTATCAGGTATCAGGCCGGTTAAATTTAGCGTGACGACCAGATTTTTGGTCTGAGGACTCCAGACCAGGAATGCGTATCCATACGGGATGGATTTTTCAAATTGTTGAGTTTCGTTTACTGTCATTTGTGAAAACTTTTCAGATAAAATCAGGCGCATTGCCTGCTGTAACAAGTATGGCGGAAGATGGGATATGGTACAATGGCACGGGGGTGACATCTATATGACAGGTTGGTTTTCGTCCCACATGAGACATGAAGATAGACTATGAAGCCACATCCATTGAAGGTCGAACGAGAACTGCGCGGCTGGTCGCAGGCCAGAGTCGCTGAAGCGGTCGGCACCAATGTAAGAACCGTCATTCGCTGGGAGCAGGGGCAAACCATTCCCTATCCATACTATCGAGAGCGTTTATGCGCTCTTTATGGCAAAAATGCCAGAGAGCTAGGCTTGCTGGCGGATACTGAAGAAGCTGCCAGCGAGTTAGAGCAGCGTCAAAACGAGCAGCCCGCTCTCCTTACAGCAACCGAGCCAACTCATAGCGATCCAATACGCTCTCCGTCAGAACCGTTGTGGAAAGTGCCGCCTGTCTTGATGCCACTGGTAGGACGCGCACGAGAAATCGATGAAATCAAGGCTCTGCTGACTACGGCGGAAGTGCGTCTCGTGACACTACTAGGCGCTGGCGGTATTGGGAAAACACGGTTGAGCGTTCAGCTCGCGCATGAAATGTGGCCGCTCTTTGCCGGTGGCATCTGCTTTGTGGCGCTGACGGCAGTCAATGACCCGGCGCAGGTCGTACCCACCATCGCGCGCGAATTGAACCTGCAAGATGAAAGTGTATCGCCTTTTGAGCGCGCGCAACGATTTTTAGGTGATAAGCAGGCGCTGCTGGTGCTGGACAACTTCGAGCAGGTGGCACAGGCCGCGCCAGAGCTAGAGCAACTGCTGGCAGCCTGCCCGCGTGTGAAGATGCTCGTAACCAGCCGCGTCGTCTTGCATATTGCGTCGGAGTACCAGTACCGCGTATCATCCCTGTCAGTGCCTGGCTTAAAGCATCTTCCCGATAGCGCTGGCATCGCTCAGTATGCCGCGATTGAACTTTTCGTGCAACGCGCCCGCACCATCATCCCTACCTTTCAAGTGAACGATGCAAACGCGGTAGCGCTGGCAAAAATTTGCGCGCGCCTTGATGGTATTCCCCTGGCAATCGAACTGGCCGCCGCTCGCATCAAATTATTGCCCCCTGAAGCGCTTTTGCCGCGTCTCTCAAACAGCCTGCAGGTACTGACTAGAGGGGTTTCAACACTACCCGAACGCCAGCAAACGCTGCGTAACACCATTCGATGGAGCTATGATCTGCTAAACGCGGGAGAACAGCGCCTCTTCCGCCTGCTATCGATCTTCACGGGAGGCTTGAGCCTGGAAACAGCGGAATTCTTTTTCACACTTGTCGCGGACGGCGAGGAAAATAGCCTGACAAGCTCGCTCGATAGCCTGGATTCGCTGATCGATAAGAGCCTGCTGCAGCCGGCGGTAGCCTCGGATGCCTGGGGCGAGCCGCGCCTGGAGATGTTAGAGACGATACAGGAATATGGAAGAGAACGCCTGTTAGAGCATGGCGAGATGGAATTTGCGCGGATGGCCCACGCTGAGTGTTACCTCCATTTCGCTGAGAAGGCCGCGCAGGAATTGCAGGGACTGCAACAAACCATGCGGTTAGTGCGCTTAGACCGTGAGTATAGTAATATCCATGCGGCTATGGAATGGATGCTGGGCGACGAAATCACACCCTCGCCTCATAGCTCACAGCAACTCCCCGCTAGAAAAGAAATGGCTCTACGCCTGGTAAATGCCCTGATGTGGTTCTGGCTATCACGCGGCTACCTGAACGAAGGATGGCGCTTCGCAGAGCAGGCGTTGGCACGCTATCAGGAGAAAGCGGCGACACCTATCCTGGCACGCGCCTACGTCCTTGCCTCGCAAATGATTATGCGCCTGGGCAATTTAGATCGCGCCGAAGTGTTGTTGGAACAGGGCATTGCTGGCTACCGGGAACTACGCGATGAGAGCAACCTGGCCGAGGCCCTGCGCGCGTCGGGCTGGATTGCGCATCAGAAAAACCAGTCAGCGCGAGCCTATGATCTCTATGAACAGAGTCTCGCGCTTTTCAAGCAGCATGACAACCGGCAGGGCATCGCCAATACCCTGCTCAATATGGCGTATATCACGCAGACGCAGGGCAATTACGAGCAGGCGCGCATCCTGCTGGAAGAAGTGGTCGCGCGCCAGAGAACGTTAAGCAATAAATGGGGTATTCTCAATGCCCTTTACCAGTTGGCGCAGGTACTCTTCGGCGCGGAGGAACACCCGCCATTTGACAGGATACATGCTCTGCTGAATGAAGGGCTTGCTCTGGCGGAAGAGTTAGGAGATACACGCGGGGCAGCCAGCATGAAAGGCTTAGCAGGCTGGGTCACTTTCAGTCAGGGCAATCTACCGGAGGGTCGCCATCTTGTAGAGGATTGCCTGCGCTTTTATAAAGAGGGCGGAGATCGGCAGATAACAGGGCAATATCTCGTGACGCTCGGTGAGATCGTCATGGCACAGGGAGACGAGGATGCCGCCAGGTCTTTGTTTGAGGAGAGCATGGCAATAGGGAAAGAGATGGGCGAGAAGAATGAGACCGTCGCAGCGGCGCTGGAAGGCATGGCTGGACTGGCTGCCGCGCAAGAAAATCATGCCTGGGCCGTGCAACTATGGGCGGTAGCAGAACGGTGGCGAGAAGAAATTCAAACGCCCATCATGCCGGGACAACGCATCATCCATGAACGCGCGATGGAGCAGCTACGGGTGTTGCTTGGCGCAGAAACATTTACCACCCTCTGGGAAAAGGGTAGCACCCTATCGCCCGATGAGGTCTGGTCGGAGCGTTATCAGCTCTTACCCTACCTGCAAAACCAGTAGGCAAGTAGAGATGAAGAAGAACATACGCAGCATATCGATGGCACGCCGGGCAATCTATTGGGGACTATTGGGAATGCTCGCCATTTACCTCTCTGGCTGTGGCAACGCGCAGCCCGCTGCTTCGCCGCCTGCGAGTCCTTCGGCGACCGTAGCTCTACCTGCCTGCGCTTCGCCACAGCATCCAACCTGCCATATCCGGCTGCTGGTGTTTTCAAAAACAGGCGCCTTTCGCCATGCATCCATCCCCGACGCCATCGCCGCTCTGCGCAAACTGGCCGCGAGTCAGGGCGTCGCCATCGATTTCACAGAAGATGCATCGGTTTTTACCGATGCCAACCTCGCGCGCTATAACGCGGTCGTTTTTCTGCTGACCACCGGCCATATTCTGGATGCCGACCAGCAGGCCGCTTTTATGCGCTATATCGAACATGGCGGTGGCTATGCTGGCGTGCATTCCGCCAGCGATACCGAGTATGACTGGCCCTGGTATGGGCAACTGGTCGGAGCCTACTTTGACCGCGTGCATGGGCATTCGCATGTTGTGCAGGCCACCGTCCACGTCGTTGACCACACCCATCCCTCGACCAGCATGTTGCCTGCTACATGGATACGCACCGATGAGTGGTACAACTTCGCCACCAATCCGAGCAACTCGGTGCATGTCCTGCTCACGGTTGACGAGAAGACCTACCAGGGCGGCGTCATGGGAGCCAATCACCCCATCGCCTGGTACCATGACTTCGACGGTGGGCGTTCCTGGTACACCGCGATGGGCCATACATCCGCAAGCTACCATGAACCGCTCTTCCTGGCGCACCTGTGGGGAGGCATCCTGTACGCGGCAGGAGTTACCAGCACTGTTCCGATGAACTTTGCCGACCGAATACGGGAATGAAGAGGCAAGGGCATCTGCGTCCTGATGAATGATGACAACCGAAACGGGTCATAATGGAGACGCAAGCGTCTCCATCGCCCTGTAGGGACAAGGGGCGGGGTGGTGTGGATGAGGGGGCCTGGTGCTTGTCCTGGTTGGGGCGTGACCAACATGCTTCACGTCACCCCAGGGGCCTTGTGTTGCCAACAGGACAAGCACAAGGCCCCCACACCTCTCCACATCCACCCCTTGTCCCTACATGACGGAGCCACACCCCCTTACCGATTTCGGTTGTTAATATTCATCAGGATGTCAGCGAAAGTTGCGAGAGATGACCTGATTTGGTCGTCAAAATTCATTAAGAAATTTGTTGCATTAGCAGTTGCACAAAGGTCTGCAACTTATCCTCTTCAATGTCAGAAACAGCCCAGTAGACCATACCCGCCTGGGTCCAGGTTATCATGTGATAGCCCTGGCGTGTCACCGTTGTCACCGGACTATTAGCAGTTGGCGAAGCTGCGGGCCAGGTAAAGAGATTGATCACATGGGTTTCGTGTTGATAGACTAGCGCCGCGACCGGTCGATTATCCAGATAATCGAGACGCCCTCCAACCAGCGGATAGCCCTGCTGAGCCAGGTCTATCACTACCGGCGCGTAATCCAGCTTACCATCAAACCACGGCTTGACGGTGTGCTGATCGGTCGAGCGCACATCGACCAGGTGGTTGACCATCAGGGAGCGGATATGGCTGGCGAGTACAGATTGCACCATCGGCTCATCCACAGAAGGCGCTGAGACGTTTCTGATAATACTCCATGTTGTAATAAAAGCGATGAGTAGCACGGCAGCCACAGTCAGCAAAGCAAAGGCGGTTCTGCGCACAGAGCGTCTGGGCTGGTCTGCCTGGCGTAAAGATGATTGAATGCGCTTCTGTAGATGCTCAGGAGCTTTATGAGACAAAGGACTCGTATGAATGAGCGTTTGCAAAGCCTGGCGATTGCGATAGAGGTGTTCACACTTAGGACAGGTCTGCAAGTGCTGTTCAATGTCCAGATTGCTGACCAGATCCAGCTCATCATCAATATACCCGTCAATCAGATTGTGTACCTCGTGACAATTCACCTTACGACTCCTTGCTCATGTGTTGGAATAGTGAGGATTGCAGTCGCTTCCGCGCGCGCGCCAGGCGCGACATGACTGTTCCTAATGGAATAGCAGCAATAGTGGCAATCTCCTTATAAGATAGTCCTTCCAGTTCTCGCAAGACAAACACTTCACGATACTCGACCGGCAGTTCCTCAATAGCATCGTGCAGCAACCGTGTAGAGATGCTTTGCAGCAGCATGGTTTCTGGATCGTGGTTGTCTGGCTCAGGGCTATGTAGTTCTTCGTCAAATGGCGTCTCGATCTCGGAGGCGCGATGTTGTTGCATCATGGTATAGCACGTATTTCGCACAATGGCTAGTAGCCAGGCACGACTATCAGTACCACGAAAGCTCTCAAAAAATTTAAAGGCGCGCAAATAACTTTCCTGCACCACGTCTTCCGCGTCCAGGTCATTCCGTGTAAGCCAGCGTGCTAGATTGTAGGCGGCATCCAGGTGTGGCAAGACATTTTGCTCAAAACGCCTGATTTTGTTGTGATCTCGCAACCGCGTTCCCCTATCTATATTAGAGAAGACTGGCATTCTGGTGATTTTATTCCCGTAAACCATAACATAGCTCGGTTTTTCTCAGAAATCCAGACCCATCCTTCCTCCCAGCAAGCTGTCATCCCTCGCTTCGCCCTGTCATTCTGAATGCCACCTGTCATTCTGAGCGCAGCGAAGAATCTCTC
>JBOGTO010000257.1:0-3187 GCA_050695155.1 Ktedonobacteraceae bacterium
CCCTTGCGGTCGCCATGCTTGAGATTTCGCCAATATCGCTTGTATTGCCTGCAAGCAGATGATATGATGCTGACAAATAAGGAGGATTGTCCATCACTCAATTATGCTCAACATTACCGCTTATCATTGCCCCACAACTATTAGCGAAGCCGTAGCATTACTGGCGGAAGAGGGACGCGCTGTTATCGCGGGCGGCACTGACCTGCTGGTCAACCCGCGTTATATGGTGGGAGTGCGCGAAGTCGTCGATATTCGCAAGCTGGGATTAGACTATATTCGCCACGAAGAAAACTGGCTGTGTATCGGCGCGGGAACGACTATGCGTACCGTTGCGCGGCATCCAGAAGTGCAGGCGCTTGCCAGTGGCGTTCTGGCGCAGGGAGCCGCCCTGTGCGCCTCACCCAACATACGCAATACAGCCACTTTAGCCGGGAATGTGGCCTCGGCTCTGCCGTCCGCCGACACGCCGCCCTCTCTGCTTGTGCTGGATGCTCAGGTAGTGCTGGCTGGCATACGCGGCGAACGCATAGTGCCATTGGAGCAGTTCTTTACGGGTCCCGGAAAAAGTGTGCGCGAGCGCGAATTGATACGCGAGCTACGCATTCCGCTCGACAGTGCCAACGCGAAGAGCGGCGGCTTTTACAAGATATTTCGCACGGCAGAGGATATTTCCATTGTCAATGCCGCCACCTCGCTCATCATCGACGATGGCATTATCACCACGGCGCGGCTGGTAGTGGGGGCGGTCGCTCCTGTTCCCTTACGCGCAAGACGCGCCGAGGCGGCATTGCTGGGGCAACCGCCCACCGAGGAAACCCTGCGGCGGGCAGCAGACATCGCGCGCGAGGAAACGCGCCCCATCAGCGATCAACGCGCCTCAGCCGACTACCGGCGACGCACGAGCGCGGTCGCGGCGCTGCGAGCCTTGCGGCAGGCAGCAGGACTGGCAAAGATGGAAGAGGCATGGCAGCATGGTTAGATACGCAAGGAGCAGTATGAATACGCCTCCAGCACAGCAACCCGCAAATTTGCAGCATAAAAATGAAGATAAGCGTTTCTCTCACACCCTGACGAACTTTTTAGAACAACAATGTATGAGAGGAGCGGATTTTTCAATTACCGATAAGCAACTGTTCCGCCGTTTTCGAGCGTTCTGGATGCAAGCCTCCGAACACTTTGACCATCCCGCGCTGTTAGGCCAGTTTCGGGTGGAACTGACACAACAAGGTTTTCTTTCCAACTCGGCAGGAAAGCATCCCCGCTGGCTTGGTCTCACTTTGCGACACCCGGACAAAAAGGGACCTCTGAAAAAAGAAAGGCAATAGCGATATGCCTGAGATTGAGATTGCGCTACAGGTAAATGGACGGGCTGCGCGATGGCGCGTCCAGCCCGGTGAAACACTATTGGAAGCCCTTCACGCCAATCATCTAAAGGGTACAAAGCTAATTTGCGGCACAGGCGATTGCTGCGGCTGCGGTGTCATCCTCGATGGTCGCTCCATCAACGCCTGTTGTACGCTGGCAGCCCAGGCAAACGGCGCGGAGCTGCTGACCATTGAAGGTCTATCTCAGGATGGTACACTTCATCCCATCCAGGAAGCCTTCGCCGAAGAGGGAGCCGCGCAATGTGGCTTCTGCACGCCCGGCTTCATTATGCGCGCCTATGCTTTCCTACAAGAACATCCCCATCCCAGCGAGACCGATGTACGCGCCGCGCTGGGAGGCAACATCTGCCGCTGCACCGGCTACGTCAAACCCGTCGCGGCAGTCCTGAGGGCGGCAGAGATGATGAGTTCATAGCGCCTCATCATCTCTGCCATCTTCATGACCGCGCGAAATTCGGGGGCTGGCCTATGGTACTCAATTGGAGATTCGCCAGTTTCCATTGCCCCTGTTGCTGAACAAACACCAGCGTAATACGAAATTGCGCATCTATACTGTTGCCTCGATAGGACGCATTCTGCGCTTGACGACCTATCAAAACGGCTGCCTCGTTGTAGGCACGCACCCTGACTTCATCCAGATCGAAAGAATCGTACTTCATGTCACCCGCCCGGTGCCGCTCGATCCACTCCTGTTTGGTCAGCATGAAGCCGAGAGGTCCTATGCCAGTGAAATCATCCGCGAGTGTCCTTTCAAGGAAAGCCACATCTCCGCGCAACTCGGCAGTCGCCCACATATTTGCGAGACGCAACACCTCTTGTTCAGTATTTTCCCGGTTCATTGTGCAACTCCTTTCTGTTGCAAACTGATTATCTCTTCATTCATACAATTTATTTGTATATACATACCATACAATAAATTTTGAACAATGTCAAGCGCCCTGGCTGTCATCCTGAGCGCAGCGAAGGGTCTCCGCGAGGCCCGGCCAGAGATCCTTCGCTGCGCTCAGGATGACAGGGGAAGCGAGGGGTGACAGCAGGATTACCAGATGTCAGGCCCATGTCTGTAGAACTTCTTATATGTTGCATCCGAAAGGATATGATGGAGCAATGCATCTTGTTTCCTGAGTTCAATCATGATATGATTCCGGCATTCAGGAGAAGGGGCAGGGTATTAAGAGTTGTCTGAAAAGCAGCAGGAGTCAAAATCGTATCAGCAGCAAGTGTACGACACCTCATTCAAGTCGTTATTACAAAATCAAACCGTTGAAAAGCTCAATTTCTTCGTTGAAGGCATTGAAAGCGCCAGAGAGCTAAGCGAAAAAGCGCTCAAACCCTCGCTCAATGTGGATGGCGCTTATCTCATTACACAAAACCGGGTAGAGAAAGTGCTTCACATAGAATTTGAGACCGATCCGGCGTCTGACATGCCTCATCGGATGCACGAATATTGTGGTATTCTATATAGAAAATATAAGAAAACCATTATCTCGCTGGTTATTTGTCCATTTCGCACAAGCATCGCAGACTCACCATTACGGATGATGGACGAGGGGAAGGAAACATTAACCTTTCATTATCGGGTGATGCGGCTCTGGCAATATAACGCATATAAGATGCTTGAACAGCATTTAGTGCTTTTTATATGCTCTGTTGCCTACGATGGAAGACGCAAATTACGAGATTCTTTCGCAAGCGCTTGACGAAATGAAGGAATATTACAAGGGGCAACCGAAAGAATTGGCAACGCATCTTTTGTGGTTTGACACACTTTTATGGCGTACCGATACTGTGTCATCAGAGGA
>JBOGTO010000258.1:0-3096 GCA_050695155.1 Ktedonobacteraceae bacterium
GATTGGTACTGGGGGCGTTTAGCTACTGGTGGCGAAGAAGACTATTACTGGAGAAGATTGAGTGATAATTGGTATCAGAAAGACGTTATTCCTTCAACTTACCTGGAATTACATAATGCCTGCTATGAAGCCTACAATGCTAATCCTCTGGCGTGCGCGGTGATCGAGATTACCACCAGCTTTGTGCTGGGCAAAGGTGTAACAGTGGCGGCGCGCGAGGCGACTGTGCAGGATGTGCTGATGGATTTCTGGCATGACCTTGATAACCACATGGAAACGCGCGTCTACGCGCTGTGTACCGAATTATCGCTGTATGGCGAGCAGTTTATCCGTTTCTTTGTCAGCCCCTATGATGGTCGGGTCAAGATTCGCCAGATTGACCCGTCGCTCATCGATCAAATCGAGACTGACCCGGAGGATATTGAAACGGTGCTGCGTTTCCATCGTCGCCCCATCGGTCCCAGCGCCACGTTGCCGGGCGATCCCGCGCCGGTCACGCCGGCAGACCAGCACAACTTCGAGGGAGAATGGTTGCAGGCGGGCAAAGAAGTAGTACAATTTGCCATCAACAAAGTCTCCAATGCTAAGCGCGGCAAAAGTGACCTGGCTACCCTGCTGCCCTGGTTGCGCCGCTATAAGGATTGGCTGACCGACCGCGTGCGTATCAATAAGTACAAAGGTGCCTTCCTGTGGGATGTGCAGTTGACGGGCGCGGACCGCAAGGCGATTGAACGCAAGAAATCCGAATATGCCTACCCACCCGAACCGGGCAGCGTGATTATCCATAACGAAGCAGAGCAATGGTCAGCCGTCAAGCCGGAGATCAACGCCAACGAAGCCGCCGAAGACGGACGCGCCATAAAACTAATGATCGCAGTTGGCGCGCAACTCCCTGAACACTACTTGAGTGACGGCAATAATGGTAATCGCGCTACTGCCGCTGAAATGGGTCTGCCCACCTTCCTCAAGTTCCAGCGCCGCCAGTACGTGATGCGTGCCATGCTGCGCACCATCCTTGATCGCGTGCTGAGCGAGGCGCGTAAAGCGGGCAGAGTGGCGGCAGACATCGACACACAATACGACATCATCTTCCCGGAGATCGATGTTGCCGATAACCAGACGCTCGCCAGCGCCGCGCAAATGCTCGTCTCAGCCCTGACCGTTGCGAAGGCGCAGGGTTGGGTGAGTGACGAAACAGCCATGCGCCTGCTTTTCCAGTTTGCAGGGGAAGAAATCGATCTCAGCGAGGAACAGGCGCGTATCAGAAAGGAGCCATCCCCGTGTCCTACACCGCCAGACCCCAGAACAGCCCTCTAGCCACCAGCCGCGCAGCTCCTCATTTCGCGCTCTTTGCCTCGCCCCATTTCCAGTTGTCCTCTTCAGTGTTACAGGCTCGTTTTGCCGGCTATGCAAACTCTCGCCAGCACGCGCCGCAATCCCCGCTCACGCATCACGCGACGCATCATCGCCAGGCGCTGCCGCCCGGCATCGAAGAGCAACCATTTTGAGCAGAACAAAGGAGCCGTATAATGCCCCTCGACGCGCGTAAAACGCAGCACATTCTCAATGTCGTGCCGAAAACCTTCGCCGGGCGGCAGCGCACCGTTGTCTTCGTCACCCTGGCGAGTGGCATCTATAGTTACACCGCCGTACAGGTAATCATGCGCCCGGAAGAAGTAATCGATCCGCAGATCTATGATGCCAGCGGCCAGCCTCCTCAACGCAACGCCGATATGCTGATGATCGCCCCGCTCGCAACGAGCTTTACAGGCGTCGTCTACATAGCCGATACCACCACCGCTACCGCGCCAGCCGTTGCCGCCGCTCCCAAATACGAGATCATCGAGGCGCTGCCCGTTGGCATTGTCCCTGGTGGTAGCCACATTCGCGCCCTGCTGCGTCGCCTGCGCTAAATCCATCATTCAGAAAGGATACCATCACATGTCCCAATCGCTTATTGACGATCAGGAATGCCGGGAGGATACCGCCCGGCGTCTCAACACCTGGCTTACCGTGCTAGAAGAACGTATTGTGGCCTTATTGCACGATAACGACCCCGAGGCGCTCAAACCCGCCGAGCGCGAACAGGCCGTCAGCCGCCATCTCGCTATGCTGCTGCGCCTGCTGCAACTGCGCCAGAAATTCGCGCAATCTGAACCCTCTCCCGGCGAACAGGCACTGCTGGATTCAATTTTCCGGTCTGATGACCTGGTGAATATTGACGATCAAAACCGGTAATGGGGAAAGGGGACATCTTCTGATCAAAATTACCAATCAAAACTGGTCATGTCATTCTGAGCGAAGCGAAGAATCTCTGTGCGACGAGTGAGATTCTGAGCGAAGCGAAGAATGACAGTTCCGAAGTTGATCGATACTGTTCATCAGACGCCTGGGCTACGGGCGTTCCTCAGTGGATGATTAACCATATTCGCTTGTCAAAAATCATCAGAACGGGTATGCTACAGTACAAATAGATCATTGAGGGAAGGCAATTATGTTAGTAGGCAAGCTCACTGAGGACGATCTTGAAGCGATCTGGACGCTGCGTTTATGCGCTCTGAAGGACAACCCGGAGGCGTTTGGCTCAACCTACGAGGAAACGCTTGCTCGTGGGAAAGCATGGATGCTCCAGCGCCTGAGCGGTAAGGAAGACGAGGTGTTTTACCTGGGAGCCTTCGAGGAAGCCTTGATCGGCATGGTCGCGTTTTATCGTGAGGAAGGAAGCAAAAGCCGCCACAAGGGCTACGTCGTCAGTATGTACGTCTTCCCCGAAAGTCGCGGCCTGGGCGCGGGCAAAGCTCTGATGCAGGAGCTGATTATCAGAGCGAAACAAATTGAGGGGCTGGAGCAACTACAACTGGCCGTTGTCACGACCAATCAAGCCGCGTATCATCTTTACCGCTCGCTCGGCTTCGAGGTGTATGGAACAGAGCCGAAAGCGCTGAAATTGGGTGAGCAGTATTGGGATGAACATTTGATGGTGTTAGATTTACGGCAAGGGTGATCCGCCGTATAATGTGTGGAGGGGAAGGCGACCGCCAGGGTCGCCTCTACTAGGAACACCTGTCTTTCCCGTCGCCATAGTAGAGGCGACCC
>JBOGTO010000259.1:0-3344 GCA_050695155.1 Ktedonobacteraceae bacterium
GCCCTCCTCGGCACTCACTACGCCCACTTTGCACTCGCCATGCCCTCCTCGGCACTCACTACGCCCACTTTGCACTCGCCATGCCCTCCTCGGCACTCACTACGCCCACTTTGCACTCGCCATGCTACAGGTTCAAAGGGATGAGCGCGGTATCTGTGGCGACTTCTGGCCGGAACAGCAGGTGAATACCACTTACCGCGCCCGTCGGCGCCTGAAAAACGATGGTTCCCCGACGACTACCATTTGGTGCGATCGAGCCATAGAAGTTGGCCGAGACGCTGGATTGCGTGCCAAAGGAATCGCCTTCCGCTGCTTCCAACTGGTAGAAAGTAGCTTCATTCATAATGAGAGCTTTGCTGGTGTTGGCAATTGTGATTGTCAGGCTGATGCCCGTCGAAGAGGCATCGCTTCCCGCCTGCTTGCTCACAGGCCCAATGGTGAGTGTGCGGTCTGCGAACGTTATCACCTGTTTCGGGGCGTTCCCCTGTGTTGTACTGGTTGGTGTATCAACATCAGGTGCCACGACGCTGACAGCAACGCTAGCAATAACAGTTGGCCCCATGCCTGGCGTATTGGCCGCAACGGTTCCCGATTGAGTAGTTGGAGTTATGACGCTCGTATTGGCGGTATCCCCACAAGCCGCGAGCATTGCGAGCATTGCCAGCGCGCCACATATTTTCAATAGAGAGAGAGTTCTTTTCCACGATAACAGGTACATTACTTACCCACTTTTCTAAGCGCCATAGTTTGATAGAACACGAGCTATTATTATCAAAATAGCTGCTCGATGCAAGAAGATGGTACCAACGTACCCATTGACACGTCAGGATAATAGAGAGGAGTATTAGCATGACATTTCGTGAAAAACAACTGTATCACCAGATTCACCCACTAAAACTCGCCACCGATATCAGCGTGGAATTTGTTTCGCTCTACTTGTTCTGGAAACGAAAACTGCTGGCGGGTCTGCTCGTGGCATTGGTGCCGCCAATCATTGTATCTACGCTCATTATGAGACTGGTTGACCTCGAGGGATACAAGCAATCGGGCTTTGGAAGATACATTCACACCTATATGACCCCCTCGGTCGTTGTGGTGCGTATGCTGGGAACGGTTGTAACGCATGTGGGCGCGTGGTATCGCAAGCCGGGACTCATCCCGTTGGGTTTGATGATGGTATTGCTTGGCTGGCTGCGCGGGCTGTTGTTGCCCAAATCGGCCCCTATCAGGTAGGGATATAAAAAGAGAGCGACCCGCGCAAGTCGCTCCACCCGTCGGCTGTCATGCTTCGCTTTGCTTTGTCATTCTGAGCGCAGCGAAGAATCTGCGTATTGCCCACAAGAGATTCTTCGCTGCGCTCAGAATGACAGCCATACTGTGGGGCCGCTCCTTTCCTTCTTTTGCCTGCCTACCTGATATTCAGCATGGGAATCTTCGAGACGGTCCAGCGGTCGTTGGGGCTGGCGACCTCGAATTGTACCATCGAGATGGCGTCGGTGGGGCAGCGCACGATACACAGCCCGCAGCGAATGCACTTTTCCTCGTCGATAATCATATCCGCGCCGCCCATCCAGTTTTCGGTTCCCTGGTGCATAGGATCGCCCTTGACGATGCGCGAGAGGCCCTCCATACTGATGCAGTCATAGGGGCAGATGTCTACGCAGCCGGAGCAGAGAATACAGATCGACGGGTCGATCATGATGTTCAACTGGCATTGCAGGCAGCGCCGGGCCTGCTCGACAGCCTGTTCAGGCGTGTAGCCGGTTTCCGTCTCGCGGGTGTTGCTATAGCGGTCCTTGAGCGGCAGGCCGGGCATCATCTGGAACGGGATGGACTCGTAATCATCCACCATGCCGCGCCGGTAGTCTGGCAGCTCGATTTCTTCGGGAGCTTCGGCGGGCTTATCCTCGCCGCCGAGATAATGGTTGATAGTGATGGCAGCATCGCGGCCATCGCCGATAGCGCCGATCAGGTTGCGCGAACCTTCGGTGAAGTCGCCGCCAGCAAAGAGGCCGGGGTAGTTGGTCATCCAGGTTTCGCGGTCAACCAGTGGCACGCCATTGCGCCTGTTGACTTGCAGGTTAAGTTCTTTGGCCTGTACCCACGAAGCATCGCTGTACTGGCCGAAGGCGGCAATGACAGTATCAGCTTCTATCACAAATTCGCTGCCGGGAATGGGGATGGGGCGGCGGCGGCCACTGGCGTCGGGATCGCCCAGTTTGTTGCGAATGACTTTCAGGCCGCTCGCATGCACGCCGTCATTGCTCAATACTTCAAGCTGGGAGACGAGATACATGAACTCGACATGCTCGAACTCGGCTTCATCTACTTCGTACTCGTCAGAACCCATCTCTTCCTTCGAACGGCGGTAGAGGACATAGACCTTATCCGCGCCGTAGCGGATGGAGGTGCGGCAGCAGTCCATCGCGGTGAAGCCACCACCCAGGACGATGACTTTTTTGCCGATGTAGGCGGGTTCGCCGAAGTTGGTTTTAGCCAGCAACTTAATGCCATGTTCAACGCCCTGTAGATCAGCTCCTGGGATAACCTTGTTATCCGGGCCGGTTATGTCGTTGGAGATGTAACAACCGGCTCCCAGGTAGACGGCGTCAAACTGCTTGAGCAGGTCGGTCACGGTGATGTCGCGCCCGACGCGCGTATTGTAAATGACATCAACGCCCAGGTCGGCCATATACAGGGTGGTTTCCTCGTAAGTCACGGTGCGTGGCAGACGCCAGACCGGAATGCCGTTGACCATTACGCCGCCAGCGACGGGGTCGGCTTCATAGATGGTGACGGGATAGCCCGCCTCGCGCAGGTCGCGCGCGCAGGCCAGACCAGCAGAGCCAGCGCCCACAACAGCCACCTTTTTGTCATACTTGATGGGCGGCTTCTCAGCGCGGTGACTATATTCGCGGTGATCGGCGCAGGCGCGTTTCAGCCAGCAGATAGCGATGGGCTTGCCATCGATTTTATTGCGGCGACAGACCGGCTCGCAAGGACGAGCGCAGGTGCGCCCCAGCACCCCAGGAACGATATTGCATTTGCGGTTCAAAAGATATGCTTCGTCAAATCGTGCCTGCGAGATTAGCCCGATATAGGTCGAAACGTCGGTATGGGCGGGACACCCTACCTGGCAAGGTATATTTGTCTGATACCAGTCAGGCGTGGTCATGACTGATTGGTATCGCGCTTCCAATTCACTGTTAGGATCAAACATGGGGAAATTCCTTTGATACTACTCTTTCTGTGCGCTCACAACACAGCTTCACGTTTGATTATAGCACAGAGGGTTGAGAGGGACAAGATGAAAAATCCGCAGAGGGATGGCCGCGCACCGTGGG
>JBOGTO010000260.1:0-2769 GCA_050695155.1 Ktedonobacteraceae bacterium
GGCGGATGCGGGGGGTGGGGGCGCTTGCGCCGCCCTCGTCCCTTCATGCGACACATCTTCCATATCGAGAAATACCTCCGTAGGGGCGGGGGTGGCGGATGCGGGGGGTGGGGGCGCTTGCGCCGCCCTCGTCACCCCATGCGACCCGCCCTCCATATTCACGGATGGTTGTACAGCGCTCCACACTTCCAAATTGAAAAAGTAGTCCGAAGGAAGTGTATAAAGGCCAGCTTTTGATGCTATGTCTACTCCTGCAAATTCGTGGATGAACCAGCCCAGGTGAGGCGTTCCCGGCGGGTAGGCGCGAATAATGCGTTTCATCAAGCAGCGTTCTATAACCCAACCACTGGTGGGAGCGGGCAATATATTGAGCGGGTTAAGCCAGTAGACGAACGCGCGCATAGCCACGAGATAGGAGCGCAACCCTCCCGCGATTGTTGGGTTCAGACCCGCGACCACCTGTTTTGTCGCATCTTTGAGCAGGTTGTCTTCAGCCCAGCGATAGGCTCGCAAGCGATTCTTCCAATGATAGATGCGTAGATCAGCCACGACGGGCAACTGATACAGCTTTTGCTGCAACGAAGCGGCTTGCAAAGGCGAAACGACGATAGCATCGCGCAACCCGGCCATTGTCGTGGCAACATTGACGCTATCGAGTATGGCGGGATCGTAGATAACCATGCCTTTGACTATGTCACGATATTTTTGCAGCATGGCGTCGAGTACATCCAGTTTGCCAGTCTTAGCATACTCATGCGGAACGCGCGCTAACAGGGCATTGAAGAGGCTATCAGCATCGTTGTTGCTGAGCAGGTAGACGCGCGGTTGGCCGCGATTTATCAACCCGGCCAGCGTGGTGACGCTCAACTGAACATCATAAGCCGCGTCCTGTATATCGTAAATTTCCAGGTGAGCGGGCGTTTCAAATACTGGTAGCAAACGCTTATTATTTTCAATCATAGATGGCATTGTAACATCTCTTACTTGACCTTGTGGCGTTCGTGCGTTATGCTACAACGCACAAGCCAATGAACGTTTTTGGTCTCAATGTTGTGCCAGAAAGGACTTCTTGCATGTCTCAGAAAATGATCGCGCCTGAGTTATTTCGCCCTCCCGTAGATTTTCCCGACGTTCCCTATGATCGCCTGCTGCGTATGGCGGCTGAGCGCACTCCTGATCGCACGGCGATGATCTATCACGATCTCAACCTGACGTACCGTGAAATGGTCTCAATGGTAAATTGTGTCGCCAATGGGCTGCACAACCTGGGCCTGCGCAAAGGAGATCGCATCTGCCTGCTCACGCTCAATCGCCCGGAGTATACCATCACCTTCATTGCGGCGGCCACTATGGGTATCGTCGTCAGTCCCATGAATCCCGCCTACAAGGAGCGCGAGGTTGGGTATCAACTGGAAAACTCGGAGGCGCAGGCCATTCTGATTCAGCGCGAACTTTTGCCACTGCTTCAGACTGTACTCACACAAAAATCGCTGCCCAATCTGAAACACATTATCGTGACGGGCGATAAAGAACCGGAAGGAATACCCAATACTATTTCGTTTAACCGGCTGATGCGCGAATCATCGCCCAGGCATCCCCCGCGCGTGGATATTAGCGCCGATGACCTGGTTGCCCTGCCCTATTCCTCCGGCACAACCGGTTTCCCCAAAGGCACCTTGCTGACGCACCGCAACCTGACCGTCAATAACCTGCAATTCACTACCGCGCTCAGGGTAAACCTGACCGATGTGGCGCTGCTTTTCCTGCCGTTCTATCACATCTACGGCGTGATGCTGACGGGCAGTTTCCTGGCCTGTGGCGCAACTCAGGTTATCATGGAACGCTTTGATCTGCTGCAATCGCTGGACTTGTGCGAAAAATATGGCGTAACCTATTACTTTGCGGTGCCGCCCATCGTGCTGGCGTTGGCTAACGCGCCAGTAGACCTGGGCAAGATGAAAAGCGTGAAGTACGTCTTCTCCGGCGCTGCACCCCTGCCGATGGACCCCGCGCGCAAGCTACAGGATAAAACCGGCATCGTGGTTGTGCAGGGCTACGGCATGACCGAAGGATCGCCGCTGACACACGCGCAGCCCGCCGATCCCGCGCTGGTGCGTATCGACAGCGTGGGTATGCCGGTGCATAACACTGAACAGAAGATCGTGGATATCGAGACCGGCACGCGCGAATTGCCTACAGGCGAAGACGGCGAGATCATCATTCGCGGCCCGCAGATCATGCAGGGCTATTGGAAAGCGCCAGAGGAAACAGCCAATGCCCTGCGCGACGGCTGGCTCTATACCGGCGACATCGGCCATGTAGACCCCGACGGCTACACCTATATCGTAGACCGCAAGAAAGAGATGATTAAGTACAAGGGCTTCGGCATCGCCCCGGCGGAACTGGAGTCGCTGCTGATGGAACACCCCGCCGTGCTGGACTCTGCTGTCATCGGCATCCCCGACGACGAGGCCGGCGAACTGCCCAAAGGCTACGTCGTACTCCGCAAGGGCTTTGAAGACGTGACAGCCGAGGACATCCTGACCTTTGCCAATGGAAAGCTGGCTGGCTATAAGAAAGTGCATATGATCGAGTTCATCCCTGCCATCCCCAAGGTCGCCTCCGGCAAAATCCTGCGCCGCGAACTGAAAGATATGGAGAAGGCGCGGCGCGCAGGGAATCAATAGCGGCTAACCCCTGGGGCGACCATAAAAGTCGCCCGCCTGGCCCGTAGCCGCCCGCCTGGCCCGTAGGGGCGGCCTTTATGGC
>JBOGTO010000261.1:0-11873 GCA_050695155.1 Ktedonobacteraceae bacterium
GCATTCCTGGTTTGACCCGCTATAAAAACGGATGTTATACTTGACGTTGGGCCAATAACAGCAAAAAGGATTTTACTATGGAAACTATGTCTTTCCACATTCGACCATTTACGCATAGTGATTACGCCGCTATGATTGCTATCGGCCGCGTAATCTATCCCGATTATGCGGCCACTGAGGATGAATTGCGTTATTGGGACGAACACCGCGACCCCGCTCATCAGTTTCAACGCTGGGTGGCCGAACAGGACGGGCGTGTCGTTGGCATAGCTTACCACAGTCAATCGATGGACAACTACCACCCGCGCAAATTCTGGCTAGACATCACGGTATATCCAGATGCACAACATCAGGGCATTGGTTCCGCGCTATACGAGCAAGTCGTGCAGTCAGTGAAGCAATATGACCCGCTTAGCCTGCGCGCCAGGGTGCGCGAGGATATGTTACCTGGTATCCATTTCTTACAGGCGCGCGGCTTTCAAGATGTGTGGAGAGAATGGGAGTCGCGCCTGGACGTGACGACATTTGACCCCTCTCCCTATCGTGGATTGGAAGCAAAGTTGCGCGAGCAGGGTATCGAGGTAAAAACACTCAAAGAGCTGGAGTCCGATCCAGAATGCTATCGCCAGCTTCATGAGATGGAGAACGAGGTTGCGCGGGACATCCCATCGTTGGATGTCAATGTTACTCCCCTGAGTTTCGAGCAGTATATGGATTTGTTCATCAACAATCCGCAGTCGCTCCCAGATCTGCATTTTGTAGCCGTGCATCACGGTGCATATGTTGGCACCGCAGGACTCTGGAAAAGTGACGCGGAAACCGACTTTGTCAATAACTTAACTGGAGTCAAACGCCCCTATCGTCATCGAGGAATTGCGTTAGCCCTCAAACTGCGCTGTATTGACAGTGCCAGAGCGTATGGCGGTTCCACCATCAAAACCTGGAACGACTCTCCTAACACCGACATGATTGCTCTCAACCAGCAACTGGGCTTTGTCAGGAAGATTGGCTGGATCATCTTCTTGAAAGATTTCGAGCGAGAAAGTAACGCTTGACCGTATTAGATCATCAGATTAGATGAAGGAGCGGAGGCGCATGTGCCAAACATGGAACGCCCGGCGGAATTCAATCAGCTCGTGCTGGATTTTCTCAATGCAGTGTAATGTACGCCTGAATTGAAGGAGAAAAAGAGATGGATCAGGAACAACTAGACCCTTTACCATCCGCGCCGCACGCTCAGCAAGAAGATACTCGACCATGTGGGCTTTCGCCAGGCAAAAATAGAAGATATAGTCCGCCATAAGCTTGTATGGTTCAGAATCACTTCGATCTCTTTCGTACTGAGCATCTTGTGCTTCTTACTTGCCTTGCTGGTCTATTTAGTAAGGTAGTCAATAGAGGAGAGCCTGTTATGTGGATCGCCCTGCTCGGCTCATTGCTCGCTGCTGGCGTAGTAATTGTATGTCTCCTGGGGACCATACGCCTTATCAGCAGAACGCTCTGGCTACGCAAAAACGGCACGCGCATTATTGCGACAGTGACTGAAACCCACATGTTTTCACTCGGTTCTCCCCCCGGTCGCTTCTATCTGAAAGCTGTCTGGACAGACCCACCCACAGGCGAAACCTACGTTTACCGCACAACGGAGATGCGCTCCCTGCAAATATACAAAGCAGGCGACCCCGTCGAGGTCATTATTGACCCGCTCAACCCCCGCCGTTACTACATACCTGCTGTTTCTGGCAAAGCATCCTCACTCTAACAGAAACGCTGATTGCCTGGCAATTTTAGAGACGGTTTCTTTAGGAAGATCTTTTGGTACCCTTTCGATTCTTGGGTCAAACGAATCAAACTGAGTAGTAGATTCTTCAATTTGAGGTATCCTTACCGAATCCAGGTTAAAAGTGAAATCCTGGGACTTAGTAAAATAAAGAATGTCCTCATGTCTGGGCGAGAATCCAGTTTTCCTTCCCATTCCCTGCGTATAATGCCAGGTAATCCAACTATTAAACTGAAAATTCATTTCCTCTTCCAGAATCAGGAATAATCTGGATGTAAACCTGACTCCCATGAAAATATAAAACGTACCTGTCTTTTTCAAAATACGGTCAGCCTGTTTAAGCCAGTTTCTCGTAAATGCTTCGTATTCGTGCCATGCCCTGGTATCTTGATTGTTACCATAGTCTTTTCCCAGATTATATGGAGGATCAGCAACAATAAGGTCCACACAATTATCTGGTAGTTTAGGCATCTCTTCGATTGCGTCACCGCAGATGAGGCGATTATATTCCATCATTTTCTTTGGGTAACAAAGGCAGAATCTTCCGGGTAATCTGGTTTCCTGCGGAATCTTGTAAATAACCTCCATGCGAACTTCTTATCCCCTTATGCTAATCAATTTAGAAACAATGTGCTATTTCATTGTTGCTAAAATTATAGATGCCATTGATGCCGCCGTCAATAGATCAGATTGGCCTGATTGCTGCCATCTACTCTTGTGAAATCGCCCTTAAACGAACGATAAGCTCTTCTGTATGAACTCCACAAGTATGTTATCATTCCGCGCAAGGGCGCTTATTGCTCATAATGCTGTGTCACCTCTATACGTAATGATACGTGTAGTATAGTAAGTATGTGGGAACACCCGGCCAAAGGGATAGATGATATTACATGTAAGCAAGTGGGAATGAAAGAACGATTAAGGATTATATATGAGCAGTAAACGATCGTTATCTATGTCTAATCAAGAATCATCTACTCAAACCATCTTGTTAGTAGAGGATGACGAAGATATTAGTGTCTTTATGACTCAAGTCTTAACGGACGAAACGCCTTACGAGGCTCTACGTGTGCCTGATGCGACAAGCGCCTTAGAGGTTGTCGATTCGATTAAGCCGAGCCTGTTCATTCTTGACTACCGACTTCCCGGTCTCAACGGTCTTGAACTTTCTGATCGCCTGCACTCTATTAAGGGATTAGAAAGGGTTCCGACCATGATGATTAGCGCGAATTACCTTCCGCGTAATGAATTGCAACAACGCCATATCACCTACCTCAAGAAGCCGTTTGATCTCTCTCATCTCCTGGCGGCAGTAGAAAAATTGATCGCCGCATAATGTTTCTCTTTAATGAATGTTCCCGAATGAGATCGGTCATCTGGTGTCACCTTTCGCTTCGCCTGTCATCCTGAGCGCTGCGAAGGATCTCGCTCGCCACACAGAGATCCTTCGCTGCGCTCAGAATGACAAGGCGAAGCGAAGGATGACAGGACCAGACCTGGCGGTCAGGATTGAAGCGCAGGGCTTATCTCATTCGTGATAGAGAGAAGAAAGCAATACTACATGCACGCTCTCCAGTCGCAGCTTCAATGCATGTAAGAAAGGCATACACTTTCATGACAAACAGCAAGAATGCATTTCCTCCCAATGCAGATGCAAATACGCACCATCGGCCCTCGCAGTTAGCTCGCTATATCGATCGCTTTTTAGACGCCGCCTGCGACTCAAGCCGTCGCGCTATCCTGGAACTACTCATCCCACCCGACGGACAGGATTCCCCTGCCACGCGCGAACTCCGGGCAGGAGAGATCGCCACTAAACTTGGCCTTGCTCCATCCACCACCTCCGAACACCTGCGCCAGTTGCTCAACCTGGACCTGGTAAGCGCCCGCAAAGAAGGCACGATGGTCTATTATCGCCTGTGCAACCGCCACCTGGTTCTGGCTTTCCACGAACTCCTCGAAGCGCTCGAAACACATTATCACGCTAATAACGTCTCTGAGGGAACGGGGACTGAGGAGGGGTGAGAACTTTTCCTAAAAACATGCAACTCTATGTAATATAATCTGTCTTCTCTTCTTTAAGCTCTGAAGATGTTTCATGTCCATCTCTCGGCGTTTCCTCGTCAGAAAACATCGCGAGATAATCGCTATATATAAAGCGTCTATTTCGTTGATACGTGTCCATCTGATGCAAGAGACCAATGTTTTGAAAATTCGTCACTAGCTTGTTTGCATTTTGATAGCTTAAACCAGTTACAGTAGCAACGCCATTAGCTGTAATGATTGGTCTTTTATATAAATATTCAAGCAGTTGATAAGCAGGCCCAGCCGAACGAGAGAAGTTGGTAGCAATAATTTCTCGATGCTTCTCTCTTAGTTGTACAATATTGTTCGCTGTCGTTGTAGCTTGCTGCGCAACCTCACCGACACCTCGTAAAAAGAACTTCAGCCATGACTCCCAGTCACCCTCATCCCGTATCTTCTGAAGATGTTCGTAATACTCAAACCTGTGTATCTTGAAAAAGTGAGATAAATAGAGTAGTGGCTTGCGCAAAACACCTTTAGAACAGAGTATAAATGTAATAAGCAATCTCCCCACACGTCCATTACCGTCGAGAAATGGATGGATGGTCTCAAACTGAGCATGTACTAAGCCAACTTTTAATAGAGGAGGCAGAGGAACATCTTCGTGAATGAACTTTTCGAGATCGCCCAATGCTTTACCCATATCTGTGGGAGATGGCGGTACAAATCTGGCTGTTTCTCTCGTAACTTCAGGTTTCCCAATCCAATTTTGTGTAGTGCGAAATTCACCAGGATGTCGATCAGCTCCCCTTACTCCTTGCATCAAAAGATGATGAATCTCACGAATAAGACGAAGAGAAATTGGAATTTTGTCAAGTTGCTCAAGGCCATAGTTCAAAGCATTAATATAATTGATAACCTCTTCAATATCTTGCGGGTTTTCAGGGAAAGCGGCATCTGCTTCAAACGCCAGAACATCTATAAGGGAAGCTTGAGTTCCCTCAATCTGACTTGAAAGTACTGCTTCTTTGTTCACATACATAGCAACGAAAAGATCAACATTAGGCAATGTTGTACTCATGCCATCCAGACGCCCTAATGCCATATCTGCCTGCGATAGTAACAGAATCATCTCGCCATCTAATTGAATAGATGGATCAGGCGGCAGTGATTTGGGTACAAAAGCTTTGTAACCTCCGATCTGGCTAACATAGCTCCCTGCCCGATCATGCTGTATGCTTTTATTGTTGTTAGCAATCATTACAAAGTTCCTTATTAACGATAAACCACCAGAAACGTTAATAAGGATAACAACTCATGCCCATATTAACGATAGCATTAATAACAAATTCCTTATTAACGATAAGCTCCTCGAAACGTTAATTAAGAATAACACAAAACTTTTCTGAAGTCACTATTTAGTATAAGGTATCTACTTCACATCCACCGAAAAATGGAAATCAGCCGTTCCCAACCTCACAAATTGGAGATTTAGACGACTGATAACCTCAGTAAGGTAACGATTTAGAGCGGCTTCCCAGGCCGATGCAGAAACAAGAGAAGTGGGCGACTAGGGATTCGAACCCCAGACCTACTGCGTGTAAAGCAGCCGCTCTAACCAACTGAGCTAGTCGCCCCTGATGTGACGATGGAGAACTATGTGGGATGCCCTCGAGTGGAGTCGAACCACCACGTCTTTTCAGACACAGGCCCTCAACCTGCTGCGTATACCATTCCGCCACGAGGGCAAGTCATAACGGATACGGACAGTATTCTATACCTCTCCTTGTGATTTGTCAATCATTTTGCGCGGCTATTTTTCGCGCACGATGGTTGTGCTGCGTCCCGTGAAAACTGGCTGCTGTTGCTCGTCGGTGCCGCTTATTTCCGCAACCAGCAGTTTCATTGCGCCGCTCTTGCCGGTGCGTTCGCGGATGTCGGCTACCCGCGCGACGCAGGTGATCTTTTCGCCAATGCGCAGTTTGCGCGTATAGCTATACTGTTGCTCACCATGAATCAACTGCATTTTAGACCCGTCCAGTTCCAGACCGGGAACGCGCACGCGGAATGTGGTAGGGAAAGTAGGGGGCGCATGTTCTATCGTAGTCCCATTCTGCAAGGCCGGGTCCTCCGTCGCCTCCATAAAACGCAGCACCGCCTCGCGTGTCACCTCGAATGTCTGGGGCTGTGAACTTGCGCCGATTAGACTGCTATCGATAGGCATAAACGTTGCTCCTTTACTTTCTAAAGAATGTATCACGTCCCTACAAGGTAAATTTGAAATAGCCCAGGCGTTCCAGTGCCATGTAGGCCGCGCCCATTTGCCCCATCACGGCGAAGCTGCCATCATGGATCATGGCGAGCAGCTCGGCGGGCGTTACCAGCAGGTTTTCGATGACCTCCATAGGATCGTCTTTGGCCGTGCCAGTCTGGCGCACCTCGCGCGCCAGGTACCACCAGACCTGCGTACTCGCGCCCGTCGGATTGGCATCGAAGCGCGCCAGGGGTTCAAGCTGGCCGCTTACCACGCTGTAGCCTGTCTCTTCCATCAGTTCGCGGTGGGCCGTCAACTCTGGATCATGTTCATCAGCATCGATTGCGCCTGCCGGAAATTCCAGCACCTCGCGCCCAATACCGTGCTTATACTGCCGGTTGAGCAGGAAACGCCCATCGCTCGTCAGCGGCACAACGCCAACCCAGCCGCGATTCTCAATAATATAGTAATCTTCGACAACCGGGCCGTTGGGAATGGCGATCTGCTCGCAACGCACCTTGAGATAGGGCGTGTCGAGAACTTGTTTATACGAGAGGATTTTCCAGGGCTGATGTTCTACCATGACCTTTCCTTACTATGAATTGCGCCATTCAGGCTTGCGTTTCTCCAGAAAGGCCTGCAAGCCTTCAACCGCGTCCTGTGTGCGCATAAGCTCGTCAAGATACAGCGTATTGATTTGTCGCACAGCTTCGAGATGTGTAGACTGCTCCGACCGGCCCAGGCGCGTACTGGCTTTCGCAAAGCGCAACGCGACCGCGCTTTTTTCGCGCAACATATTCAAAATACGCTCCATCTCTTTGTTGATGTCGCCAGCCGCTGCCGACCATGTGACGTAGCGCAGGCGCGCGGCGTTCGCACCTGTAAGCTGCCTGTCCTGTTGCTGCTCGCCTTTGCCCGTTATGCATATGAAGGCATCCTCAGCCACCAGCGTAAAATCTGCGGCTGCCAACAATGTACAGGCCGCAGGCGAAATTGTATCACGCACAACAGCAAGCACCGGCTGCACAACCCCACCAATCGCGCTGTACGCCTGCTCGACACCTGTAGGGACGTGGTGCGGGGACCCTTGTGGGCGTCCTCCTTCCTTAATCGCGTCCTTATGCACATCCTTGCCCAATGATTTCTCTCGACTGGCGAAATCGAGTACAACGGCCTTAATGCCGGCGCTGGCTTCGCTGGAGAGGGAAACGCAAACGGTGCAAAGTTCGCGCAACATCAACTCATCGGGGTCGGTTGACAATGCGACCCTGATGGTTTGCGCCTCTGAAATGATGCGTATGGCTTGATATGCTTGTTGCATACTATTCTACTGGCCTTCTCGCAATTTGAAACGCTGAATCTTGCCGGTAGCTGTCTTGGGCAATTCCGCCACAAAGTCGATCCAGCGCGGGTACTTGAAAGGTGCCAATCGTTGCTTGACGAAGGCTTTCAGTTCGTCGGCCAGCGCGGGTGACGCTTCATAACCAGTGTTGAGTACGATATAGGCGCGCGGCTTAACCAGTTCGTCGGCATCCGTATCACCAACTACCGCGCATTCCAACACGGCAGGATGGGAGATCAGCGCCGCCTCGACTTCGACGGGCGAGACCCACTGGCCGCTCACTTTCAGCATATCATCCGAGCGACCGCCATACCAGTAATAGCCGTCCGCGTCCTGGTAATATTTATCGCCCGTGTGAATCCAGTGGCCGTTCATGGTGTCTTTGGTCTTTTCGTGCTTGTTCCAATAATAGGCGGCGATGCTGTCGCCGCGAATGAGCAGGTTGCCTATCTCGCCCTGGGAAACCGCGTGACCGCTTTCATCGGTAATCAATGCCTCGTAGCCCGGCACCAGCTTGCCCGTGCTGCCCGGTCGAATTTCGCCCGCGCGGTTGCTGATGAAGATGTGCAATATCTCGGTGCTACCGATGCCGTCCAGAATATCTACATGGAATTTCTCCTGCCAGCGGCGCAAGATGTCGGCGGGCAGCGACTCGCCTGCCGAGACACAGACGCGCACGGATGAGAAATCGAAGCGTTTTTCGGCATCCGGCAGAGCTAGCATACTGGCGTAAAGTGTGGGAACACCATAAAAGATGGTCGGGCGATTCTGCTGTACTACCTTGAATATGTCTTCTGCCAGTGGCCGACCGGGATACAGCACCGTGCTGGCTCCCACACCAAACGGAAAGTACAGGGCATTGCCCAGCCCATAGGCGAAGAAAAGTTTCGCAGCAGAGAAGGTAATATCGTCCTCTTTAATGCCCAGAATGGGTTTCGCATAATATTCGGTGCAGTAGCTCATATCATGCTGCAAATGAACACACCCTTTGGGGAAACCTGTGCTGCCCGAACTATATAGCCAGAACGCGCTATCGTCTTTGCTGGTGCTGGCCGCTTCCAGCGTGGCTGATGCCTGCCGCGTCCACTGCTCGAAATCATGCAGCGTCGCGCTTTCCTGCTCGCCGCTCTCTTGCAATCCCACCACCACTACGTGGCGCAAATATGTGAGTTCGGGCAGAACTTGTGCCAACTGCTTCCACAGACTCGCATGAACGAGCAGGATACGCGCCCGGCTATCATTGAGCATATAGACATAATCATTGGGGCGCAACATCGTATTAAGAGGAATAGGCACCGCCCCTATCTTGATCGCGCCAAAGAAAGCTGCGGCCATGTGAGGCGAGTCCAGCATGAGCAAGGCCACACGCTGCTCCATATCAAGCCCCAGTTCAAGCAGCCCGTTCCCAACGCGGTTAGCAAGCTCGGCCACCTGCGCGTAACTATACGCCTGTCCCTCATAATAAATAGCGGTTTTATCGCCGCGCCCTTCCGCGAGATTGCGATCTAAAAAAGCCGTCGCGGCATTAAACTGATCTGGCACAACAACCTGTGGGATGGTCAACATAAATCATGCCTCTTTTCTGTAGGATAAACTCTCCGTCGTAGTCATAGTAAGGGCGGGAGTGGAGTGGATGTGAGGTGGGGACCCTTGCGGTCGCCCTCGGGACTCTCATATCGCCTCATCCTTACGAATCGTTTCCTACTCAGAGTATCTTACCCCAAACTCAAGTAGAAAAGAAACTATGTCACAAGACCAGGGACTGATGTAGCCAACATGGGTCTGCAACCTGAACCCACACGAAACGTAAAGAAAAAAAGACCATAACAAACAATTAGAGGATAAATCAATGGAGAGCAAACCTATCAGGGTTCAGGTAATCATTCTTTTCTTGCTTATACTCGCCAATTTCATTGCACAGGTTCCGTATTTTCTTCACCTCTATTACAAACCTGGCATAAGCCTGCTTGCTGAGTCCAGACCCTTTCTTATCATGGGTTTTGTGTTTGCGGTATTTCTCATTGCTTCTATTCTGCTTTTCAAGCGTACCGTCGCCGGATACTGGCTCATGCTCATCTTCTTAGCCGTGGAATTTCTTTTCTACCTGTGGAATACGGTGGGCGAAGTTGTTCATGGTAATGGCCTGTTCTTTCATTTACAGAACCCGGACCTGCTACTAAGAACTGTATTCGCCATAGGGTATATCAACCTGTTTGCTTCTGGCTACTTTCTCTGCCTGTTACTCTTGAAAAGATCTGACTTCGTGGGTCATAGAACATTTGAATATACTCGAAAACAGGTGTAGAGGGAGAACGCGGGCGGCGAAGGCCGGATGCCCACAAGGGGCATCCCTACATTTGGGAGAACCACCCCTCTCCTCTCTACCCCATCCTGGCGAGGGGGGGGGGCATGATGAGATGTAGTGACGCCCCTTGTGGGCGTCAGGTAGTGGGACATCTAAAAACTCCCAGGTAAAACAAAAACTCCCGGTTGCCTTCGCGCCCATAGATTGGCGAATCGGTCACGCCGCGTACCTGGAATGACGTATGTCCGGCTATCCATGCCTGTAATTCTTCGACGACGCGCGTATGTACCGCCGGGTCGCTGATAACGCCTGCTCCCCGGTCAACCTCGGCTTTGCCTGCCTCGAATTGTGGCTTGACCAGCGCTACGACCCAGGCATCTGGCGTTAATAGAGGAATAAGTGGTGGAAGGATGAGCCGCAGGGAGATGAATGAAACATCGATAACCGCGCACTGAATGGGTTCGGGCAGCGAGGTGACGTGGCGCATGTTGGTATGCTCCATCACCACCACGCGCGGGTCATTGCGCAGCTTCCAGGCCAGTTGCCCGCGCCCGACATCGAGGGCGTAGACACGCCGCGCCCCATGCTGGAGCAGGCAATCGGTGAATCCTCCGGTAGAGGCTCCGATGTCGAGCGCGACCAATCCATCCGGGTTCAGCGCGAAGGTTTGCAGCGCCTTTTCCAGTTTGAGGCCACCCCGGCTGACGTACTTCAGTTCGCCATTGTCTCCCGTGATACGGTATTGCGCATCGAGCGGTGTTAGCATACCGGGCTTATCGACCATCCGATCTCCCACATAGACCTGACCCGCCATGATGAGCGCGCGCGCCCGCTCGCGGCTGGGAGCCAGGCCGCGCCTCACCAGCGCCAGGTCAAGCCGCTCTTTATTCGTTGCCATTATTTTTGATACCCTGATTGTAATAGACCAGGCCGCCCGCGCCGACGAGTCCCGCGTTTGTACCCAGTTCCGCCATGCGAATTTGCACAGCCTCGTAAGGGGCCTTCATCGCGCGTTCCGAGATGATGTGCAGGGCCGGTTCCATAAGCATGTCACCTATTCCGGTCACGCCTCCGCCCAGAATGATGCGCTCAGGATTGAAGATGTGAATGATATTGACAAGGCCCGCGCCCAACGCCTCACCTGCCTGTGTGATGATCTCGCGTGCCAGGGGAACGCCCGCTTCCGCTGCTCGCGCAACGGTACGCGCATTGACGCGCGGATGATCCGCTATGCCTGTCAGGTCATCGGGTTCATTAAGAGGCTGCGTGCGTATGTCCTGTGAGGCGGGTAGGGCGGCGCGATCTGGTATGGTGGTGGGATGCTCCTGCATGGTATCAACGAAGGCCAGCAACTCGGCTCCCTGTCTGGCGGTAATGGCTTCGTTGGCTATGCGCGCAATGGCTGTGCCAGATGCATAATATTCCAGGCAGCCCCGGCTGCCACAGGGGCAACGCCCGCCCTTCCAATCAATCGACATATGCCCCAGTTCGGCTGCCGTCCCACTCGCCCCTTCTAAAAGCTTGCCATCGAGAATGACGCCGCCGCCAATGCCCGTGCTGACCGTCAGGTACACCATATCATTACAGCCGCGACCCGCGCCAAACAGGTATTCGCCCAGCGCCGCCGTGTTTGCATCGTTCTCAATATAAATAGGAAGCTGGTATGATTGGTAGTGCTGCTGAAAAATATCGCGCAGCGGCACTTCCTTCCATGCAGGTAAGTTGGGCGGCGAGTAAATGATGCCTGTGCGGTTATCGAGGGGGCCAGGCGTTGCAACGCCAATACCCTTGATTGAGTGCATTGTCACCTGCGCCTCAACGAGCGCCTGTTGCATAACCTTGAAGATACGCGGGATGGTGCTATCAGGTAGCGGATTTGCTCCAGTAAGCACGCTGACACGCGAGAGCAAACGCGCGCCCTGTAGCACAGCTGCGCGTAATTGCGTTCCACCGATGTCCACGCCCATGACGAGCGGCAACGATTCTTGCTTGCTTGCACTATCATTCATCTTATACGATCTCCTCTTCGTAATCTCTGTTGATAATACTGTATTTACAAAGACAGGGCAAGCCCGGCCTGTGCCTTTCAATTATCCGTAGGGGCGGGGGCGGCGTGGATGCGGGGAGGGGGCCTTTAAGGCCGCCCGTTGGGGTTGCGTTGTTCACG
>JBOGTO010000262.1:0-21913 GCA_050695155.1 Ktedonobacteraceae bacterium
GCGCCACAACGCATACCGTTGTGGCGCAACCGCGATTATATGTTGCTGTGGAGCGGCCAGATCGTCTCGTCGGTGGGAACGCGCGTCTCGCAACTGGCTTTTCCGCTGCTGGTACTCGCGCTGACGCATTCTCCCGCGCTGGCCGGGTTAATTGGCGCGTTGCGCGGGCTGCCCTACGCGCTCTTCATCTTACCGGCAGGGGCAATGGTCGATCGCTGGAATCGCAAGCGTGTCATGATTTTGTGCGATGCTGGTCGCGCCGTTGCGCTGGGAAGTATCCCCATCGCGCTGGCGCTGGGCCATTTAACCATTCTCCTGCTTTGTATCGTTTCGCTGGTAGAAGGCACGCTGTTCACTTTCTTCAACCTTGCCGAAACTGCCTGCCTGCCGCAGGTGGTCTCCAAAGAGCAGTTGACCAGCGCGGTAGCGCAAAACTCACTGATCGATTCGGTATCGAGTATGATTGGCCCATCGTTTGGCGGTATTCTCTATGGCATCGGACGAGCCGTGCCGTTCTTGACGGATACCATCTCCTACATTGTTTCGGTGCTGTCGCTGTTCTTTATCAAAGCGCAGTTTCAGGAGGAGCGCAGCGTCAAACCCCTGCATCTGTGGAAAGAGATAGGCGAAGGGCTTTCCTGGCTGTGGCATAACCCGATGATACGCTTTATCGCCCTGCTCACAAGCGGCCTGATTTTGCCGGTTGTGGGCTACGGGCTGATTATCATCGTGCTGGCGCAGATGCAACACGCCACATCGTTTGAGATTGGCCTGATTTTAGCGGGCGGCGGCGTTGGCAGCATTGTAGGCGCAATGATAGTGGCCCCGCTCAGGAGACGTTTCAGTTTTGGCAAGATGATGATCGGCTCTACCTGGTTATGGGTATTGACATGGCTGCTCTTTGCAATTGCGCCCAACCCGCTTTTGCTCGGCGTAGCGACGGCCATGAGCTTTATCGTCGTGCCGATCTACATGTCGGTGCAGTTTGGCTATCGCCTGTCGGTCATTCCCGACCACTTGCAGGGCCGCGTGAATAGCGTCTTCCGCCTGATTGCTTTCGGCAGCGAACCCATCGGTTTGGCGCTCACAGGTTTCTTGATTCAGGCCGTTGGCCCGGTCAAGACGGTACTCATACTGTTTGCGCCGCAACTGGTGTGCGCCATTATTGCCACGTTCAGCAAACATTTCAAGGATTAGAGATGCTTTATCGCTCGATCAGGGCGACTGCGTAGCAGGCGATGCCCTCCTGGCGGCCAGCGAAGCCCAGGCCGTCGGTGGTGGTGGCTTTGATACTGACCTGTTCGAGCGAGAGATGTAGATGCGTGGCAATATACATGCGCATAGTTTCGATATAGGGACTCAATTTGGGGCGTTCGGTAACGATAGTAGCATCAATGTTGCTGATCGCCCAGTTTTGTTGAGATAGCATCGAGTAGATGTAATCGAGGAAGACGGAGCCGGGCTGGTTTTTCCAGCGTGCGTCGCTTGAGGGGAAGTACTTGCCAATGTCGCCCAGCGCGGACGCGCCGAGCAGGGCATCCACGATGGCATGGATGACGGTATCGCCGTCGGAGTGACCGGAGAGGCCCAGTTCAAAGGGGATGGTGATTCCGCCGAGGACGAGCGGGCGGTTCGGCGCGAAGGCGTGAACGTCATAACCTGAGCCGATACGCATGGTCATAGGATGGTTGCTCCTTTGATAAAGGCTTCCGCGATCAGTACATCTTCCTGCGTGGTAATTTTGATGTTGGTGTACGAGCCGGGGAAGATGGCTACCCGGTGTCCCAGGCGTTCGAGCAGGGCGGCGTCGTCGGTCACGTCTTGCTGAGCTTCGGGCGCGTTGTGCGCGGAATGAATGAGCGGGAAAGAGAAGACCTGCGGCGTCTGGATAGCGACGTGCTGTGAGCGGTCGATGGTGGCTGTGACGAAGTCGTGTTCGACGCTTTTGATGGTATCTTTGACGGGAACGGCGGCAATGGCTGCCTCGTGTTGCCGGGCAGCCTGCAAGCCAGCTTCCAGCATGGCAGGCGTGACGAGTGGGCGCGCGCCATCATGGATCATCACCCAGCGGCATTGCGGGTCGATACGCGCCAGGGTGTTGAGTCCCAGGCGTACCGAGTCCTGGCGACGCTGACCGCCTGTGATGATACTCGCAATCTTGCGCCAGCCCTCTTGCTGGCAAAGCTGCTTAGCCTCGATAATGCGCTCTTCGTTCAGCACCAGCACAATACTGTCAATGAGGGGCGAGGCATCAAAAACATCGATGGTGCGGGCAAGCGTCAGGCGCCCGGCCAATGGGAGCCAGAGTTTGTCGTATCCCTGCATACGGCGGCTGGAACCGGCGGCAGCGATGATGGCGGAACAAGTCTCTTGCATATCACTGCTGTTTAATATTGTTTTTGTTTGCCGGACGACTGCGGCGGTTGTGGTGCGGGGCTGGGACTGCCCTGTTTGGGATGCGCGAAGATCATACGCCCGGCGACGGTTTGCAGCACGCGCGTGACGGAGACCTCAATAGTCATGCCCATATACTGGCGACCACCCTCGACGACGATCATAGTGCCATCGTCAAGGTAGCCCACGCCCTGGCCCAGTTCTTTGCCGTCCTGCATGATTTTGATGAGGATATCCTCGCCCGGCAACAACACCGGTTTGACGGCATTTGCCAGTTCGTTAATGTTGAGGACCTTCACACCTTGCAGTTCCGCGACGCGGTTCAGATTGAAGTCGTTGGTGATGATGGGGCAATGTAGCACACGCGCCATTTTGACCAGTTCGCCATCGACCTCGCTGCCGGGTTCTTTCTCGTCGTCGGTGATCTTGATGGGGACAGTCGAATCTGTTTGCAGGCGTTTGAGCATTTCGAGGCCGCGCCTGCCGCGATTGCGACGCATGGTATCGGCGGCGTCAGCGATATGTTGTAGCTCGTTGAGTACAAAGCGGGTAACAATCAATGTGCCATTGATGAAGCCTGTCTGGCTAATATCGGCGATGCGCCCATCTATGATGGCGCTGGTGTCTAACAAGATGGGCAAGAGCAATTCCGCGTGATTGGTTGCGGCCTTGTCACGTTCCTTATCTTTCTCCCTGTCCTTATCCTTGTCTTTCTCCTTGCCGCGCTCTTTATCGCGTTCCTCGTCGCGCTCGCGGTTGCGACGCGGGAAGAGACCAGACTGGAAGAGGTGCGTGACATCGTTTTTGCGCTGCACACCGAGAGCGACGCCCAGGAAGCTGAAAACGATGGCACCTACTAGCGGCAGGATATGCCCAAAAATATTAGGCAAATTCGCCAGTGGGATGAATAAGAGTACCGAGATGATAAGACCAACGATAAGTCCGATAACCGCCGCGATCAGGTCGCTGACGGTGGTTTCGCGCATCCAGCGATAAGGAACCACTGTGATATACGGGGTGATGAGAAAGGCGACAACTACTGCTCCGGCGGAGATGCCGATGAACCACCAGAAGTCCTTCGCCAGTTCGTGATCGAAGAAGTACAATCCGATGGCAACGAGTAGCGTCACCACCGACCCGATGATTCGGGCGTACATTTTAACAGACATCCCTTCGTCCTCCAAAATGGCGCAAGCAATCACCTGTTACGCCAGTGCTGAGCGGCATAGGGGCTGGTTGAGCGATGGGCCGGGTCAGTGATGATGAACAATGATGGATAATTGCTTAGGATGTTGCCAGGCCCGCTACCAAACTGCATCCTGCGAAGGAGCATACCCACTAAGTCGCAAACAATTCTACGTCGCAATTGGAGTATACTACTTTCCTGAGAAGTAATCAATAGCGAGCCGGTGTATTTCTGCGCTTGATATAACCTGGAGTATAATTATGCGCGATTAGCGACCCCTTGCTTATGGGCAATGTGTGAAAGGACGTGATTGATCGCTCAGGCTGCCCGTAGGGGCGGGAGAGGTGTTGGGATGAGTGGGGACGCTTGGCGTCGCCCGCGTCCTGTGGATGGGAAATTCCATTCCGCGCCACATGATTGGCAATTGGACAAGACGCGGGCGACGCCAAGCGTCCCCACCCCACATCGTCATCCACCCCCGCCCCTACGGATAATTGAACGGCTTATCTTATCCTCACGCATGGAGCGCGATCTCCAGCGCGACGGCGAGGGTGCTGGCGGTGGCGATTTTGAAATCTGGCGGGAGTCCCACATTTGCCAGTTCCGCGCTTACTTTTGCGCCGCCTCCTGCTTTGGGTACGATGCAGCGCTTGAAGCCGAGTTTGGCGGCTTCCCGAACGCGCATACTGAGGCGGTTGACGGCGCGTAGTTCGCCGGAAAGCCCGACCTCGCCAATCAGGGCTATATCGGGGGCGACGTTTTTCTCGCGGTAGCTGGACGCGATGGCGGCCGCGACTCCCAGGTCGATGGCGGGTTCTTCGAGGGTGAAGCCGCCGACAACGTTGGCGTATACATCGTGGCTATTGACGGCCAGGCCGACCCGTTTGGTGAGGACGGCCAGCAGCATCACCAGGCGGCTATACTCGATGCCGTTGGTGGTGCAGCGCGGATTGCCGAAATTGCTGGGGATGACCAGCGCCTGCACCTCTACCAGAATGGGGCGCGTACCCTCCATGCTAACGACGACAGCGGAACCTGTGGCTCCGGTCGCGCGGTCGGCCAAAAAGATGGCCGAAGGGTTGGCAACTTCGATTAGCCCTTCGCCGTGCATCTCGAAGACGCCGACTTCGTGCGTGGCCCCGAAGCGGTTTTTGACGCCGCGCAGCAGGCGATAGGTATGGTAGCGTTCGCCCTCAAGGTAAAGCACGGCATCGGCGATATGCTCAAGGGCTTTCGGTCCCGCGACGGTGCCTTCTTTGGTGACGTGGCCGATGATAAAGACGGGAGTGTGCGTGTTTTTGGCAAGCTGCATCAATTGCATGGTACATTCGCGCACCTGGCTGATGCTGCCGGGCGCGGATGTGATTTGAGCAGCGAGCGTCGTCTGGATGGAATCGACGATGACCAATGCTGGTTTCATGCGGCTGGCGGCATCGATAATGACTTCCATTTCTATCGAAGAGAGCAGATACAATTGCTCGCCACTGATGTCGAGCCGTTCGGCGCGCATCTTGACTTGTTCAATAGACTCCTCGCCAGAGATGTATAGCACCGGCCCGGCGGTTCGAGCGATGTAGCCTGCTACTTGCAAAAGCAAGGTAGACTTGCCGATGCCGGGTTCTCCGCCGATCAGTGTGAGCGAACCCGCCACGAGGCCACCGCCGAGTACGCGGTTCATCTCATCATAACCTACCGAGATGCGTTCCTGGGCAAGCGGGCGAATCTCCGGCAGCACAACAGGCATGTGCGTCCCCTGGGCAATAGAAGAAGAGTTGCCCATAAGTGTTTGGCGGCGCTGCTGGGAGGGATGTTGTGGCACCTCGGCCATCTCCTCGAGGGTGTTCCACGCGCCACAATCGGGGCATTTCCCTACCCACTTGCTTTGTTCCCCGCCGCATTGCTGGCAGACATATTTTGTGCGTAATTTCGGCATAATTATTCCCGATATGCAATTTGATAAATTAATGTGATGTCTTGAAAAGGAAAGGGCGACCGCAAGGGTCCCCACCCATCCTCTCAACCACCCCCGCCCCTACAATGAACGCGCTATCGTAGTCATTGTAAGGGCGGGAGAGGAGTGGATGAGGGGCGGAGACCCTTGCGGTCGCCCTCGTACCTCTCCCGTCCGAGAGATGGCGCTTCGCTATGCTTGCGCGTCGCTGCCGCCGTCGCCGCCTGCGGAGAGCGCGGCTTCGGGTGCGGCTGGAATGCTGGGCGCGGGCAACTGTTCGATACGGTTGCGCACTTGCAGCACCAGGTCGTCGTCGATGACGATCGCCTCAACCAGGTCGCCAGAGTGGAACTTGCCTTCCAGCAAGCCCTCCGCCAGGGGGTCTTCGACCATGCGCTGGATGGTGCGGCGCAACGGACGCGCGCCGTACTGCGGGTCGAAGCCTTTTTCGATCAGGAAGTCCTTCGTAGGTTGCGGAACAATCATCTCGAGTTGCTGCTCAGTCAACTGCGCTCGCACGCGGTTCAAGAGCAGGTCAATGATGGAGTACATCTCCTCGATGCGCAGCGAATGGAAGACGATGACCTCGTCGATACGGTTCAAGAACTCCGGTTTGAAGGTGTTCTTGAGTTCGCCCAGCACCTTACCCTTCATGGACTCGTACTCGTTCTGGTTGGCTCTGGCCTTGTCCTTCGACTGTTTGAAGCCGATGGACGCTTCCTTGTTCAGCAGGGCCGCGCCGACGTTGGAGGTCATAATCACAACGGTGTTACGGAAGTCCACCGTGCGACCCTTAGCATCAGTCAGCTTGCCGTCTTCCAGAATCTGGAGCAGCATGTTGAAGACATCGGGGTGCGCCTTTTCGATTTCGTCCAGCAAGATGACGCTGTACGACTTGCGGCGCACGGCTTCTGTCAGCTGTCCGCCCTCTTCGTAGCCGACATATCCGGGAGGCGCGCCCACCAGGCGGGCTGCCGCGTGGCGCTCCATGAACTCCGACATATCGATCTTGATGAGAGCTTCTTCGCTGCCGAACATGAACTCGGCCAGAGCCTTTGCCAGCTCGGTCTTACCAACGCCCGTGGGTCCCATAAAGATGAAGGAACCGATGGGGCGTTTAGGGTCTTTCAGACCGGCGCGGGCGCGGCGCACGGCGCGCGCGATTTTCTCGATAGCTTCGTTCTGCGCGATAACGCGAGAGTGCAGAGCTTCTTCCATCTGGAGCAGGCGCTGCGACTCTTCCTGCGCGATACGCATGACGGGGATACCGGTCCACATCGAGACGATCTGGGCGATTTCCTCTTCACCGACGGATGGTTTCTCGCTGCCGCGTTCGCGGTGCCAGCCCGATTCCAGTTTGGTGATGCGGTCGCGTAGTTTGACTTCGCGGTCGCGCAATTCAGCCGCCAGTTCGTACTCCTGCTGCTGAATAGCCTGTTCCTTTTCGCGCAATACGGACTCTAACCCCTTCATGGCCTCTTTGAGGTTGAGCGGGGCCAGTGAGTTCTGCATACGCACGCGGCTGGCCGCTTCGTCGATCAGATCAATAGCCTTGTCAGGCATGAAGCGATCGGTGATGTAGCGGCTCGCCATCTCGGCGGCGGCCTTGAGAGCCTCGTCGGTGATGGTCAGGCGGTGGTGTGCCTCGTAACGTTCGCGGATACCCTTGAGGATTTCAAGCGTCTCCTCGATGCTAGGTTCGCGCACGATCACTTCCTGGAAGCGGCGTTGCAGGGCGGCGTCGCGCTCGATGTACTTGCGGTACTCGTCCAGCGTGGTCGCGCCGATGCACTGGAGTTCGCCGCGCGCCAGGGCTGGCTTCAGGATGTTGGCGGCGTCAACCGCGCCCTCGGCTGCTCCCGCGCCAACCAGGGTATGCACTTCATCAATAAAGATGATGCAATCCCGGCTGTTGCGAATCTCTTCGATGATCTTTTTGAGGCGCTCCTCGAACTCGCCGCGATACTTGGTGCCGGCTACTAGAGAGCCGACATCAAGGGTGAGCAGGCGCTTACCCGCCAGCGTTTCCGGCACCTCGCCAGCGATGAGGCGCTGGGCCAGTCCTTCGACGATAGCGCTTTTACCAACGCCCGGCTCGCCAATGAGCGCGGGATTGTTTTTCGTGCGTCGTGAAAGAATCTGGATGACGCGCTCGATTTCCTGGTGCCGCCCGATGACGGGATCAAGCGTACCGGCTCGTGCTGAGGCGGTCAGGTCGATGCCCATCTGGTCGATGGTAGGCGTCTTGGAGTGCTTGGCGTCACGCTCATGAGACGCGCCGGACTGGCTGAGTACCTGGATAGTCTGGGTGCGCACCTTTTCGAGGTTGACACCGAGGCTTTCCAGCACGCCGGCGGCGATGCCTTCGCCCTCGCGTACCAGGCCGAGCAGCAGGTGTTCCGTCCCAATATAGTGATGATTCAGACGACGAGCTTCATCAACGGCCAGCTCGATCACCTTTTTGGCGCGTGGAGTCAAACCGATTTCGCCCAGCACGATGCGGTCTCCACGTCCAATAATAAATTCAACGGCGCTGCGAACCTTGTTCAACTCAACGCCCAGATTACTCAGTACTTTAGCGGCAACGCCTTCTCCCTCACGCACCAGACCCAGCAGTAGATGCTCGGTGCCGATGTAGTTGTGCTGGAAGCGTTGCGCCTCTTCTTGAGCAAGGCTCAGGACTTTCCTGGCTCGCTCGGTAAATCTATCAAACCTGTCTCGATCGTTCACCTGTTTGTCACCCCCCTTTCAGTGGCAGAGAGTGGAACCGCGCCCTCTGTGATGCTCAGGTAAACAGCATATCTCATCTTACAACACGCTTTTGATAGCGTCAAGGTAAACAAAACTGTAGCCCTCCCATCTGTTAATAACATATAACACACTTCTATCCTGAAACAATCGACCTCCTGACTGTCGCTCATGACTTTGTGCGCAGTCGGGAGGTCGTCGGCTTAACTGTTCAAGTTCAAATTGACTCGCGAAAAAACTACTCTTGTGGTGCCTCCGGTTCATCCTTAGAACGTTGGCGAGCCGCCGCTTTGAAAGCCTCAGCCATAGCTGTGGTTTCTCCATCGTCGCCGCCAAGAGCCAGATTATTCAACAGTGCATGTTCGCCAGCCCGCTCGGAGCGATCCCGGCGTTCTCCCCTGCCTTCCCGACGTGTCGAGCCGCCTTCTTTGTCCGCCGCGCTTTGCGCTTCCTCGCCGCGAGGAGGGGCTTGCTCTAATGACATCATATCACTTGCGGGAGCATTGGTGCCAGTCTCTGGAGAGGGAGTTTCGGCGGTCTCCCTGGCATCGACTTCGTCGGCCTGCCGCAGGCTGAGGCCCAGGCGGCGGCGTTCGGCGTCAATACGCAGGATACGCAATTGCAACTCCTGCCCTTCGCGCAGGTTGGAGCGGGGGTCCATGCCGGGCGAGAGTTCGGACTGGTGAATCAGACCCTCGATGCCATCTTCGATGCGCGCGAAAGCCCCGAAAGGCGCGATCTTGGTGATCGTGCCGGTGACAACCTGACCGGGGAAGTAACGCTGCTCTACGGTTGTCCAGGGATCGACTTCCGCCCGTTTGATGGACAACGCGATCTTCTTCTTTTCTTTATCGACACTCAAGACCTGGACTTCAACTTCCTGGCCGACTTTGAGTACTTCGCTGGGATGGTTGACGCGACTCCATGCGAGCTGGCTGATATGTACCAGTCCGTCCGCGCCTCCCAGGTCCACGAATGCGCCAAAGTTGGCGAGGTTGCTGACGATACCTGTGCGCACCTCGCCGGGTTTGAGTTCGTCGAGCAGTTCTTCGCGGCGGCGCTGCCTCCATTCCTGGTTTGCCAGGCGTTCGGAGAGGATCAGGCGGTTGCGCGCGCGATTGATCTCGATGATCTTGAGTTGGAGTACTTTGTCTTTCATACTCTGGAGCTTGGCTGCCGTCTCCTGATTATCGCCGCCCTGGGCGACTTCCTCGCGTTTGAGGTTGAGAATCTGGGAGATGGGCACGAAGCCCCGGATGCTGGCGACATCGACAATCAGCCCACCCTTGTTGTAATCGATGACGCGCGCCTGAAGTAGCTCGTTGTTCTTATACTGCTCTTCAGCGACGCGCCACTGGCGCTCCGCGTTGGCTCGTTTGAGCGAGAGCAGCGCGTGTCCATCTGGCGTTTCCGGCTGGATGATATAGACCAGCACTTTGTCGTTGAGGTGAAGATTTTCAAAGGACCAATCACCACTCGCGGGTAGCTCTCGTGTGGAGAGTACGCCTTCTGACTTGAGACCAATATCGACCAGAATTTCATCCTGGTCAATACGCACGATTACGCCATCGACTACATCGCCGCGCTTGATATTGATGGGAGTGGTGGATGCCGCGAGCAACGCTTCCATTTCGTTGAAGTCGTTCATCTCTTCGGGGCCTGAGTTGCTATTCCCTTGTGGGTCGTTTCCTTCGTACATTGTCTGTACCCGTCCGCTTTTAAGATTTGCCGCTGGCATTGTCGAAAGGTCGCCGTGCTTCTGAGCTTGCATGGGTAATATACCCCCTTCGATCCACGGTTATTGCCCGTCCTTTGCTCCCATCACTGTTCCTGGTGGATGCGAGATACGCTTTCGTTCGCTTTCCAGCTATTTTATGAGCCGCAAGGAGACGAATTAGTTATGCACCGGGACCCTGGGGATGTGTCATTGGACATGGGTTTATCGGAGGAGGCTGCTCAGGTTGGCATCGCTTGCGCGTTTTTAATCCCAGCCGACTTTCGTTCTAGCCGAGAAGACCAATATTCGACAACGGTGTCTTAAAAACGGTCCTACAAAACACTGCACGCAGACCGGTAAGCCGCAATATAGACATGACAAGAGCCTGAGGACAGTATACCCCCACTCGATGCTCTTATTATACCAAAAGCCTTCCGTGAATGCAAGCTAATACACACCCAATTTAGCAGTTTGCTCCGATGTTTGTTAATCTGCCATATTGTATCACACAGATGCAAGAGGTACCAAAATGGCAGAAACGACCAAATCCAGGGCGGGGCTTGCCCCCGCCCTGGCTATGTCGCGCATGTATGCTACAATACCTGCATGGATTTGAGTAATATACAGCAGATTATAATGGCTCTGCGCTCGCGTCTGGAGCCAGTCGAACGCGCCGATTCGTTGTGCGATGCGCTCGAGGGACAGCAGCCCAATGCGCGTAAAGCGGCGGTTTTGATAGGATTATTTGAGCGGGAGGGGGAAGCTACGCTGATTTTTATTCGCCGCGCCAGCACGTTGCGTTCGCATAGCGGGGAGATTGCTTTTCCGGGCGGCTCAGTTGATGTGACAGATGCATCGCCTGTGCGGACTGCTTTGCGCGAAGCGCAGGAGGAAATTGGTTTGCTTCCCGCCAGAGCCGAGGTGCTGGGCATTCTATTCCCGGTTTTCACGGTTGTCAGCAATTTCTTAATCACGCCCGTTGTAGCCTTTTTGCCGCAGGGACCCGGAGAATTGCGCTTGCAGGCAAGCGAAGTGGCCGACCTGCTATTGCTGCCCTTGCGCGGCCTCGCCGACCCGACTATCGCGCATACCGAGCAATGGACACGCGAGGGACTGGCGCGTACCGTCTATTTTTACGATTACGGCTCGTACCGCGTCTGGGGAGCAACGGCGCGTATGCTCAACGCGCTACTGGGATTGTTGATAGTTTAGACCCATAAGTCATAGTTCCCTTGTTTCTTTTCGTGCGTTGAATACAATAGAGGATGTGGCTATACATATTTGGCCGATTGTATTATTTCTTCTGTAGCGCGTTTCCCGTAGGTTGTTCTTTTGTGAAGCGGCTGGACTTCGGTCCCTTGAGTGGAGAAAATTGTGACGTTGCCAACACCTGATGCTCAATCTCCGAGATTGCTGTCTCAACGACCACACTCGAACCTACCTACTCACTCGATACCTTCTACTCCTCCCCAGGTGGTCTATCCCTTCAAGCCGTCGTACCCCTCAACGACGCCACCCGTACCCGCGACAGAACCTTCTGAGATTGATGCTCATCGACGTGTCACTGATTTTGCCGGAAATTCCTGGGATCTTGCGACTGGTGGCCTGAAGACCATGACCGCCAAACGTCAGCTTCCCCTGCGTCTTGAACGACGCGCCAGCGAGAAACTGCCGGATACGGCTGAGGCGCAGCGTAGTTTTACCTTCGCCCTGGTCATCCTGGCCTGTGTTATCGTGATGCTGGTTAGTGGAGGCATTGTATTATTCATGATGTTGCAGCCCTGATGAGCTATGAGACTTTGCTGCATCGGGGGATACAAGCAAGGGAGGCTGCTACGACGATTGAAACGCTGGTACGCCATGCAATGGGGTGGCGTTACGAACAGCTTTGACGATGGCCCGCGCTAAAGTTGCCGCTGCCGCTGCTCCGATGGCACTGATGTGTATCGCGGCAAGGGGCGAGTCATGAAGCTGTTGCGAGGTTGGCCCCAGCGCTAACGCGAATACAGTATCGCCGTCAAACATGGTATGCGCAGGGCGAATGGTCTGCGCCATGCCGTCGTGTGCCATTTGCGCCATCTTGTTGGCCTGCTCGCGCGTCAACGCAGCACTGGTAGCAACAACGGCAATAGTGGTGTTGCCGAAAGGATTGGCCGCTAGAAAACCATGCCCGTCGGGGTTACGCGCCCCGGCGATGGTCTTTTGTGTCTGTGGGTCTATAATATCGCCCAGCGCGTTGACGACCACGACCGCGCCGACAATGGAGCCATCAGCGAGTTGCATACTGGCCGAACCCAGGCCACCTTTCATCATGAAGGCGGGTCCTGCCATTTTGCCCACCGTCGCGCCCGTTCCCGCGCCGATTGTGCCTTGCTCGACAGCGTCACCGCTAGCCTGCTCGCAGGCGCGGTAGCCAGAGGCGGCATCGGGGCGAATGCTGGCTGAGCCAAAAGCCAGGTCAAAAATAGCGGCGGCTGGCACAATAGGCACACGCGCCACGCCTGTATCGTGGCCGATGCCGCGCTCTTCCAGGTAGCGCATGACGCCGCTGGCCGCGTCCAGCCCGAAGGCGCTGCCACCCGTCAGAACAATGGCGTTGATGCCTTCAACCAGGTTCATCGGGCGCAATAAATCGGTTTCGCGCGTGGCCGGCGCGCCTCCACGCACATCAACGCCGCCTGTCGCCGGTGTATCGCACAGAATCACAGTGCAGCCCGTGCCTGCCTCAAGATTGGTATCATGTCCGACCCTTATACCAGGGATGTCGGTAATATCGTCATGCATATGCTATAATGCCTTTCCAGTTGGCTTTATGCTGTATTATCGCACATGAGGAACCCCAAAAAACGCTTGCCTTCTCAACGACTATCTGTTATCGTTGTTGTAGAGAAAGCGGTTTCCTACCGGAGAAGGGGACAAAACAATGGTGGCTAATCCTCGCGGGTTGTACATGAGTGTTGAGGAATACCTGGAGCTTGATAATAATAGCCTCGATGGGCGGTACGAATATATCGACGGCTATGTGTATATGCTGGCTGGAGGCACTGCCGATCATTCCACTGTTAGCGTTAATGTTATTACTTTGTTACATCGTTTGCTGCGAGGCGGTTCATGCCGGGTATACAATTCTGATCTACGGGTGCGCCTCTCGAAGAGGCGCTATGTTTATCCAGATGTCTCCGTTAGCTGTGACTCACGGGATCGCGGACAAGTCGATATCGTAGAGCATCCCTGTCTGATTGTCGAGGTACTTTCGACAAGTACAGAGGGCTATGATCGCGGTAGGAAGTTTTCCTATTATCGTGCCTGCCCGACTGTGCAAGAATATGTTTTGGTAGATGCGCAACGGCAGTCAGTGGAGGTTTTCAGGAGGGCAACAGAAAATCTCTGGACGCTACATCCTTTCGGGCCGGACGATACTATCGAACTAACAAGTATCGGTGTAAGTTTTCCCATTACTGCCATATATGAGAATGTAGTGCTACTGGATGAATAGGTTGCATAATACTATACACCAGTAGGCTTCTCCAGCTTATATAAACGCTGCAAGTACGCCTCCCAGCTAATCGTGCCAACGGTATGATCTGGCACCAGGTTAATGCCTGACCGGAAGGCGTCATACATGCCGCTTGCAAGCGTCTCTGGTTGAACAGTAGCTTCCCTCCCACGCGCTCGCAGGTATATTTTGGTCATCTCTTCGAGAGTAAGTATTTGTGGCCCGCCCATATCTGGCGCGTGTCCGGCAGGGCCATCTTTTACGAGCGCAACAAGCTTTTCAGCCACTTCCCCAACGTCGATAGATTGGAAACGCATATCATCCGCGACATGAACGACGGGTTGCGTATCGGCTCCGAGCGATTGAATAAGATTCAGCACGAAATCATGAAACTGGGTGGTGCGTACAATCGACCAGGGCAGTGGTCCTTGCTCGATGACCTCTTCGGTTGCGCGTTTGGCCGCATAGTAGGGATATGCGCTGCGATCTATCCCCACAATTGAGATGTAGATGAAATGGGGAGACCCGCTCGCGTGTGCTGTTTGCAGCAATGAACGTGTACCCTCCACGCCCGACATAGGTTCGCTTTGCGGGAGATTGGCGCAGTGAATGATGGCATCAACCCCTGCTACTGCCTCGCGCAGTCCACTGCCTGCCATGAAATCTCCCGTAATCACTTCAACTCCGGCAGGAACCTGCGGAGATGATTGACGGCTTAAAATGCGCGTCCGGTACTGCTTGAGTAGTAAATGTTTGACGACCTCGCGGCCAAGCGTGCCTGTGCCGCCTGTGACTAATACGGTTGCCATAATGGGCTTCCCTTCTTTTTGCTATACACTTACTTAATAATATACCATTTACCAGCATACGCCATTCTTTCGGTTTTACTGAACACATGCTCATATGCTATTTTGATAATAGAGTCAATAAAGTCCTCCGTGCATTCCAGCGCGTATAGCCTTTCTCGCAACATGTTTAAATACATAGCCTTCTTAATAAATGGCATATGGTAACAGCTATCCCACTTACTAAGCATGTCCCGAACGTCTTCTAACATTTGAAATATCTCATCTACAATCGCGTTCAACAAGACCACGTTGCTCATGTAAATCTCCCTTAGATAGCCGTATTCAAGTAGCTGGTAGATGTATCCGTTTCTTGTTTCTGTTATAGCATATTTGCTATGGCTAATTTCTATTGTTCTATACTATGGTATAACTGCTACTTTGTCAAGCGGTGGGATTCTGCTATAGTGAAAATATGTTAAAGCTGAGAGTAAAAGAAATAGCAATAGAAAAAGGATTCAATCAATCGAAACTCTCCAGGGTTTCTGACGTGCCTATTGACACGATTAGACGCATTTGGAGGAACCCATATTATGAGGTTCGACTATCAACGTTGAATAAGATTGCTACGGCGTTAGGAGTACCACCAACCGATTTATTTGAGAATGTGCCGGATAATAACACCACTCTATAATCTTGCCATCTTTAACTAACCGTGTCTCATACACCAAAGCTAGCTCTTTGTATACCGGTGGTGCAGGCTGTATGCAGAGATGTGGTCAGGTACCACCCTTTGAGATTTGGGATTTTACCGGGGGTGACGCTCAGACAATGTAAGTGTGCTACAAGCCAAGCCAGAATATCACAATTGCCACCGCAATCGGTACTGTCAAATTGTCTGATCCATAGGGAGAGATGGCTTCGAGCAGCGTTGCGACAACGGCGGCGATGAGACCGCCGATCAAGATGAGCGGCAGCGTGAGCGGAGACATGATAACAAGCGTGATGGAGACAGCGGCGAAGGTAAAGACGAAGCCCGCCAGCGAGCCTTCGAGCGTGCGATAGTGCTTTTTACTGCCCGGCACCCTGTAACTATGTTTGCCAAAGCGTTTGCCGATGATGGCGGAAAAGGCATCGCCCCATGTCATCGCCATGATGCCGACCATAGCATAATATTCAAAGCCGCGCGGGAAGCCCTGTTCCCAGCCCGTGTGGAAGATGAAAAGCAGCAGAGTGCAAGAAAAGGCAAAGTAGATCGTGCCGGGCGTCGCTCCCTCTTTAGGGTCCATCGCGCTGAAAATATGGTAGCGCAAGAAGATGTAGTTGAAGATAATGAAGGTAGCCGTCGGGATGATGGCAAATTGCCAGTGATCGAAAAGCAGCAGGATGACCCATATCCACATGCCCGCGCCAATATGCACAAGTTTTCGAGTAAACTCGGTCGGATAGTTTCTCCAACGCCGGATCGCCTCGACAATCAGTAGCATACCGAAGGCGAAGACGTAGGAGAAGATGAGACCGAGTATGTCACCTGTGGTCATGTGGCTCTCCCTCATAAGCAGTAGCGTTGCTTTTTATAATCATCCTACCACAAACTGAAAGAGTACACTGCATATTTCATATACACGAAATATGCACTGTCCGCTGTCTCGGTCCGTCCAACTCGACCAGTATCACGCGCTGCCATGTTCCCAGCAGCAGTTTGCGGTTCTGGTAGGGGATCATCACGGATGGGCCGATGATCGAGGAAAGGAGGTGGTCGGGCGCGTGAAAGGGATCGTGCGGGTGACGATAGGAGAGCTGGGGCAGCATATGGCGCAATGCGTTGAGTAAGTCCTGATCTGTGCCGGGGTCTAAATCGGCGGTGGTGAGGGCGCAGGTGGTATGAGCGGCAAAGACGATGCACACACCGTCTGTTTCTGGCCTGTTGCGTAACTGTGTTTCGATGGCTTCGGTGATGTCTACGACCTGGTCTTTTTTCTTTGTTGCGACGGTGATCGTTATTGGTTTCATCGCTTTTCCTGCTCCCTGTTTCTCTCCTACAGGCTAACCTACGGCGCTTTTAAGTCGCGCTATGGCCTGTGCTACGCTTTCGCGCTGGTTATAGACTGCTGAGCCTGCTACCAGCAGATTGGCTCCCGCTTTGACCACGAGCGGAGCGGTTGCTTCGTGGATGCCGCCATCAACCTCAATGTCGCAGTTCAGGCCGCGTTCGGCGATTATCTGGCGCAGGCGGGCAATTTTGGGCAGCGTTTCGGGAATGAACTCCTGGCCGCCGAAGCCGGGGTTGACGGTCATGATAAGCACCATGTCGATCAGGGAGAGTATATTTTCGAGCAAGAAGACGGGCGTTGATGGATTGAGCGCGACTGCTGCCATTTTGCCTGCCATTCTGATTTGCTGGATGACGCGGTGCAGGTGCGGGCAAACCTCCTGATGGACGATAATTACGTCGGCTCCCGCCTTTGCGAAATCTTCGATGTATCGTTCGGGGTTGGTAATCATCAGGTGGGCTTCGAGCGGCAGGCTAGTGCAGTGGCGCACAGCCGCGACGACCATTGGCCCCATCGTGATATTGGGGACGAAATGGCCGTCCATGACATCGACCTGGATGCGCTGACAACCGCCCGCCTCGGCCTCGCGTACTTGTTCACCGAGGCGGGTGAAGTCGGCAGAAAGAATTGATGGAACAATGCCTGTCATAGAAAACCTCTCAAGTTTTTATGTGAATCTTTTGCGCAATCGCGTTATCTACCATCCATGTGACTTCGCCATTGGGCGGCTGTACGATCTGGGCGGGATATTCTTCCGGGTTGGTGGGACCTTCGATGATGGCGTGCAGCGCGTCTACCTTGTCCGCGCCCGTTGCCAGGAAGAGTATGTGATGGGCGGCGTTCAGGATGGGCGGCGTAAAGGTCAGGCGATCAGGCGGCGGCTTGGGGACGGAGACGGGCATGACCAGGCGCTGCGTCTCGTGCAGCGATGGCTGGTGCGGGAAAAGCGAGGCCGTGTGACCCTCTGGCCCCATGCCAAGCTGGATGAGATCAAAGTCTGGTACGCGGTTGGTGCCGAAGACTTGCTGCATGTCCCGCGTGTAGGCCAGCGATGCGGCGTCGCGGTCGGGCCGGTCGGCGGGCATTCGATGTACCTGTGCTACTGGTATGGAGAGGTGCCGTAACATGACCTCCTGCGCCATGTAGTAATTGCTTTCCGGGTCATCGGGCGGCACACAGCGTTCGTCGCTCCAGAATATATCGACCAGTTGCCAGTCGATCTGCCTGCTATACGGCTCGGTCGCCAGCAGGCCGTACAGCTTTTTGGGCGTGTTGCCACCTGACAGCGCGATGGTGAAACGCCCGCGTGTGACGATGGCTTCGCTGGCAATTCGCGCTATGTAGGCAGCCGCTTGCTGGCTGATGGTATCCAGATCAGGATAAATGGCGATGTTCATATGTAAATTATCCTTCAGCATCTAACAGATTGGCAATTTCCTGTAGCGTTTGTTCAAACGAGAAATCGTGACCGGTGATTTCCAGTTCATCGCGTAAGAGGTCGCTTTCTTTCCGTTGTCTCGCCAGGCTGACGATGCGCCGCTGGCGCGTTTCCTGGTCCAGTTCAACCGAGGTTATCACATGTTCGAGATCGGTGTCGCGCGCGATAGTAAACACGGCCTCTTTGTTGTCCACTGTGCTGACCAGGCGTACCAGCGCGACGGAGCCGGGGCGCATCTGACTGTGGACTATGGGACGAATGGTGATACTGACGGGTTGCCCGCCCAGGCGACCAGACCGGCTCCTGGGAGCAACCAGTTGCCCGCTTCCTCGCGGGCCAGTTGCGCGTTGCATCTCCCAGTGATGGGAGCCACTGGCGGTGTGATGGTGATTGTTGCCGCGATACGCCGAAAGTGACCAGCCCAGCCGCTCTTTGAGCCACGCGGCCAGCAGCAAGGCGCGGGTCGGATTGGGAGAGACATCGCCCTCTTCGGTGCGTCCCGGTATGGCGAGCGGCGCGGCGGCATGTTCGATTTCAATACTGTGAATGCCGGAGAGGTACGGGCGATACTCCGGCACGTCAAAGAATTGGATGACCAGCTCGCGCCAACCTGTCAGCCTGCCCCAGTTAAGGTCGCTGATAGCCGCAGTGGGAGTGGCGTTACAAAGTTCGGTAAGCGAGCGGATGTGCTGTTCGGGATTAAAAAAGCTGGTAGAGTCAAAAATGATACGATTGCTGAGATTGACAAGATTTTGGAATGCGGGGTCGTCCCCGGCGGGTGGATCGCCCATCCACCACAGGTACACGGGCAGGTCTGGTTTGATCAAAGGCTGCAAAAAGTTCCCGGCGGCGCGGACGGCGCTGCCTTTTGCCAGTAAGGTAGTTTGCTCGAAGCAGTGGCGCATCAAATCGGAGATCATAGAGAAACAACGCAGCGTGACCCATGCCGATATTGAGGAGGTGGGTTCGCTGCCTTCAAGCACCACGATAGCAACGCGAGCAAGGTGTGTACTCGCTAAATCTCGTAACACTCTGCTGGCAAATGCGGCAGTTTCAATATCAGGCGCACAGATGACGAGGTTTAATACACTGGTGCGCACATTGACGTTTGCGCCGGTCCCTGTGCGCAGGTTGTCGAGGGACATGCTCCACAAAGAGGTCAGCGTCTGTTCAACTTCCTCGATGCGTACCCATTTTCCGGCCCAGGGTAAACGGATACCCGGCCCATTCGCGGTGTCATTCGCCATGCTTATTTCCCATTTCTGTTAAGGAACAACGTTGTTCACCAGAAGTTATGGACGCCGCCATCTGCGACCATCGCGCCAGATAAATTCGTCGGCGGCCTGCGGTCCCCAGGAGCCGGATTCGTAGGTCTGGATAGTTTCTGGCGGTTCGTGTCTCCAGGCATCCAGGATGCCCTGAATGAAGGTCCAGGCGGCCTCAACTTCGTCGCGGCGGGTGAAGAGCGTCGAGTCGCCCAGCATACAGTCGAGTAAGAGGCGCTCGTAGGCTTCTGGCTGCTCGCGGAAGCCAGCGGAGCCGTAGAAGAAATCCATGTTGACGGAGCGAATTTGCATCTCCGTACCGGGAACTTTCGCGCCGAACTTGAGGGAAATGCCCTCGTCCGGCTGGATGCGCAGGGTCAGCACGTTTGGTTCGACCTGCCCATAGGCTTCGCTGCGTTTGAAAAGCATCAGGGGCGCTTGTTTGAATTGAATGGCAATTTCGGTGACGCGCTTGGGCAGATGCTTGCCGGTGCGTAAGTAAAATGGTACGCCGGCCCAGCGCCAGCTATCGATAAATACCTTCATTGCCAGGTAGGTTTCGGTGGTAGAGTGGGGCGCAACGCCCGGTTCCTGGCGATAGCCCACCACCTCCTGGCCTGTGCTGAGCCAGCCGGGGCCGTACTGGGCGCGTATCATATGGGTGACAACATCCTGCCCGGTCAGTGGCTGTAGAGCGTGTAGCACTTTGACCTTTTCGTCGCGCACCGAGTTGGCATCGAAGGTGATGGGCGGCTCCATGGCTACCAGCGAGAGCAATTGCAGCACATGGTTTTGCACCATGTCGCGGATCGCGCCCGATTCTTCATAGTAGCCGCTACGTCCCTCGAGGCCAATATTTTCTGCCACCGTGATCTGTACGTGGTCAACATAGCGGCGGTTCCATACTGGCTCGAAGATGCCGTTTGCCAGGCGGAAGACGAGGATGTTCTGCACCGTTTCTTTGCCGAGATAGTGATCGATGCGGTATACCTGTTCCTCTTTGAACACTTTGCCCACCTGCCGGTTGAGTTCTTTGGCCGAGGTCAGGTCGTGTCCGAAGGGTTTTTCGATGATGATGCGCGTCCAACCTTTGCGGCTTCTATTCAGGCCAGCCGAGCCGAGACGCTGGATAATTTCGGGATATTGACTGGGCGGCGTTGACAGGTAATAGATACGATTGCCGCCCGTGCCGCGTTCTTGATCGAGCAGGTTGAGCAAATTATTGAGCTTTTCATAGCCCTTTGGATCGTTAAAATCGGCTTGCAGGTAGTGGATGCCCGCCGCGAAATTTTCCCATACCTGCGGGTTGACAGGCTTTTGACGCGAGTATTGATTGATGGAATCGAGAGCCTGCTGGCGATACTCGTCAGTACTGTAAGGTCGCCGCGCGAATGCAACGACGGAAAAACCCGCTGGCAGCGGGTGTTCCAACGCGAGGTTATACAGAGCCGGGAGCAGTTTGCGGTGCGTCAGGTCACCGGTCGCTCCGAAAATGACCATGACGCACGGCTCAGGGCTATTTTTGATACGAATACCCTCTCGTAGAGGGTTAGGAGCCTCTACTACGCTACGCTGAGGCATATACTTGTTCTCCCCTGTGGCAAGAAATTTTTAGCGTGTAAGCTGTTGTCCCTGGATGGCTTTTTTCTTCTCTTCGATGCCCTGGAAGAGTTGATGGAAAGAGTCCGCGAACTTCTGCACACCTTCGTCCAGCAACTGCTGTGTCACGGCGTCGTAACTGATGCCCACCGCTTCGAGCATTTCCAACTCGGCCTTTGCCTGGGGGATGTTGTTCTCGATGGTAAGCTCGGCGCGGCCATGATCTTTGAAGTTCTGGATAGTCTCAAGCGGCATAGTGTCAACGGTATCAGACCCGATGAGTTCCTCGGCGTAGAGGACATCGCGGTAGGCCGGATTCTTCGTACTGGTGCTGGCCCACAGTGGCCTCTGCACACGCGCTCCGCTATGCTTGAGCGATTCAAAACGCGGCGTGCTGAAAATCTTTTTGAAGTCTTGATAGACGAGACGCGCGTTGGCGATGGCGGCTTTGCCCTCCAACATTTTCAGCTTCTGCTGCTCCGCGCTATCGCTGGTGGCTTTGATTTTGTCGTCCAGCATTTTATCGACCAGCGTGTCTACACGGCTGACGAAGAAACTGGCGACCGATGCGATGTGGCTGATGTCTTTGCCACTGGCCCGGCGATCTTCCAGCGCGTTGAGGTATGCCTCCGTCACATCGCGGTACGCCTCAATGGAGAAGATCAGCGTAATATTGATGTTGATGCCCTCGGCCAGGGCTGCCTGGATGGCGGGAATGCCTTCCGGCGTCGCGGGAATTTTGATGAAGAGATTGGGTCGATCGACCATTTTCCAGAAGCGGCGCACTTCCGCGAGAGTGGCGTTAGTATCCTGCGCCAGTTTGGGCGAGACTTCCAGGCTGACGTAGCCATCCGCCATGTTGGTGCGGTCATAAATGGGACGCAGCATATCGGCCACCGTGCGCACGTCCTGGATAATCATGGTCTCGTAAATTTCGTTGGCGTTCTTGCCCTCGCTAATAAGTTGTGTTATTTGCTCATCGTAAGCGTTGCCATGGCTGACGGACTTCTGGAAAATGGTGGGGTTGGCGGTAACGCCGACGACGCCGTCTTCATCCAGTAGGCCCTGGAACTGACCAGAAACGAGCTGTGAGCGGTCAATGTTATCGTACCAGACGCTTTGTCCGAAGTTTTTGAGTTGTTGCAATGGATTGGACATGAATTGTGTTCTCCCTTTTGAGTTTCTAACCTGTGTATCTTCCTTCATGATAGCACTTACAGGCTGTAAGTACAAATGTGTTTACCAGGACGAGAGCTTTTCGAAAGTCGCTTGTGGAGAGC
>JBOGTO010000263.1:0-7630 GCA_050695155.1 Ktedonobacteraceae bacterium
GGTTTATCGCTTTCGCCATGTCCACGCTGATCTAGCGCGGTCACATTATAGCCGTCTCCGACCAACAGAGGCGCGACCAGGTTCCAGATATGGGTGGCAGAGGCCAGGCCATGCAACAGCAATACCGGAGGAAAATCGGGATGCTCTTCAAGCGGCAACCAGCGCCGGTAGTGCAGGCGCAAGCCGTTAGCGGCAACAAATCCATCAATGGGTTGAATCGGCATGTGGGGTATAGCTCCTCTGTTTTTGATGCAGTATTGTAATATGTCTTAAAAAAATATGGACAAGTATAACCAAATGTAGACTTTTATTCTACCTCTTCTTTGTTAAGAATGCCATAGGATGTTTCAATCAAAAATTGGGGAGCAACAAAGATTAGAATTTTCCCAAAGTACCAGAATCTACAAAAATTGGGAGCAAAATCTCTTGCTTTTTGGACAAAAATGCCTAATACTATCTATTAGTAACCAATTCATTGATTTGGAGAGTATCTAGGATGGCAACATTGAAAGAGCTACGCCTAGAAGCTGGTTTCTCGTATGCTGAACTCTCAAGACGGGCGAATGTTTCAGAACCGACTGTTAAGCGTGCCGAGAGCGGCGATCCTATTCAAGAGGTTAAAGCCGCCCAAATTGTACGCGCACTTTCTGAGGCATTAAGGAGGACAGTGAGAATTGAAGATATTCATGGACTTAATATCTACTAGGAACTAGCTTCGTGGAGTACCTGTAAGGAGGTGATGCAAGAACGCCCGAAGTAAAACCTCAGGCGTCCCCACATTAGGCCATTTCGCCACATGTTGCGAACTGTCCGCCCTGAGAAAGTGGCAGTTCAAAACATAAAATTGACCGTCCTTTGTAGTGCGTTGTTGTCACACCGGCAGCAGAGCGGCTTGCTGTGCCGTTTTTGCTGCCAGGACGGGCTAAGGCCTAGGTACAGTATACGTTACTAGCCTTGCCCTGTCAATTCACCTGAGTCAGTGAGAGGACACGATGCAAGAGACCATACACCCTTATGGCGAGAACTTTGCCATTGTCATCCCGATGGAGGATGACCTACTTCACACGAGAGACAAGCCCTTCTGTTGGGATAGTACCTGCGACTGCCACCGCAACGAGACGCTATTCCGGGAAGTGCAACAGTTTGTCCTTAACGGCGAAATGACCCCACACGAAGCGATGTTGTTTCTCGCTGGAAAGACGGTGTGAGATGCAGAACCGTCACCCGATCCCTCCACGAAGAAGCGCAACCGTTGACACCCACCGCGCAGGGCATTCTTCGGGACTGCATCCCGAAGATGAGCCGTATTTGACCGACCAGCGTAAGCGGCACCCGAACAATCCGCTCGAGCTGGCTGACGATCTGGACTATCCTGATGAGCCAGCGCGCGCCCCAACCAGCGCGAGGCGATGGGTCACCACCGAGAAAGCGAATGTGTATCGTCAGGGCAACCGCGAAATCGTTCTTCATGACGGGCCACCAAAACGGCGTCTCCATTGGGCCTTCATCTTCTGGATTGGGATGCTTGCGATGCTGGCCTGTTATCTCTTGTGGAATTGGGGAAATGCGTGGTGGACAACCCATCAGCTGGATGCGACTTACGGCTTTCCCCGTACCTGGCAGACCGATCAGGTGGTTGGGATAGATGATAGTCAGAGTCATCCGAGCCACTTCATTTTTGAGAATTTAGCAGGGCATGTGTTAATTATCTTCCTCCCAGGTGGAGATGCATCACACGCCAAGATTTACATGGGTCCACAAATCTTTGGGGAAAATCCCTCTTCGCTCCCCGTTACCGGGGAGTTTAAGGACGTGGGTAACGGCAAGGTGGACATGATTGTGCATATCGGAGGCAATCAACAGATCATCTATCTCAATACCGGAAGCGATTTCAAGCCGCAAGAATAGGAGGAGTTATGTACCAGGTGGAAGACGAACCGATGGAAACCATCCATTTGTACGTTGTTCGGGAGGGCGAGAAGCGTCCCTCCCTCATTCCTATTATTCTCTCCATTGTAGTTCTCTCTCTCCTCATCGCCGTCGGCACCCTTGTCCCCTACCAGCAGCCGGAACAACGTGCCTCCATCCGTGTTCCGGCTGTCCTCTTGCCGCTGACCGTTTTCACCACCACCGTTGCAGTCACGCCGACTGGAGTACAGATATTCCCCGCTACCAGAGCCAGCGGAGTGTTGAGCATCACGAACGGCTCGATTCTCGCACAACACGTACCTGCAGGAATGATGGTGACAGGAAGCAATGGGGTTGCTGTGGTTACGACCGAAAGCGTTGATGTACCAGCAGGCAACGGCACGACTTACGGGATCGCCTACGTCACCGCGCAAGCCGTCACCCTAGGAGCAAAAGGCAACATTCCTGCCTTTGCTCTCCAGGTGGTTTATGGAACCTCGTTGTTTCTGAAGAACGAACGCGATTTTACGGGAGGGAAAGACGCCTATCACATCCCAATGATGACGCCACAAGATAGACAGAGCGCACTGGCAAAGGCACGAGGGACCCTTCTCCGTCAGACGCTCTCAGGACTCCTGTATCATCCCTGCCTTGAACACGCCACAGGCACAACCAGCCTCCATGTCGCCTGGACCTGTCAATTTTTTACGTACAGTGTGCCGTCGTTGCTCCATGTCCGAGTGCTGCATATGCAAGTGATTGGAAGAGGAGTTCTTTTAAACATTACGTATGTCCCAAGACCGCACCATCTGGAAACGAAATGACCGGAACAGGAGAGTTGCAGAAACAGGCGAAGGAGGATCAGGCATGACCGGAAATAACATGACGCAGCAGTCTCTACAGGAAAGCGTCTCCATCCTTCAGGAACTCGATTTAGGGTGGCATACTCTCTTTCTCATGAGTGACGGGAGCATCGATCTACTTGCCAACGATGAGCAGACGCCCTACTTGGCGGAGAATGCCCTCCATCTGGACAGTGATGAAACCTATCGACTCTTTATCTCGCTGCACGAGCAGTTCAAGCAGCAGGGCATACGCCGAAACGAGTAGAGGGAAATCAGAGAGAGGATGCAACCCATGCAACTTGTAGAACAGCATTGCATCGACCGACGAGACCCGCGCTACGCCGTGATTGATGAAGCGGCGTTCAAGTCAAAGAACCTGTACAATGCTGCCAATTATGAGTACAGGCAAGCCTTTATCCATGATAGTGTCTACCTCACCTACAATGAGGTGCAGAAGCGGATGCAGTCCCACGAGGCGTACAAGGCACTTCCTGCGAAGGTCAGTCAGCAAATCCTGCTTGTGCTGGACCGCAACTGGATCGCCTTCAAGGAAGGACTGGCAGCCTACTATGAAGACCCGTCAAAGTTTGAGGAGCGCCCGCGTCCACCCAAATACAAGCACAAAACCGAGGGGAGAAATCTGCTCGTCTACACCCTACAAGCCCTCAAGGGCGGTCAGAGCAAAAACGGCATACAAGGCATCATCAAACCATCGGGGCTTCCCATTACCATCAAAACAAGGCAGCAAGACATCAATCAGGTGCGGATTGTCCCCCGAAACGGCTATTATGTGGTAGAAGTCATCTATAGCAAGAAACCTATTCAGGCACGGGTCGATCCCTCGTACTGCGTCGCCATTGATCTAGGTGTCACCAACTTAGCGGCGATAACTGCAAACCGAGAGAGTTTTATCCCTCGATTGGTTAACGGTCGCCCGCTCAAGGCCATCAATCAGTGGTACAACAAGCGCATAAAAGAGTTAGCACTGTGCCTGCCCAAAGCAGACCGAGACCGTGTCACACGGCAAATGGAGCGCATTACTAATCATCGGAACCGACAGGTGAATCACTATCTCCATGTCGCCAGTAAAGCCATTATCGACTTGCTGGTCAAGGAAGGAGTCGGCGCCCTCATCATCGGAAAAAATCCACTCTGGAAGCAGGGGGTTCGTATAGGCAAACGGAACAATCAGAACTTTGTCCAGATACCTCATGCGCGCTTCATAGACATGCTCATCTACAAGGCGTCTTTTGTGGGCATTCACGTCGAGATACAAGAGGAAAGCTACACGAGTAAAGCGAGCTTTCTTGATCTCGACTCTATCCCGACCTACCAGCCCGATGACGACACAGAGTACCGCTTTGGCGGGAAGCGCATGGGACGGAGAAACCGCTTGTATCGCACCAAAGATGGAAAAATCATCTGCGCCGATGTGAACGGCTCTTACAACATCTTGCGCAAATGTAAGCCTGATGCTTTCGCAGCAGAGGGTCTAGCGGCCTATGTAGTTCAGCCCTTACGGCTAGCAATAGCCGTCTAAATCCAACAAAAGATGTGATGTCTATAGCAATTTACATCTTTTGGAACTATATCACTAAAACGCACAAAGGACGCCGCATAGTGGCGACGCCCTCAGCGAGCATCAAATGCGCTTTATTTATGAGAAAGACCGGCGTAACTCACTCGTACTGCTGGTCTTCGTCAATTTCGTACTCGTCCTCCCCAAAATCATCTTCGTCATCATCCTGGGGGAGCAGGTCCGCGAAATCGTCTGTGGACGACAGTTCCCGGCGAATGGTAATTCTCGGGCTGATAGTTGGGAAAGGTCTCAACCCGCTTTGCGCAGCGGGACCCTCCATCTGCGGTTCGTATGCTGGCATACCTTCACGTACCAGCACTTCCTCACCATGCGCCATTGACTCAAAGCCCAGGCGGCGCAGGTCCATGACCATGCCGGGCCAGGTGTCTTCGGCATCCACCGCCCACCAGTTCCGCCCCTCCACATTTACAGGTCGAACGCGCAAAGGTCGGTTAAGATCGCCCAGACTAGCCTTGAACGTGACACGTTTTTTTTCGGCTTTCTTCATCATGGTCAGAACCGTCCTTCCTGATACTGGAACAACACCGACACCGTTTTCCCGCTCATCCCTGCTATGAAACAATGTCGCCCATCCAATAGAACTATTCTGTCTCAGGCATTGCAAGCCGGAACCCAATGTTACTGATAACATACCACATTCAAGAGTATGTATGCCAGTGCTATTTATTACTACGCAATCCGATACAATATAGACCAATTTGACACAGTTCTGCTAACTTGCTGAAATATCTTTTGCATGTTATCTTGTAAACATGGAAGAAAAGTCAACCAGAGATACCAGGATGATTGCACAGGAGCGCCGCCAGCGCATTTTCGAGGACATCGAAGCGAGCGGTATCGCCTCGGTGCGCGACCTGGCGCAGCGTTTTGAAGTTTCTACTATTACCATCATGCGCGACCTGCAAGAGTTGGAGCAGGAGGGGCTGATTCGCCGTGTGCATGGCGGGGCTATCAGCGTGCGCGGCGCGAGCTACGAACCGCCCTTCACGGCACGCGAATCGCAGCTTTCCGCTGAGAAGCAGCGCATCGCCTCCAAAGCGGTTGAAATGATTAACGATGGGGACAGCCTGATCCTCGATGTTGGCACAACCACGCTGGAGATTGCTCGCGCGTTGAAAGGCAAGCGTAACCTGACGGTGCTGGTGACGAGCCTGCGCGCCGCGCTGGAACTCGCCAGCCAGCCGGCCATACAGGTCATTGTGGTGGGCGGCAAGCTGCGTTCCAGCGAACTCTCGTTGGTGGGACACCTGGCAGAGCAAACATTACGCGCCTTCCAGGTCGATAAAGCCTTCATCGGCGTGGGCGGCATCACCATTGAACATGGCCTGACCGAATTCAACTTTGACGAAGCCGGCACCAAACGCACCATGATTGAGCGCGCCCGCCAGTGTATCGTAGTGGCCGATCATACCAAGTTCGGCAAGGTCATGCTCACCACTGTCGCCTCCCTCACCGTCGTTGACAAGATCATCACTGGCACTGAAATAGATGGCGAGATGGTGACGCGCCTGCGGCAATTGGGCGTCGAAGTCGCGCTGGCATAAATACTCAGAGCGTATTCTGATGAATTTGAACGACCAAAGCCGATCCTAATCATTCCTCGCTTCGCCTGTCATCCTGAGCGCAGCGAAGGATCTCTGTGTGGTCGGAAGAGATCCTTCGCTGCGCTCAGGATGACAAGGTATTACCGAAATTGAGGCATTCTTGGATGCTAACCCATAATTAGGTCTCAGGCATCGCCCATCCTTTCGCGCGTTCGACGGCGTGTTGCCATTGTTTATAACGCCCCTCAATCTCATCATCGGGACGCGGGGAATAGTTCGCGGACTCGCGCCATAGTGAGGCTAATTCGTCCTGGCTGCCCCACAAACCAGCGCCCAGACCGGCCATGAAGGCGACTCCCAGGGCGGTGGTTTCGCGCGTGGCGGCTACGCGCACTTCGACGCCGGAGATGTCGGCCAGCGCTTGCATGAGAAAGGCGTTGTCGGATGCGCCCCCGTCAGCTTTGATACTGGTGATGGATCGCCCGGTATCCTGCGCCATCGCTTCAAGCACATCGCGTGTGCGGTAGGCAATGCCTTCGAGTGTGGCGCGCGCGATATGGGCGCGGGTGGTGCCGCGTGTCAGGCCGACGATGGTGCCGCGCGCGTAGCTATCCCAGTAGGGCGCGGCCAGCCCGGCCAGGGCAGGTACAAAGTAAACGCCGTCGCTATCTGGCACCGACATGGCAAGATCATAGCTCTCTTCCGCGCTTGAGATGATGCCCAGGCCGTCGCGCAGCCACTGCACAGCCGCGCCCGCCACATAGATACCACCATCCAGCGCATAGCTGATAGAATCGGGCAGCGACCATGCCACCGTTGGCACCAGTCCAAAATGCGAAGCTGGCAGGGTGTGGCCGGTGTTCATCAGGATAAATGCGCCTGTGCCATAGGTAACTTTGACGTTGCCGGGCGCATAACACGCCTGCCCAAAGAGCGCGGCTTGCTGATCGACCAATGCGGCTGTAATCGGCAATGACAGACCGAACATATCGGAGCGCGTGATCCCAATACGCGAACATGAAGGCTGAATGGCAGGCAGTATCGAGCGCGGTATCTCCAGCGCGTCGAGTACGTCTTGATCCCAGTCGCGTATGTGTGGGTTGTAGAGCATGGTGCGCGAGGCGGTGGTATCGTCGGTACAATGCTCGCCCGTTAGCGACCAGAGCAGCCAGGCGTCGGTTGTGCCTGCCAGCAACTGGCCGCGCTCCGCCAGACCACGCGCATCCGGCACATTATCGAGCAACCAGCGCAACTTGGTTGCCGAGAAATAAGGATCAAGGGGCAAACCCGTTCGCTCCACAATGAGCTTGCCCGTTTCGTTGTGCGCCAGTTGAGCGCAGAAAGCATCGGTGCGCCGGTCCTGCCAGCTTATAGCATTGTAGAGCGGTTCGCCGGTATCTTTGCGCCACATGGTGACGGTCTCGCCCTGGTTCGACAGTCCCATAGCGATACAACCGGCGTCCGTGGCAGCCAAAACCGCGCGCGCATTGCTTATCACGCTGCGCAAAAGATCGCGCGGGTCTTGCTCGACCCAGCCCGGACGCGGATAGGTCAGAGGTATTTCGCTCGACGATTCGGCGAGGCTGCGCCCACGCGCATCAAAAACCAGAGCTTTCGTGCGTGTCGTCCCCTGATCGATGGCAAGTATAGCCGATTGCATGATGATTCTCCAAAAATTCTTCACCGTAGGGGCGGGAGTGGTTGGGACACGGGGAGGGGACGCTTGCGTCGCC
>JBOGTO010000264.1:0-7442 GCA_050695155.1 Ktedonobacteraceae bacterium
CCTCTACTATGACGACGAGGCGACTTCCCAGGGACGTTCATAGTAGAGGCGACCCTTGCGGTCGCCTTTCTGCTAAAGCTATTGACAAGCACACCCAGCGCTGTTACACTCATAGCAGCAAAAAACAATGGCAACGAACGGGACAAATACCGTCTGGCGAGTAAAAGAGAACTGCGGGTTGGTGCAACGCAGCCGCCGCCAGAAGGGGAAATCCACCCGCGAGCCAGCGCGACAAGCGCCAACGGTGGCCTCCGTTAGCAGGCAAGAGAGTTTCAATCTCATCAGGAGGTTGAATAAATCAAGGTGGCACCACGATCCACACGCATTTTCGCGTCGTCGTCCTTCATAGAGGACAACGGCGTTTTTTATTGTTCAAATAGAGAGAAGGAGATACCATTATCATGCTTGATCTCGCGTTTATACGGAACCATCCCGATGTCGTCAAAGAGGCGGCGCGCCTCAAAAACAACACGCTCGACATCGATTACCTGCTGGAAGTTGACCGGCAGGCGCTCGCGCTGCAAAGACAAGTTGAAGAGGGACGCGCCGAACAAAATCAGATCTCGAAGCGCGTCCAACAGGCGGGCAAAGATAGGGAATTGCGCGAAAAACTGATTGCCGGGGCAAAGGAACTCGCCGAACAGATCAAGGCTCTGGAGCCGCGCCTGAAAGCGCTGGAGGACGAACGGCAGCAATTACTCTACTATGTTCCCAACATTCCCGATCCCAGCGCGCCCATCGGCAAGGACGAAAGCGATAACGTGCCTTTCAAATACTGGGGCGAGAAACCTGCCTTCGACTTTGAACCGCTCGACCATTATGCTTTGATGCAAAAGCTGGACGTGGTAGACATCGAACGCGCCGTCAAAGTGGCGGGCGCGCGCAGCTACGCCCTCAAAGGCGACGCCGCCCGGCTCGAACTGGCGCTGATGAACTTCGCGCTGGACCGCGTAGCGCGTAAAGGCTTCACCCCGTTGATAGTGCCAGCGATGGCGCGTGATTTCGCCTTCATCGGCAATGGGCAATTCCCCAAGGGGCGCGACCAGGTCTACGCGCTGGAAGATGAAGACCTGTTCCTGGTAGGAACCGCCGAGGTCTCGATCACCGGCATGTACAAAGACGAAATTCTCAAGGCTGAAGAACTACCGCTGACCTTCGTAGGGTATTGCCCATGCTTCCGCAAAGAGGCTGGCACCTATGGCAAGGATACGCGCGGCGTCTTCCGCATCCACCAGTTCAGCAAAGTCGAACAGTACGTAATTTGCAAAGCCGATCATGCCGAGTCGGTGCGCTGGCACGAACAACTGCTCGCCAATTCGGAAGAACTGGTACAGGCGCTGGAACTGCCCTACCGCGTGGTCAATGTCTGCACTGGCGACATGGGCGACGGCAAAGTAGGCATGTACGACCTCGAATGCTGGCTACCCAGCGAGGAGCGTTACCGCGAAACCCATTCGTGTTCGTACTTCCACGACTGGCAGGCGCGCCGCGTCAACATGCGCTACCGCGACGAAGATGGCAAGGTCAAGTTCGTACATACCCTGAACAATACCGCCATCGCCTCGCCGCGTATCCTGCTGCCCCTCTTTGAAGTTCACCAGCAGCGCGACGGCAGCGTGCGCATCCCGGCAGCCCTGCGGCCATTCATGGGCGGGCAGGAGTATATACGGCCGCGAGAGAAGGTCAGGTCTTAAATAGAAAAGGAGTGAGCGCGTATGTTACATGCGATACGTGCAGGGTTTATCATAGGCCAATGGCGGGAAGCGTCACAGTTCCGCAGACAGGTAGAGGCGCTTCTTGCTCGTGCATACCATACCTCTGTCTCACTCAAACATCCTCAGTTCATGCCGAGCCGTCCAGATGTATGCCGCTTTGGTGTTAAGGAAGGCCCGGCTGAAATTGGGAGCAGCCTTGTTGTCAAACGCCTGCGCAAAGATGAGATGAAGCTCGCAGAGACAACAAGCTCCCCCCTTACCCGCTACCTGTTTTTCAATGAGTATGCTGGACTCAAGTTTCTTACTCAGGAAACTAACGCCACCTCCGTCAGCCCACGACTCTTTGCGGGAGACCGCTCAATAGGCTTCCTGGTAATTGAAGACCTCAAACCAGATAGCGATGTAGGCACCTGCCTCTATAAACGAGACCCAATGCAAGCAGAGGAAAAACTCCTTTTATGGGGAAGTGTTCTGGGCAAACTACATGCGAGTACTACTGGCAAACAAGCAGCTTTCAATAACATACGCGATGCTCTAATTCCTCATCACTCCTCGTGGGGATGGGTTCCTCCCTGGCAACGCAAGCCCAAAACATATGAAAAGTTACTCCAAACGCTTCCGGTAGACATTAGACAGGCAGGTTTTGAAAGTTTCCAGTGGATGAGGTTTGCCCTGCGCCAGGTGACAAACTACCTCTCGCTACCTGTGCCGCCCCTGGCCGAAGCAGAATTGGAGATCGTCATACAGGCGCTCCATTTGCCAGGGCCATTTCTGGCTTACACGCACGGCGATCCCTGCCCCGACAACTGTTTAATTCACGAGAATACCGCCAAGTTTGTCGATTTCGAGAACGGAGACTACCGGCACGCGCTCGTGGACGCGGTATACACACGCCTCTGTTTTCCCACATGTTGGAGCGCTCAGCAACTTCCACATGAGTCTATCATGCGCATAGAGCATACATATCGAGCAGAGCTGGTCAAAGGCTGCCCGGAAGCAGCAGACGACCAGATCTTTACACATGAGCTTGTCCACGCCTGCGCTTACTGGGTGCTGATGCTCTGCCAGTTCGACGCTATCGCCCACTTCACCGCCAGGGATAAATCCTGGGGACTATTTACAATGCGGCAGCGCATCCTTACGCGCTTCGAGCTATTTGCGCAAACGACGGCTGAATTTCGCCACCTGGAAGCACTGGGGTCACTTTTCCATATCATAGCCAGCACATTACGAAGTCGCTGGCCCGCTCGCACACAACAACTTCCGCTCTTTCCAGCATTCAGGCGCGAAGCATAACGTGGCTCAGGCTTCGATTGAACCGAATCCCCCCGTTACGCTTCGTGTCTCTTTATCCCGCTCGCTCGGCTCCAACCTCTACTGCTGATGGTGTGTTCGGCGCTACTCTCGCCCGCGCTCGCCGCGTTACTCGTATTGGTTCGTGGCCCGCGGCTGCCTGGACGCTGAACCATTCGGCCATACTGCGTTCGGGGGCTTGTCGCCGGAGCAAGAAATAGGTAATCATGGCCGCAGGTCCAAAGAAGATTTGCGCGGGTACTACGATGCCATTGGAACGGATAGTGGCCGCGATAACCAGGGGGGCCAGAGCTGGCAGCAATGCCCCAAAGATACTAACAATTATAAAGGAGGCAATAACGCCCCTCTTGCCAAAGCCCTTGTAGGCAGCCGCGATGAAGAGACCGTACACCAGCAAATCTCCCAGGCCAATATTAGCATTATACGGCCCCATTGCGAAGCCAATGGAGGCATCGAGCGGTTGCCCTTCAAAGCGGTCTGCCAGCTTCGAGATAATGGGAATCACGAAAGTGAAGAAACAATCGTAGAACGCCAGGCCGAACGCGAACAAGGATACATGTCGCAGGCGCATACCACCTTGCACGTAGAGATTTGCAACTCCTACCACGCTAATCAGAACGACCACATCGACAAGCGTCCAATAGAGTTGCCATCCCACCCTTGTGCCAAGTAACGTTTCGGTCACGACAATGTTGATTATCATTAACGCGAGAATCAAAGGCCACAGGTAGCGCGGGCGCAAAAGCGGCCTCAGCGCAATGTACATACCACTGCTAAAGGTGAGTACCAGTACGCCGGTCAATACAGGAGTGGGCAGCACGAGGTATAAAAATGGCAATGTAACAATGAAGGCGAACAGCACAATAATATCGCGGCCATTGAACAAGCCAACGGCAGGACGCTCCAGGCGGATTCGTTGGAAGTAAAGTACAGCACCCGTGATCGTAGCTAAGGCTCCAAACAGAATGACGCTGGTCTGAAAGATGGTTCCCTGTAGCATATCAATTCCTCCTGGCAGCAAAGGTTGTTTCCAACAGGTCTGCACAAATACAGCAAGTACTGCGAGCAACAACCCGAATACGGTCAAGACGGAGGGTACCTCGTTTAGTACTTCCTCGATTACTATTAAAAAGGGGAGTACCATCACCTTTGTGGATGATCCCAACAATGGCGCTCTTCACATCCTGGTTATCGGGCAAAACGCTCAGCAGGAATCGGAGAAGGGTGCGCCCGATTTTCACGGTGTCGGCGGCGTCAAGATAGACATTGGAGATTCCTGGACGACGCCTCCCTGGAATACAGCGGGAACCTATCATGTTGCCTGTACAGTACACCCGACGATGAATCTCACGGTGACTGTTACCAGCTAGCACTAAGACAATCCCAGAGAGTAACTAGAGGTAGATAATCTCACTCCATACTTGTTTCGCCTCGTCGTCCACATGTAGCAGCCCGATGCTGCATCGCGGCTGGCGGCGGCGATCATTCGCGCTGCCTGGATTGAAGAGCAGTTGCCCTTTCACTCCTTCATTCCAGGGAATATGGCTATGTCCGAACACCACACAACGCGCGTTGGGAAACTCCTGTCGCGCCACCTTAGCGCGATTATGCGCCTCACCCAGGATATGCACAATCCCAATGCGGCAATGCCCCACCATAATTTCGCGCTTGATGGGCAGCTTCATTCGCACCTCGTCTTCTTCGATGTTGCCCTGCACCGCTACCACCGGCGCAATGGTCTCTAACTCGCTGATAACAGGCAAAACCGAGAGATCACCAGCGTGAATAATTAATTCCACATCCACAAAATGCTGCCAGATGGCATCGGGCAGTCGCTTGAAGTGGGGGATATGTGTATCCGAGATGACGCCTATTTTTCGGAGCATGTTTATTCCTTTCATTGGTCAATCTACAAATTTTGCGGTATGATTAGTTCTGGCTACACCGAAATAGCGGGGATACTGCATCCTCAAGTCAGAGAGCATGACAGGAATAGAGCATATGCGCATCGCAGTCATATCTGATATTCATGGCAACCTTAACGCGCTGGAAGCGGTTCTCCATGATCTGGCCCAACAGCCGCCTGTAGAACACATGGTTATCGCGGGCGATTTGTGCCTGAATGGGCCGTACCCGCGAGAAGCGCTGGAGCGCGTGCAATCGCTGAATTGTCCAGTAATCCAGGGCAATACAGACCTGGAAATTGTCAACCAGGCACCTGAGAGGGGCGAGAAGAAACGCACCACAGTGGGCTGGACACGCGAACAAATAAGATCGGCTGGTATTGATTACCTGGCGTCGCTGCCTTTTTCGCATCATATTGCCAATCCGCATGGTCGAGATTTGCTGGTTGTCCATGCCAACCCACTCAACCTGGAAGACGCCATTTTCCCCAATGCTTCTGATACCGCGCTAGAGCATCTCATAGGTTCACTAGAAGAACACATTGGCGTGCTGGCCTTTGGGCATTTGCACATCGCATACACGCGCCAGTGGCGACACCTGTTACTGGTTGATGTTGGCAGTTGCGGTCTCCCGCGTGATGAAGACCACCGCGCCGCTTACGCTATCCTGGAGTGGCAAAATAAGAGCTGGCAGGTTGATATTCGGCGCGTCCCTTATGATGTGCAGGAGGTTGTCAAACAACTCAAGACATGTGGTATACCCAATCCTGAGAAACGCACCAGAGTATTGCTCGAGGCGCGTTACTAAAAAAATCCAGGTATCCACCGCGCAGTGAATACCTGGCTTCGCATTTGCGAAGGATGATTACGCACTGCTGTCCGTGCCAGCGCCATTGCTGGTATCAATGGTCAATGGGACGGTCAGCGCCACCGCCTGGGCCAGTATGAGAGCATCGCTTCCGCCTACTTCCTCTTCACCCAGATAACTGGCCGCGTCACCGATGTCAATAAGTTGCAGTTCCTCAATGATGGCCCGCAACTCTCCGGTCGTTGCCATAAGTCATAACTCCTCATCAATCATAAAAAATTTACGTACCGCTCGTTTGCGCAGGAAAACCCTGCGCCACAGATCATCGAACGTTCCCGACCCATCCATACACCAGTCGCCCCTATCTCCGTAAACGCTGCGCCTGGTGATTTTTAGTATTCATAAATATTGTTTTACCCGAGACCGGGTTATCTCTTAACCCGTATCCCTTACATATATTAAAACGCTCGAGGTTACATTTTATGCTTGCGTCTCCCTACATATAGTCCTAATAGGCCATACATTCTATAGAAGCGCATTTCGATATTTCTCTTTCCACAAACTGTGCGAAGAGGCACAGGGGCGGCCACCCGCGCGAAAATGGTATACTGTATGCATGAAAGCCATCATATACTATTCCTATAATGACATCCGGCTGGAAAACAGGGACATCCCCACCATTGATGCAGATGAGCTGCTTGTACGTGTGCATGGCTGTGGTTTATGCGGCTCCGACATTCTCAAAATCACGCAGCAGGCAGCGCCTCCCATCATCCTGGGCCATGAACTGACCGGCACTATTGTCGAACGCGGCAACGCTATCTCCCATTTTGAGGTCGGACAGCGCGTGATAGTGGCTCACCATGTCCCCTGTGGCTCGTGTCACTACTGCCGCCACGCGAATTACTCGATGTGTAGCGTGTTCAAAAGCTCCAACATTGATCCCTGCGGTTTCGCCGAATACATTCGCGTGCCAGCCGCACATACGCGCCATACCACCCTCGCGCTGCCAGGAACGCTTAGCGATGAGGAAGGTTCATTCGTCGAACCTCTGGCCTGCTGCGTGCGGGCAGTGCAGCGCACATCCATGCTGCCGGGCGATAGCGTGGTAGTAATGGGCCTGGGTTCGGTTGGCCTGCTCATGCTGCAAGCGATCAAGGCCATTGGAGCGGCTCAGGTCTACGGCGTTGACCTGTTGCCCGAACGCCTGCAACTGGCGCGTGACCTCGGCGCGGATGCCGTCTTTCAAGCGCCCTCCGATGAACACGCCTTGCGCGACTTGCTCAATCCTGTGACAGATGGACGAGGCGCGGATGCCGTGATCCTGACCGCGCCTGGCACACGACCTTTCATGCAAGCGGTAGCCAGCACGCGCAAGGGCGGCGCAATCACCATCTTCGCCGCGCATCACGGCGCGGCCTCGCTCGACCTGGAACGCATCTACCAGCAGGAATTGACCATCAGCAGCGCCTATTCATCCTCACCAGAAACGCTGCGCATCGCCCTCGATCTGCTGGCAACACGCAAGGTGCGAGTAGACCGCCTCATCAGCCATCGTCTCCCACTGGAACGCTTCAACGAAGGCGTCGCATTGATGCGCGAACGCAAAGCGTTAAAAGTGTATTTTCAGATTATTTAACCCGATGTACCTGTATGCTTCGTTCCGCCTGTCATCCTTCGCTGCGCTCAGGATCTCGCTCG
>JBOGTO010000265.1:0-8849 GCA_050695155.1 Ktedonobacteraceae bacterium
ACCCCCGCCCCTACAGTAAATAATTATTGAACAACCGTTATTTGCACGAGACCAGGACAATGGACGAACAACCAGAACAGCGACCACCATTCCAGGAAAGCATTATTCCCATAGGGAAGCGGCCCCGGCGTAAGTCTAAAGCGGGGCGCGCCTGGCTCATCATTATCTTGCTACTGGTTTTGTTGCTAGGCGGCGGCATCGCTGCTGGCTACTCCTATGTACAAAATAACGTCCTCAGTCCTCTTTCGAGCTTCGTTCACCAGGTCAGTCGCGGGTCGGATGAGCCGCAGACGTTGCCAGCCCCCGATTTTGGATCAATTACAGGGCGCGCCTGGAATATCCTGCTGCTGGGCAGCGATAACGATGGCAAGTTCAACTTTCCCGCGCTGCTCACACAGGTGATGATGGTGGTGCATGTTGACCCGGATCACAATAGCGTGACGATGGTGTCTATCCCGCGCGATTCGTGGGTACATGTGCCGGAAGTGGGAGGAATGCACAAAATCGACCAGGCATTTTTCCTGGGCGCGACTCAGCACAATAGTTTTGATGAGGGGGTGCGCCTGGCGCGCGCGACAGTGGAGCAGGACTATGGTATCACTATTGATCGCTATGCCTGGGTAGGTTTGAGTGGTTTTGCCAGCGTCATCGATACCCTCGGCGGCGTGGACATCGATGTGACGCATCCCATCGTCGATGACACTTACCCCGATGATACCGGCAACTCCAACGATCCATTTGCCTACCAGCGACTCTATATCGCGCCCGGCCCGCAGCACCTGAACGGGCAAGAGGCATTGCAATACGTGCGTTCGCGCCATGCCGACCTGGTAGGCGATATTGGGCGCACCAATCGCCAGCAAGCGGTACTGGCCGCGCTCAAGAAGAAGCTGACGCTGGTAAATGTCGTCACGCATCTCACGCAGCTTATCAAAGATTTGCAGGGCAAGGTCTACACTGACCTGAGTACGGATGAGATGCTGTCCTTTGCCAACTTTGGGCGCGCTCTGCCCGATTCAGCCGTGCAGCACCTGACGCTGGGGCCAGGGACGGGCCAGCAGGATTATGGCGATTATGCCAACATCTTCGACCCATCCGCCGGGGCGGAGCAAAGCGTCGTCATTCCTAATTGCGCCAATATCCAACCTGTGATGAATCGCATATTCGCGCTGGGCGATGTGCAAAGCTGCAACGTCACCGGATCATAACGGTGTTTTCAGCATGGCGCGTGGTATCTTCGCCAGCAGGTCAGAAGCCAGTAGCCCCCGATCTCCAATTTCGGCGCTCAGCAGTTCAGCGGCGGCGGTGTGCAGGTAGACGGCGGCGCTGGCCGCATCGAATGGTTCGACCTTTTGCGCAAGCAATCCCGCTACCATGCCGGACAGCACATCACCCGTACCTGCCGCCGCCAGGAGAGGATTCGCCAGCCAGTTGATACGTGTGCGGCCATCAGGATTGGCGATAATGGTGCAGGCTCCCTTGAGTACCAGCGTTACCTGCCACTCGGCGGCTTTAGAACGCGCCAGTTCCAGCCGGTCAATATTCCCGCCCGATACCTTCAAACCGCCGCACAAACGCCCCATTTCGCCTGGATGGGGCGTGATTACTGTGCCGGAGGGCAAGAGGGTCCACCAGCGTTCCAGGGCCGAAAGGTTGTTGAGTCCATCGGCATCAATCAACAGGTGGGGGCGTTTCGAGTCGGGCTGCGAGCGCAGGTGTTCCAGTACCTGGAGCATGACTTCGCGTATATGAGCAGATTGACCCAGGCCCGGCCCCATCAGCAAGACACGATAGCCTTCGAGATGCTTGATGAGCGCGGACGATTGCTCAAAACTTTCGGTCTGCTCGCCGGGCAAGAGCGCGAACGTGACTTCGTGCATGGCGCTGGCATAGATGGGCAGCATCTGTTCCGTTACGGCCAGCGTCACCAATCCCGCTCCGGTGCGTCCAGCCGCGTTGCCCGCCAGGAACGCCGAGCCGGGGTAAGGAGGCGAGCCGCAAAACAACATCACCTTGCCAAAGGTTCCTTTGTTGCTTTCAAGCGGGCGCGGTGGCAGCAGACTATGCGCCAGTTTTCCGGTCAGCATCTCTGTGCGAAGATGCTCTTCGAGTTCAGCAGGCAACCCGATGTCGCCAACATAAAGCTCGCCTGTATAGGCACGCCCCGGAAAGAAGAAGGAGCCTTGTTTCGGGCAGGCCAGGGTGATCGTCATATCGCAGCGTATGGTGCCGGGATCGACTTCTCCCGTATCGGCATTCATGCCCGTAGGCAAATCAACGGCCACAATACGCAGCGTATCGCGCCGCTCGCGCTCTTCGCGCGCCCGCGCCAGCAGGCTGCGCATACTATCGGGCAATGGGCGCGAACGCCCTGTCCCCAGCAGCGCGTCGATAATGAAAGCGGCGCGTTGAAAAATCTCTTCGAGCCTGGCTTCTGTTTCCTGCTCCGGCACATCCTGATCTGCGATGGTCAGGCGTTGCTCTTTCCAGCGATACACGCTGATCCGCGCGCCCCACTTTTGCAGGTAGCGACCCATGACCAGCCCATCGCCGCCGTTATTGCCGGGGCCAACCAGTATCAGGCACTCAACATCATTCACCGAACGCTGGCGGCGTATGGAGTGAGACAGGATTTCCGCCGCGCTTTTCCCCGCGTTCTCCATCAACACGGGTGAGCTTAATCCATACTGCCGATCCGCTTCTGTCTCCAACGCGCGCATTTCATCAACCGTGACAATGTACATCTATTTGTTCTCTCCTGCATCGTTTATATCAGATCATGTCTTCATACATCATTGTAATGCGCAGGGAGATTGTTGAAAAGAGTAAAAGACATTGTTTATTAAATTGGCATAAAAAGAAAGCCAAACTGAGGCCAAAATGGTTGACTTGTTGCCATTTTTGCGCTATTCTGAGCAGTACATGTATTATTGAACTCCTTATCTGTTATTGTACCGTTGCTCGCCAGGACAGAAATACAGGCACCCGGCGATTATTTTCAGAACAGGTTGCCATGCAAGAGGGACGAACGTGGCGCGACTTATTAGCAGAAATCATCCGTGATCCGCACGAGAAGCAGCGCATCGCCGCTGCTCTGGATGTCAATCCGGTGACCCCGTCTCGCTGGGCTAACGGCTTGTCTCGCCCACACGCTCAGCATCACAAAAAACTGATCGAGGCCATTCCTGCCCGGCACCAGCAGGAATTCGCGGAATTGTTCGCTGTGGACTACCCGACCAGCCGCGAGCCAATCATGAACGAACAGGGCGAGGAACCGGTAGCTGAAATACCTTCTACGTTCTATGCTCGTATCTTTAGCGCATACACCAGTACTCCGCATGAGTTGCGTATCACCTCTGTATTATCCCTCATTCTGCAACAAATGCTTTCGCATCTCGACATCGATCAAGAAGGCATCTCTATATCGGTCGCGCTCTGTACTGCCCCGCCTGATGGAGAAGTAGTGCGTTCCCTGCATGAATTTGCCGGACGTGGCACAGCGCCGTTCGATAGTCACCTGGAGATGCAGCCTTTCTTCCTGGGAATAGGGACGATGGCCGGTTATGTCGTCACGCATAGCCGCCAGTTAGTAATCCAGAATCTCAGAGAAGATAAAGGCTTTGCCCACTCTCTCAAAACCGATTTTGAAGAAAGCGCAATGGTCTATCCCATCATGTTTGAAAACGGCATCGCGGGTTGCTCAATTGTCTCCAGCACGCGCCTGGACTTCTTTACGCCCGTCCGGCAGAGGCTTGTGCAAGATTATACTAATCTAATGGCGCTGGCGTTGAGCCTTTACCATTCTTATAAGTCATCGCAGGTCCAACTTCGTGTTTTACCCGACCCGCAGGAGCAGCGGAAGTTCTTCGCAAATTTCTCGCAGCGCCTGGTAGCCACCATTGTCCGCCTGTCGGGGCAAGGCATCACACGAGCCGAGGCTGAGGCCATCACGCTCAGGGAAATCGAAGAAGAAATTCTGAGTCAGAGCGATCTTTTCAGATGAAACTTGCCCTCAAGATTACTCCCCAACGCAGCACGCAGTATGCTACCACGACGAGGAAGCTGGCTGAACCAGAGTTGCTCGCCAGCCCGCTAGCGTCTGCCATCCAGCGTATTGAGCCAACCATGCTGGCCGGGCAAAACTACCTGCTGGTGACACTCGATGATGTGGGGCATCCTCTTCTGTCCACTGTGCTTGCGCGACTGGGAGCCACCAGCGAGGCATACGAATACTTTGAACACATAGGGGATAGGCCGGGACCTTTCTTGCGCCCGCTCGACTGTGTATTTACGCCTTTTGTGCCGCTAGAAATGGCCGAGGCGCGTCGTTATAGAGGCAAAACGAATGAAGTCTTTACGCGCGTTTTGCTCAACGTTGCGCTTTTCGCGGGCGCATTCCGTGAACAGATAACCGGACGCCTGCGCATCCTCGATCCGCTCGCGGGCGGCTGCACGACGCTCTTTCTCGCGCTCATCGCTGGCTATGATGCTTTCGGCATCGAGCATGAGCGGCAAGATGTCGAAACGACCGCGCTCTTTCTCCGTCAATTCCTGCACAGCGAACACATTCCTTTCAAAGAGCGCGATGAGCGAGGCCGTCGCGCCGGACGGCGTTACCTCTTCGAGATTGGACACAAAGAGGCAACTCGTTACCTGGCGCTGGCGCATGGAGAAACGGCGCAGGCTGACCAGCATTTACAGGAGGTGCCGGGCGGTCTGCGTATGCACGCCATCGTGACCGATCTGCCCTACGGCATTCAACACTTTGGCGAAATAGCCAGCCTCCTGAATGGGGCCTTGCCCGTCTGGGAACGGCTGCTCTTGCCCGGCGGCACGCTGGCCCTATCCTGGAATGCCACGCGCATCCCGCGCCAGGAAATGGTGGACTGTATCGAACACACCACATCGCTGCGCGTCCTCAACGATCCGCCCTACACCCTCTTTGAACACGCCGTTGATCGCGTCATCAAGAAACGCGATATAGTAGTAGCAGTTAAATCAATTCTTTAATCATCACGGCAGCGACTGTATTACCCGCGCTGTTCATAGCGAATAACGCCACAATGGCATCTTGCATCCCTGTTTTGAAAGTCGAGGCGTAGAGTACCGTTACGGAAAACGAGGCGGTGCCTTTCGCATTGGCGTGACCAATATCGCTGTACGTGTGATCGAGAATAGCAACGGTGCTTACGGTTCCCGCTAAGGCCGTGCCTGTACCGGTGACGGTAGCGGGGCTGGTCAGGATGTCGCGGCTTTTCGGGGCAGTGATTGACAGGCCACTGGCAGACGAGGCCGCGACACTTACCACTTCCCAGATGCCGCCATTAGTGTTGCCCTCCAGACGCTGCAACGTCAGGGTAACGGTTTGCGTCCCTGGCGCGCTGACGTTTACCACGGCTTCGGCATCGCTGGCACCGCCGCCGCTCACCATAGTGCCATTGACATTCGTCCAGTTGAGCAGGGCGGCACTGGTGGCGAAATGCGCCGCCACCTGCATCGCCGACAATTTCCAGCTATCCTGACCCACGTTGACCTGCCTTTGATCGAGTTCGGCCTGGTAGCGTGTCATATCGGGGAAGATGCCGGGGAAGGAGACGGGCGCGAACGAGCCAGTATTGAACTCGCGGAACAGGTCCTGCGTGAAGCCAGCATTGCCTTTTCCCTTATTGATGCTGGAATTTTGATCGACTTCGGCGGTCATGACTGTGTTGCGCAGGCTAATCCTGGCATCACCATCATACAGGCTCAACAGTTTGAAAAGCTGGGTCGGGTTGGGATTCTCGATATTGGTGTAGACATACACATCCAGCGTTTTCCCTGTCACATTGTAGCGCACCGTAATCAAGGCTTGCAGGGTAGTTGTGCCGGTCAGAAAGCCGCAGGTAACGCCCTCGACTTTAGAGACATTGGCCTGCGTCGGGATAATCGCATCCCAGTGCGCGGGGTCTTTTACAGCATTTGGGCAGGCTTGCGAGCCAAGCTGGATGCCGGGTGGCAAGGTTGCGGTAGGACTTGCGCCGCCAGATGCAGTGGTTGCTTTCGGTGTCGGCGTCGTACCACTCGAACTGGTGCTATTCCCGTTGCATCCAGCTAATAGTACGGCAAACAAGATTACCAGGCAAAACCTGGTTATCCGTAGGGGCGGGGGTGGATGATGCGGGGGGAGGGGGCCTTTATGGCCGCCCGCGTCCCTGTTCATCATACATTGATTGCGGGGAATAATGGCCCATACCTTCAACCCAACAGGCGGGCGGCCATAGTCGTCCCGCATTTTTTTTAATCGCCGAATAATATCCATAACCATAGTCTATTCCCCCTGCCAAGTCTGGATGGTCGTATCGAGCGAGAATGACTATGCGCGGTTTTAGCGAAGCAGCGCGCCCAGCACAGAAACGGCAGAAAAAAGAATCACAAAGACGATGGTGATATTGAAGATGAGCCGCTCAACGCCGCGCCGCGTCTTGAAGACAGCGCCGGAACTATTGCCGCCAAACGCGCTTCCCAATCCGGCCCCGCGTACCTGGAGCAAGATAAAGAAGATAACGACGATGCTCAGAATAATCTGGATAATGCGAACTGCTGAAAGCCATTGTGCAGCCAAAGTTTTTCTCCCTTGTTCTATCTCACCTGGCGCGGCCACCCGTCGCCAGCGTCAAATAAATCATATCAATGCCGGGCCATTTGCTTATCACAGCGCATTATAACATAGATTAGCTTGCCCGTCGATATATTACAACGCTTGAACAGGCTCCTTTGTAGCGCGATGCGCCTTTTCGTGGCAATCTGGACACAATACGACGAAGTGGCGCGGCGAGTAGCGTTCCAGCAAGTTGCTGGCGAAGTGCAGCGTGTGCAACTGGAGCGCACGTTCCGCTTTGCCGCATTCGGGACAGTGATACTGCGCTTGCTCGCTCAGAGATTTTTTCAGCCCTTTCATTTGAGAGTCGTGAATGACATCCAGGCTGACGTGAAAAAGCAGACCTGCCAGAATTAAGAGGAGCAGCCGCGAACGCAAGCGCAGCGCAATCACGAATATGCCTCCCAGCACGATGGGATGATGCAGAAACTTGGCATGGGTCAAATGCTGCGGATCGGCTTGCCCGAAGTAGCGCACGGCGGCTCGCAAACTCAGTGTGCGATGCGTAACGACGTGCCAGATGTAGTGATCGACATCAATACCAAGACTGGCGAGCAGGGGTATCCACACGTCCTGCTTTAACCAGGGGAGGGCTACAACAGAGGCGGCTGTTGATAATTTGACATGTTCCTGTAAACGCATGGTCTGTCCTTTTCAATTTGATTATGTGAGTCTCATCCCTGACGCCCACCAGGGGCGTCACTACATCTCTTGCAGTCCCCTCTCTGCTCCTCCATCTCGCTTTTGAGAGACGCGGCAGAGGGGGGAAAGGTGGTTTTCTTATGTGTAGGGATGCCCCTGGTGGGCATCCGGCCCCGGCGCTCAATAAGCGCCGGAATAGTATTAATGGGTCAACGCGATAAATCGCGCCCTTCCAAACGTTCATGTTGATAAGGTAGAGGATGTTTGTTGCGTCCCTACACATAAATATACGCGCAGTATAGAACGTCACAGGGGTGTGGTCAATATCATAAGCAAGCCAAATTCATAACTATATTGATATATTTGTAACCGTTTCTCAACCAGATATTTATGCGTTCCATACTATTTCAATGGTACTCTTCTTTGTATCAGGGACGCCGTTATGGGCGTCCTTACGTTCAAATATGGTAAGAAATGCTAGAAATGCATCAGGATACCAATGGTTGTATATCAAGATACCAACGGCGCTTGTTCATCCCGTGACTAGCCTCTACTATACCAGTATATTCACAAAACCGGAGCAACCGCGCCGGAAGTTGAATAGCTATTCCTGAACATCTCATGAAGGGGACGCCTTACTATGGCAACGCATATCGTCAATGAAATACAGGTGGAGTTGGAGAGTAAGCCTGTACCCGATGAAGAAGAGAGAATTGGTTGTAGCATAGGAATTATGGCCTATAACGAGGAAGCGAATATAGGACGTACGCTTCAATCGGTGCTTGCTCAAACCGGCCCGTCTATTAGTATCAATGAAGTGATTGTGGTTGCCAGTGGCTGCACCGACCGCACCGTTCCCATTGTCACTGAGATGGCGACGCAGGAGCCGCGTATTCACCTGTTCGTACAGGAAAAACGCGAGGGCAAAGCGTCCGCTATCAACTTGTTCTTGAAGCAGGCTACCAGCCCGGTCGCTGTATTGATCGGAGCCGATGTAATCCCGGAAACTTCCGCTATAGAATACCTGTGCGCCCCGTTTCAAGACGCCACTATCGGGATGGTTGGCGGGCGACCGGTACCCGTCAATGATCCAAATACCTTCATGGGCCACGCCGTTCACCTGTTGTGGCGTTTGCATGACGGCGTGGCGCGTATCCATCCCAAGCTGGGCGAGGTGATCGCTTTCCGCAACGTGATTTCGGGTATCCCAACCGATAGCGCAGTGGATGAAATTTCTATCCAGGCCCTCATCTCGCAACTGGGCTTTCGCTTGATCTACCGGCCTGAGTGCATCGTGTACAACAAAGGACCATTAACGGTGCGCGACTTCCTCAAACAACGGCGGCGCATTTATGCAGGCCACTTAAAAGTACTGCGCCAGCAAAATTACGAAGCCTCGACCATGAAGGTCAGCCCCATTTTCCGTCAACTGATTAGCGCGCGCCACTATGCATTGAGTACGCCGCGCCAGGTCATGTGGACATTCGGCGCGATGGTTCTGGAAGGCTATGCGCGTATACAGGGTCACTACGATTACCGGCGCAAACGCGAACATTATATCTGGCAGGCG
>JBOGTO010000266.1:0-4020 GCA_050695155.1 Ktedonobacteraceae bacterium
GTTGCCGTCCCCGGCATGGAAGACATGGCCGACGGGCAGTTTGTAGCGTTCGCAGATTTCGTTGACTTCGAGCAGGGTTTCGGTCAGGCGGCTACGCGGCACGGTGATGTCTACCGTGTAGTGAGCGGGAGCGAGGCGGGCGATGGCTCCAGCCGCGCTCTTACGCGCCAGCCATATCTGGTTGCGCTCCTCCTCGCTGGCAGCCACGCGCAGGTTATGCCCGCCATTATCGCGCAGAATGCTGGAGACTTCCTCGATCTGTTTCTCCAGGCTTTCGGGATAGCCGTCAACTTCGATAATCAGCATGGCGGCAGCTTCGGTTGGCAACCCGATATGCAGCCAGGCTTCGACGATGGCGATAATCTTCTGATCCATCATCTCCATGGTGGCGGGAATCAAGCCTGCCGCGATGACTGCCGAGGTAGCGATACCCGCCTGCTCGACCGAATCGAAGACCGCCAGCATGGTCTTGATGCCCGGCGGATTGCGCACCAACCGCGCATTGATAGCGGTCATGAGTACCAGCATCCCTTCGCTGCCAGTCAGTACGCCACAAAAATCGTATTCGGGATAATCAAGGGCGCGCCCACCTACCTGCGCAATGCGACCATCTGCTAAGACTACCTGCATACCCGTCACATAGTTGGTCATGACGCCATATTTGAAACAATGCGGCCCACCAGAATTTTCGGAGACGTTGCCCCCGATAGTCGAGGCGCGTTGGCTGGCCGGGTCAGGCGGAAAATAGAGTCCATGCGCCCGAACCTGTTCATCCAGGCGCAGGTTAATCAGCCCCGGCTCAGCGACCGCGCTGCGCCCGTAGGCATCCACATCGAGTACGCGGTTCATACGCGAAAATTCCACGATCAGGCCGCCATGCTCGGCCACCGCGCCGCCCGAAAGCCCTGTACCAGCGCCGCGCCCTACCAGGGGAACATGATGTTCAGCCGCCCAGCGCACAATACGCGCCACATCCTGCGCCGAATGCGGCAGCACCACGCCGTCGGGCATCCCGCGATCAACGCCTGCATCCACCTCGTAGGTGAGCAGCGAGGCCGGATCGGTGAAGACCTGCCCTTTTTGTAGGAGCGATTCTAAAGATAGAATTTCTTGTTTGTTTAGCATGGCTTGTTTTCTCGGTTGGGTATTATTCTGGTCGTTCAAACCACCGTAGGGGCGGGGGTGGTGTTGGGTAGGGTGGGGACCCTTGTGGTCGCCCGCGTCCCTGTTCGATTCGTTCAGATTGTGGTAATACAATCACCCCAACGGGGCGGGCGACCCTAAAGGCCCCCACCCCACATCATCCCCACCCCCGCCCCTACGGATATTGGGCGTACATTTCTTATATTGCGCGGCCTCCCGTCACTTCCAGCACGATGCCAGAGACGTAGTTGGCGAGGGGCGAGGCCAGGAAAAGGACGGGACCCGCTGCCTCTTCGGGTGTGCCGGGGCGGCCTAGCGAGATGGTCATGGCGGCCAGGCTGCGCATGTTGTCGGGGACGCCCAGAGCGACCTCTTCACCATCACGCTGGATTTTTTCGGCGGTCTCTTTAGCAGCAGTCAGGCGCGTCTCGATGAAGCCGAAGCAGGCGCAGTTGACCTGCACGTTGTAACGGCCCCATTCTTTTGCCAGCGTTTTAGTCAGGCCGGTGATACCTGCTTTGGCAGTTGAGTAATTGGCCTGCCCCGCATTGCCATAGACACCTGAGACGGAGGTGATATTGACTACTTTACGCGGGTTGGCACGCCCATTAGCAGCAGCCTCTTTTTTAGCGGCGTCGCGGATGAAGTGCGAGGCTTCGCGCAAAATACGGAACGGCGCGGTAGTATGCACATCCATAATGGCGTACCACTGCTTGTCAGTCATGTTCTGGATCACGGCATCCCAGGTATAACCAGCATTGTTGACGATGATGTCGATGCCTCCAAAGGTGTCGAGCGTTCCCTTGATGAGTTGCGCGGGAAAGGCAGGGTCTGTAACGTCGCCAGGGATGACGGCGGCCTGTCCGCCCATGCTGCGAATGGCGGCGGCGGTCTCCTCTGCCGGGTTGGGATCGAGATCGCTCACGATGACGCGCGCGCCATTGGCAGCGAACAACTTTGCCGTTGCCGAGCCGATGCCGCGCCCGGAACCGGTGATTATGGCAACTTTGCCATCAAGCATTCCCATGTTGTATGTTCTCCGTTCTTGTTTTTGTTTATATTACGTGATCTTTAGGGGAACGAGGACGAGGGCGGCGCAAGCGCCCCACCACCTTTCCCAACCTCTCCCGCCCCTACTTCTACCATATGGCGAACCGTTGTAGGGGCGGGGGATGAAGGGACGATGGGAGGGGGCGCTTGCGCCGCCCTCGTCCCTCTACCATGCCCTTGCCACGCCCTCGTCAAATTACGCTCGATGTGGCAGCGCCGCTACGAATGTGCCACTGGCTTTCACGTCGCCGTTCTGGTCGGCGGCTTGCGTTTTGCCGGCGATGTAGGCGATGCCGTCGGTTTCGTATTTTTCGGTGATGGTGCCGGTGCAGGTAATTACGTCTTCCAGGTGGGTCATGCCTTTGAAGCGCACGCCGAACTTGCGCAGCGCAGTTGGGCCGACATAATCGCTGAGCAACTGGCCGACGAAACCCATGATGAGCATACCGTGCGCGATGATGCCGCCTGTACCGATCAATTCGCCGATTTTGGGGTCGGTGTGCAGCGGGTTGAAGTCGCCGGACGCACCGGCGTAGCGTACGAGTTGCAGGTGTGTGATGGGCGCTTTCACCAGTTTGGGAATCTCGTCGCCCACCTGTACATCTTCATAATACAGCTTTGTGGGAGTCTGAGCGTTGCTGGTCATAAGAGGATTCTCCTTTTCCTTTATTCGCGCACAACGATGACCTGGCGCGCTTTCAGGACGGACGCGCCGTGCTGATTGGTATATTGTACTTCGGTAGTGATGATGTCCATCGAAGCGCCCGATGATCCCTGGCGCGTTTTACCGTCCACAATGGTGAAGACGCCGGTAAGCGTGTCGCCGGGATGGATGGGCGCGAGATATTCGTACTCTTCCTCGCCGTGCAAGATGCGCATCACGTTGATGCCCGCGCTTACAAGCTGCCCAACCATCTTGCGATTGCCCCAGAAAGTGAAGGTAGTGGGCGTGGTGGGATAGATTGGCACATCTTCGTAGCCAGCCGCCTGCGCCTCTGCTTTGCTCGAATACACAGGGTTTTCGTCGCCAATGGCTAGCGCCAGTTCGCGGATTTTGCCGCGCTCAACTTCGATGCTGAAAGGGGGAAAGCTGCGGCCAATGATACTTTTGTCGAACATACATTGCTCCTTATCGTGTCAACTGGCTTTCTTGTTGTGTATAGATAGTATCTTGTTTGGGTGATAGGGTTGTCAAGGGTAGTTAATTCTCCAATGGCATCGCAGCAGAATATGTCGCCGTCGGCGACATATTCTGCTGCGATGCCATTGGAGAATGTTTTTTGTTTTATAATGGAGGCCACGAAATGACAGCCATTCAGTCAAGAAGAGGATTTACAAACAGATGGATATTTCGAGTGACGAGATTGTAGCAATGATTAACAGTACGCGCGCGGGGTCGGTGTGGGAAATACTCGATATTACGCTGGTTTCGGCGGAGAAAGACCGGGTGGTTGCTACGATGCCGATTGGGCCTAATCACCGCCAGCAGGTTGGATATTTGCATGGCGGCATTTCGATTACGCTGGCCGAGTCGATTGCTTCGCTCGGTACGGTTTTGAATATCGACGCCAGTAAGCAGATGGCTTTTGGACTGGAGATCAACGCCAATCACCTGCGGCCCAAACGCGATGGACAATTGACCGGGATTGCCACGCCCATTCATCGCGGGCGCACGACGCAGGTGTGGGATGTGAAAATCACCGATGAGAACGATAAGCTGATCTGTGTTTCGCGCTGCACGATTGCCGTTGTCAACCGACCGCCGGAAAACGGCAACCCGTTCGCCAAGAATTTGCCCAGTTTTGGTTAGCATGGCGACCGCAAGGG
>JBOGTO010000267.1:0-2592 GCA_050695155.1 Ktedonobacteraceae bacterium
ATGTCGCACCCAGGCCCACATGGGCAGCGCAAATCGCGCCCGCGCCGCACTCGCGTGCTATTCGCGCAACTGGCCGCCGTCCTCTGCCTTGTAGTGATCGTAGGCAGCTTTGTACTCGTCACCACTCTTTCGCAGCGCGGGCAACCATCTACTTTTCTCGGCATCGCGGGCGCGAGTGGACTCTATGCCTATCTGAACAAGACCGTGTACCGCCTGGATAGCCAGACCCATAGCATCCTGTGGAAACATACCTTTGCGGGTAGTGAAACAGTGGCGGATGGCACAAATGGGTTGAGTACCCTGGACCAGCCCTTTGTTGTTCATGGCATCCTGTATATTGAAACTCAGGAAAATAAGCTGAATGGCGGGCAATACCTGTACGCCCTCAATACCGCCAATGGCTCTGTTCTCTGGCGTCAGCCTTCGGCCAGAGCCTTTGTGAACAGCACAGCCGTCTATACGCTGGTAGAGTCCAAAACGTCTGATGTCAGTACGCTGACCGCGCGCGACCCGCGCACAGGCCACCAACTCTGGCAGCGCCAGTACCCCATCGCGGGTGCCAGGATCGACCCGGCGCGCGGGACGGATAACACCGAAGGTTTCAGGATCATTACCCTGACCGACCAGTTGCTTTACGCAGTGGTCTGGTATCGCTACAACGGGCAGGACATCTTCACACGCTATGGCCTGAGTGCAAAGGACGGCTCGATACTCTGGCAGAACCGCACGCTAATTTCGGGGCGAATGCCCGTCGTAGCGGCGCAAATCGTCAATGGCGTGATCTACACAACGGAGTATAACCTGAAGCCGGTCATTCCTTCTTACGTAGATTCTCATGGCATGACTGTAAACGAGATGGTTCAATCACGCGCCGCCGCCTACGACGCGGCCACCGGAACAAGGCTCTGGCAAACGCCGGAGATGATAGGCGAGGAGCCGAACGGCAGCTTTTACCTGGCAGTCTCCGGCGATCTGCTCTACTTCCAGACCTACAACCAGGACTGGCCCGCGACGGCTAAACAGCCCAACAGCATCACGACCCTGCACGCCCTCAGCACCCTCGATGGCTCGCAGCGCTGGCGCTACCAGTGGAGTGTTGGAGGTATAACCGGTGCGGTCCTACAAGGCCAATCTCTCTACTTTGAAACCAGCCAGTTCAGTTCGACAGGCAATACGCAAGACCTCGTTAATATCGTGGCTTTGAATGCTCAGACAGGCGATACACGCTGGACGACGCCAGTGAAATTGTTGGATGGCACCGAGAAAACGCCCACGCCAGCGCCGGGTAACACCGATTTCTCAGGCGGCTATGCCATAGACATGGCCCCCGTCGCCAGCCACGATGCCGTCTACTATAGCACGCCGGGCAACAGAGTGTATGCGCTCCAACCATCCGACGGCAAAATTCTTACCCAGTTCTGGGTCGATAAGACCCCCCAGACCACTGTGCAAGACAGAGTGACGCTGTTCGTCGTGTCCTGACCCTGGCTGATGAATGTTGTCCATTCCTTGCTCGTGGGCCAACCTGCGCTTGAAGAGGCTGGTCAGGCAGCGAGACGAGAACATGAGCAAGGGGCTAGACACGTCTCTGGCAGACATAGATCATCGAGCGAGAAGTGGCTGTCAGAGGCTCTTGTTGCCAGTTGCCATAACAGGTGCGGATCTGCAACCCATTATAGTAGAGCAAGGCTTCCATCTCCTGGGGGAAAACATAGCGCAGGGCCACACGCAGGGTCCTCTCCTCCTGTTGACCTCCCGGACGGAGAAACGTGAGATGGCGTGTGTAGTGCTGGATCTGGCTCATGGGATCGTAGTGTTGCTGATCAGTAATCACGAGTTGCCCTCCATCAGGCATCGCGTACTGTTCTCCTTCTGGATGGCGTACTTCCGTAAGATTTTGCGGGGTAGGATTGCGTGTTTCAAAGAGAAAACATCCCTCCGGGAGCAAATGTTCGCGGACGCGCGCCAACAGCGCTTCCTGGTCCTCGCGTGTCAGAAAGAATTGCCAGGCATTTTCCAGCATATAAATGAAAGCAAACTGCTTCTGGAGATGGAAGGCGCGCGCATCGGCTACCACCCACTCAATAGAGGCGGCTTGCTGCGCCGCCTTCTGGCGCGCTCGCGCAATCATTTCCGGGGTAATATCTACCCCCGTCACCTGATAGTCAAGCGCCGCCAGGCGCAGGGCCATACGCCCCGTTCCACATGCCAGGTCCAGCAGAGGTCCTCCCAGCGCGCGCGCCCACTGCTCGGTCAAGGGATAATCGTCATAATAGCCCTCGTCTTGCAGATCATAGGTCTGCGCATCTCGAAAATCTTCCAGATTGTCATGGTCAATCATCAATATCCCTTTCGCGCGCTCATGCGGAACAGCGTTGAGAATAGAGCAGTCTATCGGGTAGTGAGACAGTCATAAAACTCCCACCCAGAACCTCTTCCTCACCGATTAGAGAAACTGTAGCACACAAAGCATGGACGATACAAGAGGAATTCGTCGTCAAACAAGGCGATTTAAAAGTGGCTTGAAAGGCGACCGCAAGGGTCGCCTCTACTAGGAACGGGCCTGACAAGCCGCTTCGTCGTCCTAGTAGA
>JBOGTO010000268.1:0-9622 GCA_050695155.1 Ktedonobacteraceae bacterium
GTATAACAAAGCGAGGGGCGTTTCCACCAGAAACGCCCCTCGCTTTGTTACACATAAGTTGCCACCAACTGCTCAATATCGCGGCGCACAATTTCAGGATCGACCGGGTTGTAATGCTCGTCCAGGGCAGTGCTGGCGTGATCGAACAAATAGCGCAGCGTCATTTCGCGTTTGCCGGATAGACCGGTGACAAGCCCGATATAGGAATGCGTCATCTGCATCTGCGTGCGATAGCCGAGCAGGGCCGTATCCCCAACTTTGCATTTGCTGCCCGGTTGCAGAACAACGTGATAGTCGATAATCTGCTTGATGTCTTGCAGGTACTCTACCCCATTATCGGCTGCTTCGCTCCATGTAGAACCGACCAGCGCGCCCACTTTGGAGCCGGGAATGTAGCCATCGTGGAACAGGCCACCGCCATAGGCATAGGCTCGCTCTCCAGCATGGTGTGAGATTTCGCTGACATAGACATACGCGGGACGCTCTGGCAGCGTGCCATTGAAGGCATGGTTGGGCGTGGTTCCCAGCAATCCATGACCGGGTTCGACGTGCGTGGCTCCATGCTGCGCCAGCAAGGGCATATTGACCGACGAGGTGTTACCGGGCGCGTTGATCTGTTTGACCTCGACACCCAGTGAGCGCATCGTTGCGGCTGCCCTGAGAATGGTATGCAGGTTGGGCGTCACCTCTGGCTTTTCGTCGGGCCGGTGGTTATAACGCACGCAGGGGAAGGCCGTCACACCCACCAGCCGTACATGGCGCAGGCGCGCAATTTCATGAACGGCTGCCGGTACTTCGCTTTCGTCGAAGCCACCCTCCTGGCCGTCAAAGAAGATGTCGCCATCGGCAGAAACGCGGATCAGCACATCCTGGGTCAGGCCAAGATCGGCGGCGGCGCGATCGATCCAGCGCGCGTGTTCTCTATTGTAGACGGTGATGACATCCGGGCGCATTGCCACCATCGCTGGCGCCAGTTGGCGGGGAATCTGGTTGAGATGCCCCATGTGTCCAACCGGCAATCCGTAGCGGCGAGCCATCAGCGAACATGCCGCATCGACGGCCACCATTTTATACAGCCCGTTGGCAAGTGCGAGCGCGGTGACATAGGGGTTGCGAGCATATTGTTTGCTCATCAGGTACGTGGTCAGGCCATTCCGTCGCGCTTCGGTAGCCAGCACACGCGCGTTTTCGACAATGGTATCAAGGTCGATCAGCCAGGTATTGGGCGGGATGCGACCGCCCTGGTGAAGCGTGACTGCTGCCTCAAGCAGTTGCGGATTGCGCTCTCGCAAGCGTTGCAGGTACATTCTATGCCTCCTCTGCTAGTACTCCTGATTCGCTCGTCGCGGTGGCGGGTTTTTCATCTACCATGACACGCCCCATAGCGTCGAGCAGTTCGGGTCGTCGGCTGGCAATCAGGTAGAGATAGATGCCTCCCAGCACGAGCCATACGAGCATGATGTACGGTACCAGGTTGTTAGGATAAGCTGGCACCGGGTAGACGATGCCATAAATGGGCAGCAGCATGAGCAGGCTGGCTAGCACAGGGAAAATACCGTGACGCCAGATGGAGAACTCTGCCGGGTAATCTCGCCTGTAAAAGACGATCAATGCCAGGTTGACGAGAATGTAGGTAATTACGATGCCCAGGCCCAGAATAGTGCCGAAAAATCCATACGCGCCCAGTGGCGTCCAGAGCGCGCCGCCGATCAGGGCGAAGGCCAGCGCGAAGATCATGTAGCCTGTCAAAGCAACTGAGGGGTTGCCGCGCGTAGTGGTTTGGCCGAGGCCACGCGGGATAAGACCCTCGCGTCCCATTGCGAACAGAACGCGCACCGTCGCGTTAATACCTGAGATCAGATTGGCAAAGATACTGTTCAGCGCGGTCAGCGAAACGATCCATACCACGCCCGATCCCCAGTAGGTGGAAGTTAGCGTCGTCCAGGGGCTGCCATCGTTCACGAATGCTTTCACATGGCTGCTACCGTAACCGAGCGAGGCTGCCCAGCCGGAGAGTACATAAAAGACGCCAATCACGCCAACGGCGGTAAAAAGTGCGATCGGGATGCTGCGCCGGGCGTTGCGCGTCTCTTCTCCCAGCGTTCCGGCAGACTCAAAACCAACAAAGTACAGAATACCCCACAGCAGGCCGATACCCAGACCCGATATGCCGTTCAGTGAGTTGGCTGGATTGAAAGGCGCGAGCGATATGCCCTGCGCGCCACCTTTCGCCAGAATGGTGACGAATAAGGCCAGCATGACAGATACTTCGAGGGCGAGAAAAATAAGCGCGGTGGTAGCGGTGCGGCTGACACCCAGGATACCGATGCCCCATACGACGACGGCGAAGGCAATGGTAAAGGCCCACCAGGGAATGTTGATATTCCACTGCGTTACGAAGAATGCTGAGGTGAGCGCGCCAATGGCTGCGAGTAGCATCGGCCCAACCATCGCATAGGAGAAAGCCAGTATCCAGCCCGACATGAAGCCGCCACGCTTGCCAAAGCCATGCGTGTTAAAGGTATAGGCAAAGCCTGCGGTGGGTATCTTCTTAGCGAATGCGCCAATCGCTGAGGCTACCAGCACGCATACAATCAACGCGAGTATAAGCGCCAGAGGGAGCGCATACCCCGCGCCTGTTGTGGCGGGCTGGGTGTTAAAAAATACGCTGGTCGCTGGACCCATGAACGCCATCGCAAGCGCGACTGCCCCGATAACGCTAATGGCATCCTTCCGTAGTCGTCCAAACCTGCTTTGTGGCTGAGAACTCGCCATAAATCCTCCTCGTTGTCCGGTTTTGACAACATGCCCAATCGAATGATAAACTTTGTTACATGATGTAACATTCTTATGGTAACATACGATGAACGGGCTGTCAATGGAAAAAACGACGTTGACACTCGACAGGCGTGGCGACTATACTCTACACTGGGAAGAAAAGGAAATACCTGTATATTGGGATATAAGCAAAATCAAAATATGAGTAGAAGGTTATCCTGGTCCTCGGTTAAGGGCGTATCCAACCGCAGGCTCATTTTGCAACTCATCCATGAAGAGGGGTCGATTTCGCGTGCCGAAATAGCGCGGCGCTTGAAACTATCGCGTCCGACTGTTTCACGCATCGTGGACGCGCTTGAGCAGGCCAACCTGATTTTCTGCACCGGTAAGTCGCAGCCGACGGGCGGGCGACTGGGCGAACTCTACAGTTTCCGCGATGATGCCGGTTTTGTGCTTGGCCTCGAACTTGGCACGCGGGAGGCGCGTATAGCCATTGCGACCCTGAATGGTGAAATCGTCAGGCGCGTCGCGCGTACCCTCTCACTCGAGACGCCTCAAAGTGTCTTGCCCGAGCTGAACTCCTTCGTCAGCGACGCCATGAGTCATTTCGCCGGTCAGCAAGCCACCATTCTATCGATGGGAGTTGCCGTCCCCGGCGTCGTGCATCTGACGCCTGACCCCGGGTATGTTGACGCCGCCAAGATCTTCCCCGGCTTGAACAATCGCCCATTGCGCGACGAGCTGCAGCGCCTGTTCGGTGTGCCTGTCGCTATGGACAACGATGTCAACCTGGCGGCTATTGGTGAATGCGAATTTGGCTGCGCTCGCTCCTACCGCAATATCGTGTACTTCTTTGCGGGCAGGGGCGTTGGCGCGGGTATCGTGCTGGATGGCAATCTCTTTCGAGGCGGCGCTGAAGCCGCTGGTGAAGTCGGGAACATGGTCATAGATCGTGCCAGCCTCTACAAACACGCTGGCCCGCGCGGATACCTCGAATCGCTGGTTAGCATCGATCAACTGCTATCAGAGTCACAGGCGTCAGGCAATCCAGGCGAGTCTATAGAGGCATTTTGCGAACGCGCTTTCAGAGGAGATCAGCAAGCATTAGAAGCTATACGCGCTATGTATGAATACCTGGCAATCGCCATTATCAACCTCGCGGCTGTCATTGATCCTGAAATCGTCGTACTTGGAGGAGACCTGGCTGAACTGCCCCATGCCGAGCAGCTCTTCTTGCAACCCATTGAGCAACTGATACGCAGCCATGCGGGAGACGCTTTCCTGTTGCGCCTGTCGCAGTTGCAGGGTGATGCAGCCCTCTATGGAGCCATGCAAGCCGCCATCGGCATCGTCTTCGACGCAGCAGGCAGGCCCGATTTTCACCCCGGTGATAGCTTGAATGCTTTGGCAGAGTCAGAAGACATCGCTGTTTGAACGCCATCTACAAGGGTCCCTACAGTATCGGGGAACAGTTATACGGCAAACCACGTCATTGCTGGCGCGGTTATGGTAAAGGTTTTACTGAACGCCTGAGCAGCCACACAAAGTGTCATTTATCAGGTAAAATGACACAAAGAGCGGGGTGATTGTAGGGGCGCGATTATGAAGTTTCAGAAATTAATGGGATATAGACCGGCATGATGAATACCTGCTTAATCATTGAAACTTCATAATCGCGCCCCTGCAATCACCCCGCTCTTTGTGTCCCTGCTCTTGTTTTAACTCATTATATGGGCCGGAGGTGGGGTAGTCGCCCTGTCATTCGCTTTAGGCTCTCTGGCTAAGGTACCCGTCCAGGGGGTGCCGAGCAGTGGCAGCAGGTAGCGGTCGCCACCGTAGTAGCCCGCGACACGCCAGGCCAGCACCAGGAAGAGCGCCAATCCACCAATGATGGGGTTGATGCTTACCGCGCCTGCCAGCATGAAGTTCAAGTTCATGAACAGGCCGAAGAAGGCGGCGATGCCCGTCAAGACGCCGAAGATCAGGCCGAGGCCGACCAGGATTTCACCAAAGGTGACCGCGTAGGTGAAGACGCCTGCGCCCGGCAATCCGATATGCTCGACGAGCCAGCCATACCACCCCTGCACCGCTGGATGCGCTCCGCTAGCCTGCGCCAGCGCGCCATTGAGGAAACCGGTCAGCGCCGCTCCCGGATGGTTCGTGAAGATCCAGGAGTTGCCCGCATGGGTGCCAAACGAACCAACGTCAATAGAATAGCCGGTCAGCTTTTCGGTGCCTGCCACCAGCCATTGCCAACCTACATAGACACGCACGAGTAACCAGACCCACGCAATACGAGTGTCAGCGAACAAGAACCGCGCCAGCGGCGGTTCGGGAACCTGTGTGGCCGCTTTGGGCTGCACATTTCTGAAGATACTCATGGTATTACCTCCCTGATGGGTTAGTGTATGCAAACGAACTTCAAAGATTATTTTGCTTGCTCTGTGAAGTTCCTCTTCATTCAGAACTTCTTGCCTTTCGACACTCTTAGTTTAATCTCTATCTATCACGAAAAAATCACGGCAACATGGAAGTATATCAATAACACATCACAAAATGCAGGGACGCGATCGATCGCGTCCGTCATGAACATTACCAATCAAAGTTGAGCCTGTCATTCTGAGCGCAGCGAAGAATCTCGCCTGGCACACAGAGATTCTGAGCGCAGCGAAGAATGACAGGGCCGATTTTGGTCGTGAATATTCATCCGGTGTACATCCCCAAATTTCGGCCCCATTACTATACTGGAAGAAATAGTGATTTTTATTCGTCTCACATAATCCGGTAAGGGGGATCGTTATGCAGCGTTCCAGATGGTTCATGGGGATAATGCTTGTTAGTATGCTTCTATGCTTGATCGGGCCTTTATTTATGTCTCGTTTGACATTCGCCAGTTCGCAAACGCCCTCCGCAGAGATTGCGGCGGTGTCGCCTCTCGTAGCGCGGAGCCAGGCGCTGGGCGGTGTTGATCCACAGTTGCGCCTCTCAATGAGCTTTAATTTGAGCCTGCGCAATATGAGTGAGCTAAAACAATATGTGCAGGGCCTGTATACGCCTGGTTCGTATCTCTACCATCGCTATTTGCGTCCGGCGGAGTTTGCCGCGCAGTATGGCCCAACGGCGCAGGATGCGCAGCAGGTAGTGGACTACCTGCGCGCGCAGGGCTTCACCGTTACGCGCGCCCAGGTCGGGCAGCAGGTCATTGATTTTTCTGGCACAGTAGCCCAGGCGCAACAGGCCTTCGCGGTGCAAATACGCTCGTACCGCTCGCGCCAGGGACGTATATTTTATGCCAACAGCAGCGCGCCCCGCGTGCCACTGGCTCTGCGCCCGCTCATTGTGAACATCAATGGGTTAAGCGATGCTGTGATGCGTACCCATCCTCCTATGCATGTAAGTCCCGTTGCCGGTGGCAGGTCTCCGCGCGCCATCAGTTGCCCCGGCTCCGGCAGCAATGCCCTGCAATATCTCATACCCGCGCAATTCGCCTCGGCCTACAATTTCACGGGTGCCTACAACGCTGGTTTGCATGGCGAAGGGCAGAGCATCGCCCTGTTTGAACTCGATTTGTATACGCCGTCCGATATTAGTAATTTCCAGAGCTGCTATGATGCCAACTCGCCCACGCGCATCAATACTAAGTTGATCGATGGCGGCCCGACTGCGCAGGGACAGGGCGGGCTGGAAGTCGAGCTTGATATGGAAATCGAGCTTGCTATGTTGCATAACCTGACCAATCTCTTCGTTTACGAGGCTCCTAACGATCCAGCAGGTATTGGCTACAACGACGAGTGGACGCAAATCCTGGCCGATGACATTCCCGTTGTCAGCGATAGTTGGGGCATCTGTGAAGCTAGCCTGGGAGCGTCTGCCGTTGCAGCAGAAGAACAATATTTTATCCAGGCCAGCGCGCAAGGCCAGAGCTTGCTGGCAGCTTCAGGCGATAATGGCGCTTATGATTGTGGCGATGGAAACCTGGCTGTTGATGATCCGGCCAGCAATCCCTACATGACGGGTGTGGGTGGTACGCATCTCACCATCAATAGCAATGGCAGCTATAATAATGAAGTTGCCTGGTCTGACCAGGCGAACTCTCTTGGTTCGGGCGGCGGCGTCAGCACGTTGTGGAGCATGCCCTCTTATCAAACTGGGCCGGGAGTCATCAATGCGAATTATAGCAGTGGCTCGCCCTGTAGTGCTACCTCCGGGCAGTATTGCCGCGAAGTGCCGGATATTGCTATGAACGCCGATCCCAATGTTGGCTACCTGGTCTACTGCACGATTGCTGCCGCCTGCTCAGCGCCATTCGTGAGTGTGGGTGGCACTTCGGCGGCGGCTCCCATGTGGGCGGCTATCGTTGCCCTGACCGACCAGTACGCCCTATCGCAAGGTGGCAGCAACCTCGGCTTTCTCAACCCATTGCTCTATACCCTGCTCAACTCGAGTACGCTGTACGCCCGCGCCTTCCATGACGTGACGAGCGGGTATAACCTTTTCTATCCCGCCACGAGCGGCTATGATATGGCGACCGGGATAGGCACGGCTAACGCTTACGGCTTTGTGATCGCGGCGGTGTCGCTGCCGCAGGCGCGTTCTGTTCCCGCCAGCACGAAATGGTACCTGGCGGAAGGACACGTCGGCAATCACTTTCAGGAGTACCTGACCCTCGAAAATCCCTCCGTCGGCAGCTTTGCGCATGTCACGGTCAACTACCTGCTGCGCGGCAAGGGGCCGTTCAGCCAGTCGCTCACTCTTAATCCCAGCACGCGCTCGACTATCAACGTCAACAATATGGTGCGCGTAGCCAGTAATGCCAGCGTGGGGCAAGATGTTTCTCTGTACATCACTTCGGATATTGCCATCGTAGCCGAGCGTCCCATCTACTTTAGCTACCTGGGCAATACGCTGGGTGGCTCCGATATCGTCGGGCAAACACAGACCGCTATGCATTTCACCTTTGCCAATGGCGAGACGCTGCCGGGTTACAGCACCTTTATTACCGCGCTCAATCCTATCGGCCAGCCAACCGCCACCGTCATCGTCAGCTACTTTAGCGGCGGCACTATGATCGGGCAGGCCAGCATGAACATTCCCGCCGGACAGCGCAACACGCTGATGGCGAACGACACGCTGGGCGCGGGCAAGACATTCTACATCCAGGTAGACTCCAACCAGCCGGTGGTAGTCGAGCGTCCTATGTACTTCCGCACTTCTGTAGCAGGCGTCTCTACCCTGGTGCAGGGTGGTAGTTCTGTACAGGGCGTGACCCCTGCTACGAGCTGGTATTATGCTGATGGCAGCACAGGCAGTGCTTCGCAAGAGTACCTGATTCTCGCTAATCCCGACGTGAACGGTTCAGGTACAGCAGCGAATGTGAGCATCACCTACGCGCTGCCCGGCGGCACTACAAAGATTGTCAGTGTGAGCGTTCCGGCCAAAAGTCAGTTCGTCGAAAATGTCAACGCCGATGTTAGTAGCTCGCTGGTAGCTATACAGGTGGTAACAACCAACGGCATCCCCATCGCCAGCGAACGCCAGCAGTTCTTCAGCAACCCGGCGCTTGTCCCCATTCCCACTGGAGTAGAGGTGGTTGGCGTCACGCCCGGCTCATCCAGCCTGCCCAACGTCTACAGCTTTGCCGAGGGACATCTGGGCAACAATTTCAGCGAAGCCATTACGCTTTTCAACCCCAACAATGTGTCAACGAGCGCCGCCATAACTTTCTTCGTGACACGCGGCTCGACCCGTTTCCTCTCGCAATTGACGGTCAACATCCCGGCTATGAGCGTGTTACAGGTCAACGCCAACAATTTCCTCTTCATCCCCGCCAACTTGCAAGGCGCGTTACCAGAAGACACCTCCATCCTCGTACAATCCCTCCCCGGCACCGACCCTACGCTGCCCATAGTGGCCGAGCGCGCCCTGTATTTCAACTTCATGGGAACGACGCCCGGCGAAACAAGCGTCGTGGGATATAGCGGAGGATAGATCAGATTGCCGGATTGTCCGTAGAAGCGGGAGTGTCATCCTGAGCGCAGCGAAGGATCTATGCGTGGTCGGCGAGAGATCCTGAGCGCAGCGAAGGATGACAGCTTCTAGCTGCGTTGCAAAATTCATCCTCTTGACAAAACTTTCTTCTTCTATTATTATGTAATTATACAATTGTATAATTACATAATAAGGAGTTAGCTATGCAAGAGGAAACAAACGCCACGAACTCGACGCCGCTTTCGACGGATGAGATGAAGTCGCTGGTTGTGCTGGGACGAGCTTTGTCCGATTTGACGCGCATCCGCATTCTGGGATTGCTGGGGGTGCGCCCGATGTATGGGCAGGAGTTGGCGCAGGCGTTGGATGTTGCGCCGCCCACCATCTCGCATCATATGGAGTCGCTGGTTGCAGCGGGTCTGGTGAAGGTGAGGCGCGAGAACAATTATCGCTACTACGAACTGGATAGCGCGGGTATCGAGCAACTGGCGGAGAGTACGCAGCATGTTGCGAAAATGGTCTTCGCCAGCGAGCCGCTGCCGCCCAAAAGCGATGAACGCGCGCGCGTCGTCGCCACCTTCATTCGAGATGGGCGACTCGTGACTATTCCGGCGCAATACAAAAAACGGCGCTATATCATGGAAGAAATCGCGCGTTCGTTCGAGTGGGGACGGCTTTACGACGAAAAAGAGGTCAACGCCATCATGCGCACATTCCACGATGATGTCGCCAGCTTGCGCCGCGAGATGATCGACCAGCGTATCATGATGCGCGAAAACGGGCGCTACTGGCTGGTGCGCCCGCATGACTAAATTCACGTTTTAGGGACGAGGGCGACCGCAAGGGTCCCCTCCCC
>JBOGTO010000269.1:0-6433 GCA_050695155.1 Ktedonobacteraceae bacterium
TCCCCACACCACCCCCGCCCCTACGGACAATGGACTTAGCCGTTCACGAGTTGATAGCTTAACAGTTTGTTGCCTTTGAGGTTGACCAGCGCGCCGCGCAGGTTGCCATCGCCGTATTCGCTGCCGGGGTTGATGCTGGTAGTGCTACCAATCTTATTGACGGCGCGCGATTCGTGGATATGCCCGTGCAGCGAAACGAGGGGCTGGTAGCGTTCGATGGCGGCGCGCACCGCCTTACTACCTACCGGCCCGGTGGCGATTTCACCTGCTACCACGACCGGCTTCATATCATCGGTTAGCAGCGGAGCAATATCCAGGCCAGAGGCATAGGGAGGCACATGGATATTGAAAACGGCGCGTTCCGGCGCTTGCAACTGACCTGCCATCGTATCGATGAAGGCAGCCAGTTCTTCCTCCGGGATGTCGCGCGGCGCGTGCCAGGGCGTAGTGTTGGCGAAACCTGAACTTAGCATTTCATGTTCATCGTCGATCATCACCACGCGGCCTTCGGGCATCTGGACAAAGGAAGCCTGCTTGAGCGTTGCAACAATCTCCGGCTCGTCATCGTTGCCCGCGTCGATATAGCAGCGCACCCCGCTCCCACGCAAACGTTCTTCAGCAATTTCACACCAGCGCTGCACACTCTCGACCATCAGGCGCGTGAAGAGCTTATCCACCAGGGCGCGCTCCGACTCCATAGCAATCAACTCTTCTCGCGTGGTGCGAAAGGGATAGGCACCACCCTGGCGCACCTGGCGTTCAAAAGCGGCGATCTCCTCTTCTGTTTCGAGCGTGGCATCCTGCCCCAAAAACTGCGCCGTATAGCTACTAACGCCCGTTTTGCGCACAATCGGTACCAACGCTTTACCGGTAATGTCGCCGCCAAGAATCAGGACGTTGGCCGAAAAAAATTTGGCGGCATTGATGAACTTGATAAAACAGCGTTCGGAGCCGTGTACATCGGTAGCAAAAAAGATGGTGGTGCGATGTTTCATCGTTGCGTCCTTTTTAGAACATGATCGAGCCGCCGGTGACATTGATGGCCTGGCCGGTCATATAGGCGGCGCGGTCGCTGAGCAGGAAGACGACGACGCGCGCCACGTCCTCTGGTTCTTCCAACCGGCCCAGAGGGATGGCGCGCAGGTAGTCCTGGCGCACTTCTTCAGGTGTAATGCCGCGCTGGTTGGCTTCCCAGATCACTTCGCGTTCCTGCATCGAAGTGCGCACATAGCCGGGGCAAACGGCATTGACACGAATGCCATCAGCCGCCGTTTCGAGAGCCAGCGCCTGTGTGAAACCGATCACGGCAAACTTGGATGCCGAGTAATGAGCCAGCAATGGCGCGGCCTTCTTGCCCGCCATCGACGCCGTATTGACGATACTACGCATGGTATTATGTTGTCCCTGGCGCAAAAAGTAGCGCACCTCGGCCTGGCAGCAGAGAAATATACCTTTGGCGTTAATATCCATGTTGAAATCCCAATCGGCCTCGTCCAGGTCAACCACGCGCTTCATCGAAGAGACGCCAGCATTATTGACCGCCAGATCGAGACCGCCCAGGTGACTCGCCGCTTCCTCGACTCGCGCTGTCACGCTGGCCGCGTCGCGCACATCAAGTTGACCAGCCCATACCCGCGCATCCTTCCGCAGCGCCTGAGCCTCGCCGACCACCTTTTGCGCCGATGCAAGATCAATGTCAGTAATAGCAAGGTCGGCCCCCTCGCGCACCATTTCAAGCGCGATGGCGCGTCCTATGCCTGTGCCTGCACCCGTAATAAATCCGCGTAAACCTGTAAGCAACATGTGTGTTTCTCCTTGATATTGCTATTATGCCAGGGCGGGGCAAGCCCCTGACGCCCACAAGGGGCGTCACTACATCTCTCGCAGCCCCCCTCTGCCCCACCTTACACTGGGAGGTTTTTTGAAAGGCGCCGATCTCGCCTGTCATTCCTCGCAGGCGACCGCCTGGGGAGGTCTGGAAGAATCTCCGTGCTGGCTGGCGAGAGATTCTTCGCTGCGCTCAGAATGACATCTCCCACTTTGCTGAGGTTTTTCCAAAAAAACCTACCAGTGAAAGCTCTGCCCCACCCCGCCTGGTAAGAGGAGGGGCGGTTTTCCCACATGTAGGGATGCCCCTTGTGGGCATCCGGCCCTCATCCCGGCTTCCTTAGTACTCACGATTCAAGTTTCGCCAACTCTGGTAAATACGATTGCAAACGCGCATAGAGTTCGCGGTACAACTCAAAGCCTTTGCGATAGCGCGGGACGACGGCGCTTTGTGGGTGATAGATGTGGCCCTGAGAGATGAACCGAGCGATGCCGCTCCAATCGGCAAACATGCCCACGCCCATTGCCGCGACGTAGGCGGCTCCCAGGGCGGAGGCGGCTTCGCCAGCCACAACCTGCACGGGCAGGTCCAGTACGTCGGCAGCTATCTGCATCCACAGGGCGCTGCGGCTGCCGCCATCCGCCGCTACAACACGTAGCACAGGTCGACCAGCTTCGCGCAGGAGAGCGAGGTGGTGCGCGAAACCGTAGCAGACCGCTTCCAGAATGGCGCGATAGAGATGCGCGCGCGTATGATGCAACATGACACCCGCGAAAACGCCTCTGGCCGAAGGATCGAAAATGGGCGTCTTTTCTCCCAGAAAGTAAGGTAGCGCGATGACGCCGCCTGCTCCCGGCTCAATGTCCTGCGCTTCACGGTCCAGCGCTCGTGGGGATGCGCCATCCGCCAGTTGGTTTGAAAACCACTTGACCAGCGAGCCGCTCGAGGCCATGCAACCGTTGATAAGCGTCAGGCCGGGAATATCGTGGTAGTCAAAGAAAAAGTGCGGGTCGGGATCAGGCCGGACATCACAGTACAAAATATCGCCCGCGCCACCAAATTTCAGCAGAATATCACCGCTGCTCGTTAGCCCGGAGGCCAGGGCAGCCGCCACATGGTCGGCGCTCCCCGCCACCACTGGCGTGCCAGCAACTAAACCCGTTAATTCTGCCACTTCCTGGCTTACCCCGCCTACGATGGCGGCTGGTTGATGCACTGGCGGCAATATCGCAGGGTCGATACCAGCATGTTCCAGGTAGGGCAGGTGCCAGCGATGTTGCGTCACATCATAAAGACCGCTTTCCGCCGCCCAATTCTCTTCGAGCGAATAGTGGCCTGTCAAGCGGTAGACGATGAAGTCGTAGGAGCCGCAGAGATGCGCGGCGCGTTCAACGACTTGCGGTTCGTGCCTCTGGAGCCAGCGCCACTTGGTAGCGATACTTTGCTGGTTGGGTACGCAGCCCGTGATGCTGAAAAATTCGTCCAGGTCAACTGCCGCGCGTAACTCCTCGATCTCGGTAATAGCACGCGCGTCGTTTTGCTGGATACTTTTACGCAGCAGTTTACCGGATGCATCCAGTATGACCATTGCAGGCACCATGCCGGAGACGCCGATAGCCTCGATACTCCCTGCCGGAATGACCTCGAGCAACTGGCGTATGGCCTCGACAGTGGTTGTCCACCAGCGTTCGGCATCCTCTTCCGCCCAGCCAGAGTGCAGCGAGAGCAGCTCATGGGGCAGTTCGGCCTGCGCCACGATGCCCTGCTCGCGCTCTAATGCGATGGCTTTCAAGGCGGTCGTACCGACATCGATACCGAGTACATAGCGAGCAGTCATAAGCGCGGCCCCACTAAGGCGCGCGCCGCATGCACTTCGTCCATGAAACGACGCACACGCTCAGCATCGACGGGATTCCAGGTATAGCCATCGTGTTTGAGGCCAGTGCCAACAATCACGCCATCAGCTACCGCCAGCGTGGCGCGTACAGTCTCAACCTTGACACCTGTATTAGCAAGTACCGGCGTACCAGGTACGGCAGCTTTTGCTTCGCGTATATGATCGAGATTGGCTTCCGCGCCCGCCATTGCGCCCGAAATAAGGATGGCATCGGCCAGCGAGGAGACGACGACGCTGTGCGCCAGCGCGCCAATGGGACGCGCTGCAACGGGACGCGCAAATTCTGGCTCAATATTGAAGAACAGGCGCACATTGTCCGCGCCAATATGACGGCGATAATCGAACGTCGCGGCGGCGTCCGGTTGCCACAGGCCCATATCGCTATCGTAGACGCCTGTGAAAACCTCGCGCACGAAACAGGCGCGCACCGCTTGCGCTACAGCCAGAGCAGCCATGGGGTCCCACAGCAGATCAACGCCGTAGGGCAGGCGAATATGCGGGCGCAATTCGCCGATGACAGCCGCCATAGCCGCGACCGGCGCGCGGTCAATGTGGAACGAGTATGGGCGGTCTCCCTCGTTACAGAAGAGCAGGCCATCTACACCGCCATCCTGTAAAATATCCAGGTCGCGGCGCAGCGCGTCCACCATCGCCGCTATGCCGCCCTTGCTATCATAGAAAGGGCGACCGGGCAGAGGCGGCAGGTGCATCATAGCAATCACCGGCCTGTCCCGCCCAAAGAGCGTTTCCAGCAACGAAAGGGTTGCGCGATTATGATGATCATTTCCATCAACATCGGACATGTATTGTCTCCCTGATAATTTGCACTGGCTACCCAGGCACGCCTATCGATGATTCTTAACAACCGGAGGAATTCATCCGCCTTCGTCCTGATGCCTCACGTAACCCTGGCGCATCACATTGCCACGAGGACAAGCACAAGGCCCCCACCAGTCCCCACATCCGCCCCTTGTCCCTACAGGACGCAGGCGGACGTTTCCTGCCATTTCCCTGTTCGGCACCGGGACGGAGGCGGATGTTTCCATCATTATCCTTACTCCGGCGGAATCTCCTGGAATGCTGCCTTTAGCTGGATACCCTGTTGAGCGCGCACGATGCGCACGATGACGTAATATATCACGCCCAGGATGGGAACGGCAAAAGCTTCGACAAGGGGTTTTACACCGATCTGGCCGAAGGCGGTGGTTGTGAATGCTACGTAGAGTACGAAAGCCCAGCTTAGCAGCATGATGACGCCTACAATAGTCATGACGGGGACACCCGCGAAACGCGCGCGTACCATCGAGGGAGCCGCGTCGAAGAGCGAGCGGCGCGTATAGGGCATCACGATGGCAGACAGCGCGACCATCATGAAAGCGACGGCCATGACCGCGATAACATTGAGCAGCAGCGCGCCCAGGTTCTGGTAGATGTTCATGTAGTTCAGGAACTCGACCCAGATGGCGACGATGACGGTAGCGATAACCGGCGTGTGCAGGCGCTCATTGATACCGGCCACTCCCTCTGGAGCCAGGCGGTCAAAGGACCAGGCGAAGAGGTTGCGCGTGGCGATCAGGAAGCCGGTGGGCGTCCACCATAGCACCGAAAGCACGAAACAGGCGGCCACGAACACCTGCAAGAAGCCGGGGATCGCCAGGAATTTCACCAGCGCCGGCAGGTAGGGCGCGAAGCCCAGCGACGAGGTATTGAAGCCGAGATAGGCAATGGAGGCGAAATTGGAGACGCCGTAGGTGTTGTACACCAGCAGCGACGCTAGCACGTACAGCACGGCGCTAATAATCAACGCTCCAATGATCGAGACAGTAGCAGTGCGACGCACGTTCTTGATCTCACCCGCGAAGTAGCCCGTCCACTGGAAACCCGTAAAGACCTGGAAAGCATAGATCATGGCGAAAATGGTGCCAGCCCAGTCGAGCGCGCCACCTGCGGTGAAACCAGCCTTGCTCGCCGCGCTCGTCACCTGCGAGATGGTAGTGCCACTGTGCGCGTTGAAGTTGTCAACGAAAGTGCCGTGTCCCGTTATTGCCAGACCGACCAGCCAGACAATCATGCCGATCCAGACCACCGCGAAGCTGTAGGCCATGTAACGCGCCACGCGCTTCGTTCCCAATGTCATCATGCTGGCAAAGATAATGGTCAGCACCGTAGCAATCAAGAATTGCGTGAGTGGGCTGGGCGTCCAGGTAAAACCTGCCACATAGCCCAGGCCGGGCAGCAGCAAGGTCATCATGGTGGTAAAGTTGAAGGATATCCAGGTGGTAAAGACGAAGGTGAGCGACAGGTTCGTAACGAAGCCAACACCTGGCCCCAGGATACGACTCACCCAGACGTAATCGCCGCCAGAACGCGGCATGGCAACCGTGAAGTACAGGTAGACCATGCCAAAGCATAAAACGAGCGGAATAGAGAACAAAAATGAGACCAGCACATTGGCATTAGGCCAGAAGGTAGGCGCGAACGAAAATACCTGTGTGATGCCAACCGGAATGAGGACCGCCGAAAAAACCAGGTTGAAGGCATCAAATGGCGAAAGTTCGCGCACCAGGCCGGTCGCATTACGCACGAAGACTGTGGTTGAGCCTTGCGGATTTGAATCACTGACAGAAGACATCATGCCCTCCTCTTCATGAAAGAATCAATTCATACTGGTTTGTTGGTTTGCATTTGGTGCCGCCGGCACCAAATGC